>JBDLID010000264.1:0-1511 GCA_039715055.1 Thermodesulfobacteriota bacterium | reverse complement strand
GGCCGCAAAAGATAAAATCTGTGAGTAATTATTTATCAAAATAGCATATTTTACATTTATTTTCACGCACAAAGCCACACTGTATTTCGTTCCTCCCACCCCCTGTAAAAAATGGACGAAACAGCTTAGACATGGTACAAAAGAAGTCTGTCAACACAATCGATCTCCTTAGGCCACCGGCCAACTGCGATCATAACCTTCTCCTCAATCATACTCAATGACACAAACAATCGGATTTATCGGCGGCGGCCAGATGGCTGAGGCGCTGATCAAGGGAATTCTCAGCGCTCAACTCTTCTCAAAAGAAAACATTCATGTCGCTGAGCCCCATGAACCACGCCGGAAACAACTCACGGACAGTTATGGGATCAATGTCCACGAGCATGGTACAGCGGTCTGGCAGAAATGTACGACAATTGTTCTCGCCGTAAAACCACAGATAATGGGCTCAGTCCTTGACGATTCCCGGGACATGGTCAGTTCCGCTCACCTGCTGATCTCCATTGCCGCCGGCCTGCCCATTAAATTTTTCAAGACCGCTCTCCATCGTCCTGACCTGCGGATAATCCGGGTCATGCCCAACACCCCTGCGCTTGTTCTTAGCGCAGCATCAGCGCTGGCTGCAAGTGGAGATGCCACTGAAGAGGATATGGCTCTGACTCTGTCCATCTTTTCTAAAATCGGCAAGGCGGTGGTTCTTGGCGAGTCGGATCTTGACGCAGTCACCGGCCTCTCCGGTTCAGGACCGGCCTATGTCTTCACCTTTATCGAGGCCATGATTGATGCAGGAATAAAGGAAGGGCTGCCCCGACCCATTGCCCAGACACTTGCCCTGCAGACCATCAGCGGTTCAGTCAAACTGGTGGAAGAGACTGGCAAACATCCGGCTGAGCTCCGCTCCATGGTGACCTCACCGGGAGGGACCACCATCGCCGCTCAGCATGTCCTGGAAAAAGCAGGTTTACGCGGCTCTGTGATGGATGCAGTGTCTGCTTCCGCCGCCCGATCCAGGGAACTTGGCTCCGAATAGCCTTCGAAGGACGAATCCCCCCATGACAGCTTTTCGCACAAAAACAAAAATCACGGTGACAAAAGCTGGAATCATCACCAGAGAGGATCACCCGCCTGCTGCAGCCCTTGCTGAAAAAATTCGGGACCGTCTAGATCAGAGGGGAATCACAGCTTGCTCAGATCAGCTGGAAGCCGACTGCGACATCCTTATCATCCTAGGCGGTGACGGCACCCTCTTGCGGGTCGCCGGCCACGCCGCATGCAACGGAATCCCAGTCATCGGCATCAACATGGGCTACCTCGGATTCCTTACCGAGCTTGCAGAGGACGAAGCACTGCACGCCCTTGATGAAATAATCGACGGAACAGTGACCGTTGAGCGACGGATGATGCTTAAAGCACTCCTTAAATCACAAGGGGGCAGCTGCTCCAGCCCGCGTTTCGGTTTAAATGAAATTGTCATCTCCAAAGGCACCGTTGACCGGGTCCTTGAACTCAAC
>JBDLID010000263.1:0-1756 GCA_039715055.1 Thermodesulfobacteriota bacterium | reverse complement strand
TTGATCGGTAATTCGGCAACAACATTTAGAACAGCGTAGATAACAAGCAGTACCGTCAGTACTCCATTTATCAGCAGGTACTGTCTCCGCATTGACGGTGCGGGGACACTTGCAATGCAATAAGCATATTTAGCGGCTTCTGCAGGGTTTGATTGAATATGCTTCTGGAAGACCTCTTCCCGGCTCAAACCGCTTTCCAACTCAGCGATTATTCTGTTGCTGATGTTCAGTAACCCCATATCGTCTCCCTTGTTGTTCAAGCTCGCTGCTATTTACAGATAAAACCAACATACTCAATCTTTTCCGCGTATCCAATTCCAGCAGCACATCACCAGCAGAACCACAGCCACCCAAAAGACAACGGGAATTTCACGGTTCCAGCCGTAAAGAATACCTATAAAGGCAATAATGATATAGGTCTGATTGAGCATGCGATACAGTTTTTTTCATACTGCAAGAAGACTTTTCAGTATGTCAGGATGGACGGCCAACAAAAAAGGAGTTAGCCGTTTCCAGCTAACTCCTTGTTCTCACTTGGTGACCCCTAGGGGAATCGAACCCCTGTTTTCGGCGTGAGAGGCCGACGTCCTGACCGCTAGACGAAGGGGCCTGCGGTGGAGTCTATTTACATGACCCGGTTTGGCTTGTCAAGATTTTGTTCCCTCTCCTCAATAAAGAAAGTAACGGAGCTACAGAAGAACGGTCTCTTCCAATGTACTGTGGTGTTGAAAAGAGAGGAGCAGGGCAGTGATATTATCACGGCCTCCGGCCTGATTGGCCTGATCCACCAGTCGTTCGACGGTGTTTTCAATATCTGAATTCTGACTGATAATTTCCTGAATACGAGCGTCATCCACAAAACCCGTCAACCCGTCTGAGCAGAGAAGAAAAAAGTCGCCATCCTCAAAATCGACCCAGCGGCTGTCCACATTGACTTTGTCGGCCACACCGATGGCCCTGGTGATAACGTTACGATACTTGTGGGTGCTCATCTCTTCTTTGGTAATCTTGCCATCCCGGAAGAGATCATTGACAAAAGAATGGTCCTCCGTAAGAAGGCTGAGCTCGCCATGCCGTTGTAGGTAGCAGCGGCTGTCACCCACATGTTCCAGGAGCAGCCGCTGACGATGGAGCTGGCAGCCGACAATGGTTGAGGCCATCTGGCTCCCCTGTTTTTCATGGTTGACCATGGTGTTGGCATAATGAATGGCCTCAGTTGTAAGATGAAGATTCTCACTGGATTCGATGGGGACCGTGTCATTGCTGACCGGAATCTCACGACGCAGGTATTTAGCAATGGACTCAACGGTCAGTCCGGAGGCACGGGCTCCGTTTTCATGGCCCCCGGCACCGTCGGCAACCCCGAAAAAGGCCTCTTCTTCCATGATCAGAAAGGAGTCCTCATTCCCCTTACGCACCCTGCCCTTGTCACTGGTTGCGGCGTAGCGGATATCGAAATCAAACCACCGGAGCAGTCCGGCCTGTCTACAGGTCTCGTTACTCTTCAAGTGGGACCTCATCGCTGACGCATGTTGAGATTTAGCTGCATTTTTTTTCCTGTTTTTGCGTCAATAACAATGGCCAGTTCATGGTATCCTTCCTTGGAAATAAAAAGAGTGTGCTGTTTCACTTCCAAGTCAAGATCAAGAGGTGTCTTCCCTGCTACCTTTTGATCATCCAGGAAAATATCAGCTCCTGGCGGGTTGGTTGTCAACGCCAGGGTGGCAACTTTTATGGAGACATCGGAACTTTTAAC
>JBDLID010000262.1:0-1857 GCA_039715055.1 Thermodesulfobacteriota bacterium | reverse complement strand
TGCCGGCTGGTATCCTATTACCCCCTCAACCTCGGGTGTTGAGGCCTTTGAAAATTTTGCAAAACGCTACCGGATAGACAAGGAGAGCGGTAAAAAGAATTTTGCCGTTATTCAGGCGGAAGATGAACTGGCCGCCATCGGTATTGCCATTGGCGCAGGCTGGAACGGTGCCCGTGCATTTACTGCGACCTCGGGGCCGGGGCTCTCTCTGATGACCGAATTCCTTGGGCTGGCTTATTTTACCGAGATTCCGATGGTTCTGGTCAATGTCCAGCGCTGCGGCCCAAGTACCGGCATGCCTACCCGTACCCAGCAAGCTGACCTGCTCGCCTCTGCGTACGCCTCGCACGGAGATACACGCAATGTCCTGCTGTTTCCCTGTGACCCCTTTGAATGTTTTCAGATGACAGCCGATGCCTTTGACCTGGCCGATCGGCTGCAAACCCCGGTCATTGTCATGAGTGATCTTGATCTGGGCATGAACAATCACCTCTGCAAACCCTTTGTCTGGGATGAAAAGCGGAAATATGATCGCGGAAAGGTTATGAGCGCGGGCGATCTGGAGAAGATGGAAAAAACCATGGGGGCGCTATCTCGATGTTGATGGGGACGGTATCTGCTATCGAACCTACCCCGGAACCCATCCGGAAAAAGGGGCCTATATTACCCGTGGTACTTCACATAATGAATATGGGGTCTATTCCGAAGAGGGTCAGGCCTATGAGCGCGGCATGAAACGGTTGCTGGTGAAGTGGGAAACTGCACGCGGTCTGGTTCCTGCCCCAGAAATAACCCTGCGGGATAAAGAAGCCAAGATAGGTGCCCTCTATTTCGGCACCACCACCCAGCCTGCTCGGGAGGCCGTGGATCTGCTGGCGGAGCAATCGCTCTTGATCAATGATATGCGGATTCTGGCCTTTCCCTTTCAAGGAGCAGTCTTTGAGTTTATTGATCGCCACGATTTTGTTTTTGTGATTGAGCAGAATCGGGATGGGCAGATGAAAATTTTACTCTCCGCTGAGTGCCGGCTTGCAGTGGATAAACTCATCTCGGTGACCAATTTTAACGGCCTGCCGATTACTGCCAGCCAAATCACTAATCAGATCCACAGCACACTGCTGACCTGTGCGCAGGAACTGCTGCCGGCATCCCGTGTCAGGGAGAGCAAACCATGAGTTATACCAAGCCAACCTTCCGCCATCCCGAAGCAAGGGAAAACAGAGCGGGATATAGGAGGAGATCCTATGAAGGTGCGATTTCAACCCTGTGTGCCGGCTGTGGTCACGATTCGATCAGTAACGCCATAATCACGGCCTGTTTTGAAATGAATCTTGAACCGCACCGGATTGTAAAACTCTCCGGTATCGGCTGTTCTTCAAAGACCCCGGCCTATTTTCTCGGTAAATCTCATGGCTTTAACTCTGTCCATGGACGGATGCCATCGGTGGCTACCGGAGCCAACATGGCCAACAGGGATCTTGTCTGTATCGGGGTGTCCGGGGATGGTGATACCGCCTCCATCGGCATGGGCCAGTTTGCCCACGTTGCCCGTCGTAACCTGGACATGGTGTATGTGGTCATGAACAACGGCTGTTACGGGCTGACCAAAGGCCAGGATTCCGCAACCGCTGATAAGGGATCGAAAACGAAAAAAGGCGACCAGACCTCACTTGAATCCATTGATCTCTGCGAGCTGGCCATCCAGCTCGGGGCAGGTTTTGTCGGCCGTGGTTTTTCCGGTGACAAGCAGCAGGTGGTGACCATGCTGAAAGCAGCCATTGCCCATAAGGGGCTGGCTTTTTTAGATATCATCTCACCCTGCGTGACCTTTAATAATGTATCCACCTCAACCAAAAG
>JBDLID010000261.1:0-1894 GCA_039715055.1 Thermodesulfobacteriota bacterium | reverse complement strand
GAGTATCCGGATGAACTTGCAGTCACCGATGAGGATGAGGTACGCATCGGTGTCTTTGTCTGCCACTGCGGCATCAATATCAGCTCTGTTGTCGACTGTCCTGAGGTGGCAGATAATGCCGGCACCATGGATAACGTTGCCTACTACACCGAAAATCTCTACTCCTGTTCACAGGATGCCCAGGAGCAGATCAAAAAGACCATCAAGGATGAGAAGCTGAACCGAGTGGTCATTGCCGCCTGTTCACCGCGGACCCATGAGCCGCTCTTTCAGGAAACCCTGAAGGATGCCGGGTTGAACCGGAATCTCTTTGAGATGGTCAACATCCGGGATCAATGTTCCTGGGTGCATGCCAACGAACCGGAGGCCGCCACCGACAAGTCCAAGGATCTTGTACGCATGGCTGTGTCCAAAGCCGCGCATATTCAGCCGCTCCCCGAGCAGACGGTACCGGTTAACCCCGGGGCTCTTATTATCGGTGGGGGAGTAGCAGGAATGACTGCCGCACTTTCCCTTGCCGACCAGGGTTTTGAGTCCGTTGTCATCGAGAAGGGATCGAAGATCGGCGGTAATCTGCAGAACCTGAAAAACAGTCTTGCCGGTGATAACGTTGCCGCCCATCTCAAAAGTCTCACCGACAAGGTGAAACGGTCCAAGAAAATTGATGTGGTCACCGACGGGACCCTTGCTGCAACATCCGGCTTTATCGGCAACTTCAGTTCCGTTATCGAAAGCGGCAAAGGCAAGAAGAAGAAAGAACAGACCTATGATCATGGTGTCATCGTTGTCGCCACCGGCGGCCATGAGCATCGTCCTGATATGTATGAACTCGGGAAGTCCAATAAGGTGGTCACCCAGCAGGAGCTCGAGAAGAAACTGGCAGGACGTGCCAAGAATCGGGCGCCGGATTCTATTGTCATGATTCAATGTGCCGGTTCCCGCGGCGATGACCTGAACTACTGTTCCAAGGTCTGCTGCAACCACGCAATGAAGAATATCCTGAAGGTCAAGGAGATCAATCCGGACTCCCAGATCATTGTTCTCTATCGCGACATCAGGACATACGGCTTTGCCGAAGACGCCTACCTTGAGGCCAGGAAAAAAGGCGTCATCTTTATTCCCTATGAGATGGATAACAAACCTGTGGTCACCAAGAAGGGAGCAAAGGTCCAGGTGGATTTCTTTGACTCCATTATGCAGGAAGAGGTGTCCATGACTCCGGATCTTGTGGCGCTCTCCGTTGGCATTGTCCCAGACGGCACCGAAGAGCTTTCCAAGATGCTGAAGCTGCCGGTCACCGCAAACGGTTTTTTCCTGGAGGCCCATGTCAAACTGCGACCGGTGGAACTTGCCGTTGATGGTGTCTATGTCTGCGGACTGGCGCATGGACCTAAGCCCGTTGAGGAGACCATTGTCCAGGCCCAGGCCGCCGCAGCAAAAGCTGCCATGCCGCTGGTGAAAGGTTATGTGAAGGTGGATCCAATTGTATCCAGTGTTGAAGAGGATAAATGCATCGGGTGTGGAATCTGTACCAGCCTCTGTCCCTATGGTGCCATCGTCATGAAAAAGGTGGGCAAGAAGCGCAAGGCCGAGACCGTTTCCGCCTCGTGCAAGGCCTGCGGAATATGCGCCTCTCACTGTCCGACCTTCGCCATCTCCATGGGTGGTTTCACTAACGAGCAGCTGATCTCACAGATCGAGGCCTTTGGTGACAAGAAGGAAGAAGTAGAAGCTTGATGGCGTCGTAAAAACTCTTCACCTGCTTCGTTGTGCGCCTCGCATATGAAGCTTTTTACTTAGCCTTCTGAAATTGTAACTTTTTACGAATTAGTCAGGCTTTATAAACAGCCCTTAAATAGATTTTCGGAGAAGAATCATGTCAGACAACTCATTC
>JBDLID010000260.1:0-1951 GCA_039715055.1 Thermodesulfobacteriota bacterium | reverse complement strand
CGAGGCCACCTATCTGGCATCGAGATACCTCCCCCATGAGCAAGACCCCACCGTGCTGGCGGTTGTGGCCAACGAACAGGAGGTGTTTGTTGCCGGGGTAGCCGATCAGATAATCGTGGGCGGCAACCGCTTTGTCGGCTCCACCTATCCCACCACACAGCCTGCTGCTGTGGAGGAAGAACTCAAGGAGCATACCAGAAAAATCGGCCGGATCCTCGGTAGAGAGGGATTTCGTGGAATCTTCGGCTGCGATTACCTGGTCACGCCTGAGGGAGAAGTCAAATTTCTCGAGGTCAACGCCCGTAAACAGGGAACGACCCTGGAATTCTGCTACACGCTGGAACAGTCCCTTCCGGAATCGGCACCAAGTCTGCCGGAACTGGAATATTATGCCGTCGTCGAGGAAACTTTTCCTGCCCATAGCAGGGAACTGACAACAAACGGTAAAAAAATCCACTGGGCCACTTACAACTTCAAGGTGATAAAGATGCGCTGTACCAAGGGCTACATCCCCCAGAACCCATACGAGCGTGAAGCCTTTCAAAAGGTGGCGGACGGCGAGTTGCTTAAGGATTTCGTAATCCTGGAACATATTGGCTCCAACTACGCGATTCTTCCTGGTACCTTTTTGGCCAGAGTGGTGTCCGTGGCCAGGAATCACGATGATACGGCAGAGGGCATCAGGCTCGGTAAAGAGTTTATTGAAATGACCATCGACTGGAAGAGTGAATACTGATATCTGAGCATCTCGCAGAGACACCCGACCTTGGTGCTTATTAAAACTTTTGCAGAAAAGGACGTACTAAAAAATGGATTTTGACAAATACACTACCGACCTGCTTGACAAGATCTGTGCTCCCTCTCAGGGAGACCCCTCTGCGGATGATCGACAGGAAGTTGAACAGCTCTACCGGGATGCCTGTGAGCAGGAAAAGACCGGCCCCATCGTCCGCGTTTTTTCAAAACTCAAGGAAATTGTTGCGGCGAGCAGCATCACTGCCGAGGCTTTCGGTCTGAACAGACAGCAGCTTGAAGAACTGGCCCGCAAACACCAGGACATCGACGAGCACATGGTCAGTGTCGGTGGCCGGGCGGGACAGGCTCTGGCCATTGCCGACAGTGCCAACAGCAGAGTCGTCGAATATCTGAAAAAAAAAGATACAGAGGCTCCAAGCGGTATCCAGCTCTGGGACCGGATCCGGGAGAATCAACAGCGGATTATGAAAACGCTGGGTATGGATGAGAAGGACTGGAATTCTTATACGGGCCAGATTCGTGGGGCCATCGATTCGGTGGACCAGCTTGCCGCCCTCATTGATCTGCCTAGGCCGGTGCTTGAGGATATTACCCGGGTTACCAGGAATTACCGGATGCGGCTCACTCCCTATTACACCAGTCTGATCATGCCGGGCTACACAAATGATCCGATCATGCTTCAGTCCGTTCCCACCGGAGAGATGATTGACAATGCGGGCATTGAGATCCCTCCGGTGGCCGCCGATCATTCGCCGGCGCGACTGGTGGATCAGTTTTATCCGCGGGTGGTGACCATCAAGTCCACCAACATGTGCGCCATGTACTGTACCCACTGTTTGCGCATCGCCCATATCGGCAAAAAGGATAAGATGTTTTCCAAGGAAGCCTATGGGGAGGCATTGGACTACATCAGGGCAAATGATCGGATCCGAGACGTGCTGGTGACCGGCGGCGACGCCTTTGTTCTGCCCAACAGCCTGCTGCGCTGGCTTCTTGAAGAGCTGGATGCTATTGAGCATGTGAAGATGAAACGTCTCGGCACCCGGGTCCCGGTAACCGTCCCCATGCGCATTGACGCTGAACTCCTTGATATCCTCGAAGAGAGCAATGACCGCAAACCCCTGCGTGTGGTGACCCAGATAAACACGGCCCAGGAGATCACCCCCGCCTCCAGGGAAGGTTTCAAGCACATCTC
>JBDLID010000259.1:0-2037 GCA_039715055.1 Thermodesulfobacteriota bacterium | reverse complement strand
TGGTACATTCCGTCAAACGTCCTCGCTCATTCTTCGCTGCGAATTGTTTGCCAGAACATACCAGAA
The DNA here is from genome assembly GCA_039715055.1 of Thermodesulfobacteriota bacterium. Classification (GTDB taxonomy): domain Bacteria; phylum Desulfobacterota; class Desulfobulbia; order Desulfobulbales; family Desulfocapsaceae; genus JBDLID01. The sequence goes on along the minus strand of JBDLID010000259.1, from coordinate 1,971 downwards.
TCACTCAGTTCCGTATGCTCAGCTGAGTTTGAGTGGTAATCAAGTATTTTTAAGTCGGGATGTTCTCGTTATGATCTTAGCACGAATTACCTATGGCTTTTCGATACCGAGCTTTTTCATCCTGCCTCGCAGGGTGCTCCGGTCAAGCTGGAGAATCTCTGCCGCACTGTCTTTACCGCTGACCTTCCAGTTGGTTTTTTCAAGTACCTGGACAATGTAGTCCCTCTCCATGTCTTTTAGGGACTTGAAGGTCTGCGGGAGTTGTTCACCCTGGGGCGGTTTCAGTTCATCGGCCAGCTGCAGGCCTGGGCCGGTGGAGTTGATCACTGCCCGTTCAATGACATTTTCCAGTTCCCTGATGTTGCCAGGCCATTGATATGCCTGCAGCTTTTGTATCGTTTCGTTCTGGATGGTGCTGATATCTTTTCCCTGGTTGCGAATAAATTTTTCCAGAAAGTGGCTGACCAGCTGGGGGATGTCATCAAGGCGGTCTCGAAGAGGCGGGGCGGTTATGGGGAAGACATTTAAGCGGTACCAGAGGTCCTCGCGGAATCGGCCCTCTTTGACGTCCTTTTCCAGGTGACGATTGGTTGCTGCTATAACCCGTACATCCACCTTGGCAGTTCGGGAACTGCCGACCCGTTCGAATTCGCCCTCCTGTAAGATGCGGAGCAGTTTGGCCTGCAGTTCCAGCGGTAGTTCCCCTATTTCGTCAAGAAAGATAGTTGCCTTGTTGGCTATTTCAAATCTTCCCGGGCGACTTGCATGGGCGCCGGTAAACGCACCCCGCTCGTGCCCGAACAGTTCACTCTCAATGAGACTGGCGGGCAGGGCGGCACAGTTGATTTTAATCAGGGGGCGCTCACAACGGAGGCTGTTTTTGTGGATTGCCCTGGCGATCAGTTCCTTGCCGGTGCCGGTTTCCCCGAGAATAAGGACAGAGGTGTCGGCCTCGGCGATCTGTTCGATCTTGAAGAGGACATACTGGAGGGCATTACTGCTGCCGATAATGTTGTCATAATTGCAGGCCAGTTTGATCTCTTCACGCAGATAACTGCTCTCCGCCTCAAGCTGCGTTTTGTATTGTTCTATCTTTTCCAGTGCCTGACGAAGGTCTTCTTCAATGGCTTTCCGTATTGTTATGTCACGGTTACTGGAGCGAAAGCCCAGAATCTCACCGTCATCATTGATCACCGGCCGACAGGCATGCTCAATCCAGCGTCTCTGACCATCCCGTCGGACAATACGGTACTGGATCTCCCGTAAGCGGTACTCCTGTTTTGCCTTATGATGGTGCAGGTCCCAGGCCTCTTTGTCTTCATCGATGATAATATTGCGAAACAGAGAGGGCTGCGCCATAAACTCATCGGCGGTGTAACCGGTGATACGTTCACAGGAGGGTGAAACATAACGGAATGTGGAGTCCAGCCGTGTCCATGATTCCCAGTCATAGGTGAAATCTGCCACTGTCCGGTACATGTACTCCAGGGTCTTCAGCTTTTTGTCGGCTTTTTTTCTGTCGCTTATATCCCGGATTAGACCAAGGAATCCGATGGTGTTGCCTTCTCTATTTTTAATTGGAGAACCTACGGTTTCAGAGGTGAAAACAGTTTCGTCCTTTCTCCGGTATTTGACCTCATAGGGCAAAAGTTTTTCAGCGGCACTGAGATTAAACCTGATGCGTCCCTGTTCTTCATAATCCTCTTCGCTGGTGTAGAGGATTGAGGTCGATTGTCCAATCAGTTCCTCTTCCTGGTAACCAAAGATGGTTTCCGTGGCTGGATTGGCCATCACAATCCGTCTGTCCTGGTCGGCAAACATGACGGCATCGGGGATGGCCTTGAAAATGATCTGGAAAAAAGATGTGAGATTGCCGCATTCGCTTGGTAGCCCATCGATAAAGGCATGAAGCTTGAGGGTGGATTCACTGTGATTGGATATCTCTTTCATAATGGGAGGACATCAGCCATG
>JBDLID010000258.1:0-2041 GCA_039715055.1 Thermodesulfobacteriota bacterium | reverse complement strand
TCAAAAAGCACACCAAATTTTTTCTGCTGCTCACCATGGTGTTCGGCGGCATCACAGGAGTTGGGCTCTGGTTTACCATCGCCCTGCTCAATCCGGCGGCAACCTCAAAGCTCATTCACATTTTTGTTTTCGGCTGGGCCACGGAATGGGTCTTTTTCGTCATCGAAATCGTTGCCCTTTTCATTTATTACTACACATTTGATCGCATGAACAGCCGGGACCATGTGATTATCGGCTGGATCTATTTCGGGGCGGCCTGGATGTCGCTTTTTATTATCAACGGCATAATTGATTTTATGCTGACTCCCGGTGAATGGCTGCAAAATGGAGATTTCTGGTCCGGATTTTTTAATCCCACATTCTGGCCGGCCCTCTTTTTCCGTACCTTTTTAGCCCTGCTAATAGCCGGCCTGTTCGGTATTTTCACCGCCACCTTTTCAAAGGATGAGCGGATGCGGGTCACCATGCTTCGCTACAGCGGTATGTGGCTCATCATTCCCCTGCTGCTGCTGATCGTTTCCGCCTGGTGGTATAAGAACGCTTTACCGCCTGAGCTGAAGACCTTGATCTTTCAGGAGATGGCCGATCTAAGGCTCTATTTTACCGGTTTTGCACTGGTCTCGGTTCTTCTTGTTCTTGGAGGGCTGATACTGGCGGTGCGGATGCCCACGGTGCTCAGTCGGCCCGTGGCCTTTGTCATGCTTTTTCTGGGCTTATGTTATATCGGTGCCTTTGAGTTTATTCGTGAGGGTGGCCGCAAGCCCTATATCATCTACGATTATATGTACTCCACTTCCATACTTAAAAGAGATATGGAACGAGTGAAAAAAGAGGGCATTCTTAAACAGACGAACTGGGTAGGTGTTGATGAAATCAATGATAGGACACGGATTGCTGCCGGTCGTGAGATATTTAATCTTCTCTGTCTGCCCTGCCACTCCCTGGGAGGCCCTATCAACGATATCGTTTCCATGACCAAAGGGTATACTCCATTAGGCATGGAGGCCTATCTCAGCGGCATGGAAATCCATCATCCGGAGATGCCCCCATTTGCTGGAACTGCCAAAGAGCGCTCGGCTCTTGCCCATTTTATCAGTTTACAGGCTCAGACAAAGGCAGATAAGCCATCCACACAGCAGCCGGTAATGGTTACTGAGCCGGCCGCTTTTGATATTGAAAATGATGAATATGTTCTGCTTGGCTGGTCCAGCGGCGGCGGTCTTGGCTTGAGCGACGGCGATCAGACGATTTCTCTGGGGTTGTCGCCGAAAATTCTTCAGGCGCAACTCATTGGAAGAGGTGAGACTCCGGAGATAATCAGTGAATCGGTGAGTGTCCATTACCGGATGCAGCCAGGCGGCATGGAAGGAGTGTTTGAGCCTGCCGGTGAATCAGGTCTCTTTCAGACATCGCTGTCGATTGAAGCGGTCCGCCGGGGTGGAGTTGTTGATATTGAAGCCCATGGTGAAAGCGGTGAGGTGATTGCCAAAACCACGCTGCAGGTTCCGTCGGCCAATCGCATGGGCTGTTTCAATTGTCATGGCGGTGATCAAACCAGTTTTAATCAGCAAACCGCCAAAGATATTCTGGAGGCCCACGACTCCATCAGCCGAACCGATCTCAGGGGGCTTGTCAAATCTAAAGGACAGGTGCAATGCCAGCAGTGTCATTCGGATACAGGCAAAGGCAACGATGGCAGGCTGACACTCTCAGCGGCCATCCACGGCTTTCATCTGGCATACTTTCGTGATCGTCAAGATGCATGTACTGTTTGTCATATGGGTGAGGGAGAAAAACCTAAGGACTGTCTGCGTGGTATCCATCGGCAGGTGGGCCTTGATTGCAGCAGTTGTCATGGAACAATGGAGGAGCACAGCGTCTCGCTCTTAAAAGCTGCTGGTGAGAACAATAAGCGAGCTGGAAAACTATTGGCAATTGTCGGGAAATCTTCCGATCTTGTTGATAGGATTCAAGCGCGACGTCCGTGGGTGAACCAGCCGGACTGCTTGAGCTGCCACCTCGATTTTGATGAGCCGCAGAC
>JBDLID010000257.1:0-2137 GCA_039715055.1 Thermodesulfobacteriota bacterium | reverse complement strand
ACCTGGTGTTGGTCGAAGGCCACGCCGGAAGTCCGGTGGAAAAGATCTGGTTGCTCAGTGACGGAGAAGATGGCGAACCTGCCGCAGCCGGAATCTCACTGGTCCTTGGCCGCTCGGAGAACAGGCGTGCCAAGTGCCTCAGCTTTATCGATGATTTTCTCCAGGAGAAGCAGCTGCGGACACCTCTCTGGGCCTGCATCCTGATCGGCGGTCGGAGTTCCCGGATGGGCCAGCCGAAACATCTCCTGGCCGCCAATCAGGATACAAGCTGGCTGGAGCGGACTGTAGAGACCGTCTCCCCATTGGTTGAGGGCGTGGCTCTGTCCGGTGCGGGCGAGGTCATGGAATCCCTTGAATCTCTGCCGCGTATTGGTGATATTCCGGGCCTCAAGGGGCCAATGACCGGCCTCCTCTCCGCCATGCGCTTTCAACCGCGAACCTCCTGGCTGCTCATTGGCTGTGATATGCCTTCCATCTCCAGCGAGGCGATCAACTGGCTCCTGCAAAACCGGTTGCCGGGGATATGGGCGACCATGCCGCGGCTCAGCGCAAAGGCACCGGTTGAGCCGTTGCTGGCCTGCTATGATTTCCGCTGCCGTTATCTTGTGGAGGAACTGGCGGTAAATGATATTCGACGAATTCGTAAGATTGCCAAAAGTTCCAAGGTGATCAAACCTGTTATACCAAAAGAGTTTGTTTCGGCCTGGCACAACATTAACACACCCGGGGAACTGACCGAATTTACCGGCTCCTCCTGAAATATTTTGAAGTTACAATGAAAAAGAAATTGATTGAGCAGTTAATCTGTCCCTCCTGTCTTCCGGCTGAATATTCACTTTCAGCCACAGTGGAGAAGGAGTTCGAAGACGATATCATCCACGGCACGCTGGTCTGTCCGGGTTGTAAAATCGGTTATCCGATCAGTGATTCCATTGCTTTTCTTCTTCCCGGCAGTCCGCTGCCGATGGAGGACAACAAGTATGAGCAGGATGAGGTGGTTGCCTCTTATATGTGGAGTCATTACGGTGATTTGATCGAAGACGAGATGGCGTCTGAGGCATACCTCAACTGGGCAGCCGAGCTTGATGAGACAAGCGGCCTGGGACTTGATGTCGGCGGTGCGGTGGGGCGTTTCACCTTTGAGATGGGAAATCGCTGTGATCTGGCGGTGGGGATCGATAATTCAGTGGCTTTTATCCGGGCCGCCCGTCAGTTGATGAAAGATCGCAGTCTGCAGGTTCGCCTCAAGGAGGAGGGGGAGCTGGAGCGCGAGGTGACGTTTACGCTGCCGCCCAGTTTTTCAACTGAGCGGGTTGAGTTTATTGTCGGTGATGCCCTCAGGCTTCCCTTCCGGTCCCGATGTGCCTCCATTGTCACCTCGCTTAACCTTGTGGACAAGGTGCCCCTGCCCGGACAGCACCTTCGTGAGTTGGGCCGGACAGCCATGACTGAACAGGCTCAGTTGATCATATCCGACCCCTTTTCCTGGTCCACCGAGGTGGCTGAACCTGAGGAGTGGCTGGGCGGCCGTGAAGAAGGAATATATGGTGGTCGGGGGCTTGATAATATCAGGTCGATATTGGAAAATGATGACAATGGTTCCACTGGCGGCTGGCGGGTGGAAAAAAGCGGCCACACATGGTGGAAGATCAGGACGCACTGTAATCACTATGAGATGATCAGGAGTCGCTATCTTCGTGCTGTCCGCTGAAGATGTGTTTAAGACCATCCTTGATGCTGGTTTTTAAGTATGGAGGGTACCTTGAAAAATTAGTATTTCAGGTCAAAATCGAGGCACGAGAAAAATTTTACCACAGGCATATAAATGATATCCCGAGGACAAAGTGCTCGGCTTACCTTTATTCTTCCGGGTATAAAATTTTTCTCGTAACGAAGAGTCTGGCCTGAAAGGCAATTTTTCAAGGTAGCCTATTGTTTAAATATGCGACAATTACGCATAATGGATCGGCAAAAGTACACAGACACCACTTTTGTGTTGCCTTGAGATGACTTCACACAAAAGCACTATAACAGATGTTGAGAACAATTACTGTCAGATATCTGGCAGGATGGTACTCGATTGTTGCAAAACACCTTATTTTCTTATCAATACTGACGAAGGGGTTGAACTCACAAA
>JBDLID010000256.1:0-2143 GCA_039715055.1 Thermodesulfobacteriota bacterium | reverse complement strand
GACTGGACAGGCGGAAAAGGATCAGGACGCCCATTTTGCCCCTTTGCAGCAGGGCATTTTTGACGGTGTCTCGGCCTTTGCCGTTGCAAACCGGGTCCTCGGCTATGAAAAGGAAGACCTCAAGCCATGGTTGAACTACCTGCTTGTCACCAAACTGGCCTTTCCCCGGACCGCTGAGGTCAAAAACATCCGTCACCAGCATCATCTCGATGATTTTTACGGCAAGAACAGCCCGTCCAATAAAAAGACTGTACAAACCAGGGAACTGTGGAGTAGTTCTCTCTTTGCCCTGCATTGCAACCCTGTCCTGCGGCTCAGATTTTTTCTGTCCGCCATCCGGGCACGCCTGAGGGAGTAATCACCATTTAAACGGGTTCTGTCCTGAATTGATATTACAGGTATTATGATGAAAATTACCGATCGATATTTTCAGCCCACGGGGCTGGAGGTGAGCCGTCTCACCTCAATGAGCTCTCTGAACAAGTTTATCCCCATGGGGGCCTGGAATGGTGGTCCGGGGTTGAAATGTCTGGTGATTCTTATGCTCAACCATAAGCTCGGACGGCTGGTGATGCCTTTTGCCATGCGTCATGAGATGAGACTGCACAGGTTGATCAACCGCCTACGCGGACGGTGATGAAAGGTTTTATCCATGAGCCGCCTTCTTGAATTTCTTGCTGAGCAGAAACTGTTTTTAGTCGTTGCTCTTATTTTTTCCGCGCTCTTCTATTTTTTTTCCATTGACCGGGCCCAGGTGGAGCTTGAAATAGTCGTTAAACGACCCACCGTTGTCAAGATATACTGGTCGGGCGAGGACGGTTTGTTTCATGAGAAGAGAAGGGCCTATGCCAAAGTTAAGCCCGGCAAGACGTTTTATCGTTTTTATCTTACAGACCTGGCACCGCTTTCGAAATTGCGGATTGACCCCCTCCGCCATAAGGGTACGGTTCTGCTGAAGAGGATCACCATCACCCAGAAGGGGTTTGTTCCCCTCAATTTTCAGACGGAAGAGGAGTTCGCAAGGCTCAAGCCAAACAGCCACATCCACTCGGCAACATATACGAAGAACGGCTTGACTATTGTTTCAAGGGGCGGTGATCCTTTCTTTAATTTTGATTTCACACCGGAACAGGGGCCCTTTCCTGTCGGGCAGATACTTCTCTACCTGTTGGCGGCCTATCTGGCCATTTATCTGGTTTGCAGTGCTCTCCAATCCTCACTGGCCAATTTTTCCTATGTACCGCTTTTTCTTGCGGCTGCCTTTGGTCTTGTTGTTGTCATGGCCTCCATCAGTCCAAGAGAGGTTCATCCCGATGAATATGTCCATCTGTCGGCATCAACCTATTATGAGGATCACTGGCTGCCGCCCAAGATCGACGATCCGGCCATCCGCAACACCTTTTCGGTCTATGGCGTATCACGTCTGAACTCTCCTGAAATCTACTACTTCTTTGCCGGTAAATTCCTGAAATTCATAGGCCCGCTGGGGTTGGAGAATCATCTCGCACTGCGACTGTTCAATGTTTCGCTCTTCGGACTACTCCTGCTCTGTGCCATGTCTGCCGCCTCCAGTCGGTCTCTGCTCCTGGGACTGCTGGTTTCCTCCCAGCTCTGGTATGTTTTTTCCTACTGTAATTCCGACGCATTCGCCGTTTTTATTGCTCTTATTGTCGGTTGCCAGTTCTGTATTCCTGACAGCGGTTTTAATCGCCTCATCCGTGACCCCGGCGGTGGAGGTCGACCGGCTAAAATTGTTGGTTTCGGCTTTCTTCTGGGGTTGCTTTTTCTGGTCAAACAGAATTACTACCCGTACATTATTTTTCTTTTCATAGTTTTGCTCTGGGATCTCTACACTCTGGGCGATCACTCTTTGAGAATATCGGCGATCAAACGGATCGGGGCAATTGTGTTGATCAGTCTGGCTGTGGTGGGAGTGCGGTTCGGGGCGGATTACCATGTCAACGGGTTGGACCGGAAGGCCAAGATTCTGGAGATCAGGGAGGAGCGCGCCAAGCGAATATATAAACCTTCCACACCGCTTGTCCACAAACATCCCTTTCTTCATAAAAAGGCGCGGGGAACCACGGTGAGACAGATGGTTGAGCGTGACCGCTGGTTTGGTAAAACGTTTTACAGTGGATTC
>JBDLID010000255.1:0-2227 GCA_039715055.1 Thermodesulfobacteriota bacterium | reverse complement strand
CGTCCTTCAGGATATTTCCTGGAGGCGCCCGGCTATCAGTTGCATTATTTCACCCCTGAAGCAAATCTTGTCTCCCATACTATTACGGTCAAAGAGATGGACGGGCCCTATCTGTTTAAGGACCATTCCGAGACGAAATAACACTATCCGACACCCAAGAGTTCCTATGAACACCAGCAATAAGATCCGGCCGATCCTTGTCGCCATTGATTTTTCCACTGACTCCGAGGCAGCACTGCTCTGGGCATGCAATTATCAGAAATTGACCCAGGTACCTTTAGTTATTCTCCATGTTGTACACGACCCGGCAGACGCCCCGGGTTTTTATCGCCAGGCAGAGGAAGACTGGGCCGAGCCCATGGGGAGCCTGGCCAGGGAAATGGCGGAAGAGTTCATGCAGACCATGGAGAAAAAACACCCCACCCTCTCCATTCTACAGGAATCACCTCTTGAGTTTGTGCCGGGACTGCCGCCGGGCCGTATAGTGGAATTTGCTGAAAAGGAAGAGGCGCAGATCATCGTCATGGGCAGCTGCGGGCGAAGCGGTATTGCCCATATCCTTTTGGGCTCCGTTGCCGAGCGAGTGGCGCAGCTCTCCAAAATCCCGGTGGTCATCGTCAAGACCCCGCTCAAAGAAGAGAAAGAGCATGAGTAACCCTTTCGCCAGTTTAGAGTTATGGGGTGGTCTGTTCGGCGGTCTGGCCCTGTTCCTGTTCGGCATGGATATCATGACCAGGGCCCTGAAGTATGCCGCCGGCGACTACATGAAAAACCTGCTCGCCCGCTTCACCCGCAACCGCTTCGTCGGTGCCGGGATGGGTGCCGTGATCACCTCCATCATCCAGTCGTCGTCAGTGACCACTGTCCTTCTCGTCGGCTTTATCTCTGCAGGGATCATGTCCATGTCGCAGAGTGTCCCCGTTATCATCGGTGCCAATATCGGTACCACCATTACCGCCCAGATTCTCGCCTTCAAGGTCACTAAACTTGCCCTGCTGTTCATCGCTGCTGGTTTCTTCCTCTCCTTTGTCTCAAAGAAAAAAAAGGTGCGGCAATATGGCCTCATGCTCCTTGGTCTGGGGCTGGTTTTTTACGGCATGAGCATCATGAGTGACGGTATGAAACCACTGCGTTCCTACCAGCCTTTCATTGATTTCATGGTGACCCTCGAAAGCCCAGGCTTTGCCGTATTTGTCGGTGCCGCCTTCACAGCGGTCATTCAATCCTCATCGGCCACAACCGGCATCCTGATCGTAATGGCCGGCCAGGGACTCCTCGGCCTTGAACCTGCAATAGCTCTCATCCTCGGCTCAAATATCGGCACCTGCATAACTGCAGGTCTCGCGGCAATCGGTAAACCTCGCGAGGCCGTGCGGACTGCGGTGGTACACACCCTGTTCAATGTACTCGGAGCCCTGCTCTGGATTTATTTTATTCCGCAGCTGGCCGATATTGCCCGCTGGCTGTCTCCGGTACACGATGAGTTAAGCGGGCTTGCCCGCCTTGCCGCAGAGTCCCCTCGCCAGATCGCCAACGTCCATACCTTTTTCAACCTGGTCAACGCCGCGCTCTTTATTGGTTTCACCACCCAGATTGCCCGTCTTGTTGAATGGCTAATTCCTGACAAGCCGATCCTTGTGGATGACGAACTCTTACCAAAATTTCTAGATGAATCACTGTTGTCGACCCCATCCATTGCCCTTGAAAATGCAAGCCGTGAAATCGCCAGGATGGGAATGTACACCAGGAGTATCGCCGACGAGTCCATGCCCGTTGCCATCACCGGGACAAAAGAACAGGTCAGAAAGATTGCTGAAAAAGATAAGATAATCGACAGCCTGCACCATCATATCATTGAATATCTCAGCATGATCAGTTCCAGAGACCTGTCAGCATCACAGTCAAGGCGTCTGATTGAGCTGATTCAGGTCGCCAACGGACTGGAGCGCATTGGAGACAGGATAGCCACTGACCTTGTGGCCTCCTCCATCAAACGCATCAATGAAAACGTCAAGGTAAGTGAACAGACGGCCAAGGTGTTGATGAAGTTTCACTCTGAGGTCATCAGGGCCCTGGACAGTGCCCTTACGGCCGTGGCAAATAGAGACAAAAAGCTTGCCAAAAATGTACGCGCCATGAAAGGCGATGTAACCAGAATGAATAAAGAGATTACCCGCCATGAGATTCAGCGCCTGACAGCCGACGCCCCAAATCGAATCGCCACCTA
>JBDLID010000254.1:0-2358 GCA_039715055.1 Thermodesulfobacteriota bacterium | reverse complement strand
CCTTGATTGCCGACAACACCGGCGGCCACCTCATGCAGAACGGCCAGGTCGACCTGGTCATCGTCGGCACCGACCGAACCACCCATACCGGCGATGTGGCCAACAAGATCGGCACCTACCTCAAGGCGCTCGCCGCCCGTGACAACGACATCCCCTTTTACGTGGCTCTGCCGTCTTCCACTTTTGACTGGCAGATCGACGCGGGAAAAGATATCCCCATTGAACAGCGAAGTGCAGCAGAACTGACCAGGATTACGGCTCCGGATCGTGACGGCAGGGTGCACACCCTTGAACTCGCCGCCCCCCAAACCCGGGCGGCCAACTACGGATTTGACGTCACCCCGGCCCGCCTGATCACCGGCCTGATCACCGAAAGAGGTATTACAGCTGCCGAGCGTGCGGCCATCCATGACCTGTTTCCTGAAAAATAGTTTCCGTTTCAGGGTCTGCTGGTTTAATATATGGAAAATATAGCTGTTTTAAAATCACAGTGGACCTGAGGTCCTGCCATAAGACAGCCTGCTATTGACAGGTAAACGTAACAGGAAGAGCCCATGCAAGAAAAACGTGAATTTATCCGACTGGAATCACTGAACCTGCTTGATTACCAGATTGTCGATGATCATGGTCAGTACGCAGCCCACTCCATGGGCCGAACCCTGGATGTGAGTGAACAGGGACTACTGCTTGAGAGCGAACAGGAGATCAACAACGGCGACTCATTGATCGTCACCATTGGCCTCGAAGACGACCTGATCGAACTGCTGGCCAATGTCACCCATGTGGTTAAAAGTGACAAGCTCTACCATGCCGGAATGAAATTTGATGAGGTTGACAAGGAGGGAGAGCGGGTTCTGAAGAAATATATCGATGCCTTCCTGAAGATGTTCGGCACACCGGATAAATAAATCAAACAGATCAGAATATGGGCAACTGCTATCGAACCGGGGTGGTGGCGGTAATAATTGGCGCAGCCCTTTTGCTTGGTTCCTGTTCCGACAAGGACCGGGCCAACCGCTCCATGTACAAAGGGTTCCAGTCCATGGACCAGATGAGCGACCCAGCCGCAACACCGCTTCCCTCAGAGACCGAAGAACGCCAAAGTTACGACCAGTACAAGCGCGAGCGCCAGGAAGCTCTAGACGAGAACACCCCCTGACCCACCACCCGGCCGACTATTTTTTCTTCCGCTGATAGCGATTGACAGCCCGATTATGCTCTTTCAGACTGGTTGAAAAGTGGTGAGAGCCGTCATTTTTTGAAACAAAAAAGATGAATTTGCTCTCCTCCGGTTCAAGGACCGCGACAACGGCCTCCTTCCCGGGATTACAGATTGGGTGCGGCGGCAACCCCTTGATCACATAGGTATTAAATGGTGTCGGGGTCTTGAGATCCTTACGGGTAAGATTGCCGGAGAAATTCTCAATGCCGTAGATGACGGTGGGATCGGACTGCAGACGCATGTTCCGCTTCAGGCGATTGTGAAAAACCGAGGCAATACGGGGACGCTCTGCTGCCTGCCCCGTCTCCTTTTCAATGATGGAGGCAAGCGTCACCACATCATTGACGCTCATCCCGGCCTGCGGTTCCTGTTCAAGGTCACTCCACATTTTCTGAAAACGGTTGACCATGAGAGTAATGATTTTCTCTTCACCACGGAAATCCCTTGGCAGCAGGTAGGTATCCGGGAAGAGGTACCCCTCCAGAGTTTCAACACCTTCAACACCAAGGGACTTTGTAAAGGCAGGATCTTGGGCCAGTCGGATGAAGTTTTCCCTGTTCACCCAGCCGTCTGCGGCGAAACGATCGGCAATTTCCTCAAGCCGCAGCCCCTCAGGAATGGTGAGCCGATGGTGGAGCGGTCTGGCATCGACAAGGCTCTGCAGGACATCGGCCGGCAGTCGATTCGCAGCAAGAAGGAACTCTCCGGCCTGCAGCCTGGTAGCAACTCCCAGGTATTTTGCCAAAAGGAGAAAACGCGGGTCATCCCGGATCAACCCCCTGTCGGCAAGGATCCGGCTGATCTCTTTTAGCCCGGCCCCCTTAGGAATCAAAACAACAACGTTCTCTTCGATACTATCGGGCCCTGGCCGGCTGACATAGAGGTACATCCAGCAGCCAAAAGAGACTGCCGACAGCAGGATTACAAGCAGGGTTGCCGACATCACCCTCACCCACCGAGAATCAGACCTTTCGGGCTTTACCTCCTCCTCTCTTTCAATCTCCACCTCGACTCCTCTTTCATTTGCTTGACAGACCGGTAACTATTCAGCAGCACCCACATTATGGCCGATCAGGCCGCCTCGAGTAGCACAAGTACGCTTCGTCAGCCTGCTTGACCACACTGCGGGCCCTGCT
>JBDLID010000253.1:0-2375 GCA_039715055.1 Thermodesulfobacteriota bacterium | reverse complement strand
TGTCCGGTGTTGAATTCAATGCCAATGTGGTCAACGGACTTCTCAACAACCAGCTCATCGTCCAGATTTCCGCCGGAGTCGGATTGACCATCAATATCATGGCGACCTGCCTCTTTGTTCTTCCTTTTGTCTTTTTCTCCACACGCAGTTCTGCTCTGTCGGGCGGGCTGCTGCTCATCTCTGTTGTCCTTTTTTCATACCTGGCACTGGTCCGCCTGCATATCTGGTTTCCGCCGGGCCCCGCCCTGCTGACCATCCTGGTCGGTTATATTGTGATATACCAGCATTACCTGAGACGTTTACTGCGGTCACTTTTCAAGGAGCGTCAGCGTAGCAGGACAACACTCACCTCCATAGAAGATGGTGTCATCCGTACCGACTACAGGGGTCATATCGTCGCTGTCAATGATGCCGTGCAAAGATTCTGCACCGTTCCGACCACGCAGGCCACCGGCAGGCTGATCTGGGAAGTCGTTCAGCTGCATACCCGGCACGACTACAAGCCTTACCCTTTCAAAAGTTGTATCGAAGAAGCGGTTCCGAGACGCCCGAAACCACTTCTTCTCACCAGCAGTGAGGGAGAAAAAATTCTGGTTCAGCTGGCCATAACGCCGGTGCCAGCCTCCCGCGCGGAGCTGCGGGAGATGATTGTTGTTATTTCAGATATCAGTGAAGCCCATCAACTGTCCAAACAGATCCTCTATCATGAAACACACAATCAGCTCAGCGGCCTTCCCAATGTGACCCTGGTTCATGAAAACCTGAGAAAGGCCATCAAACATGAGCTGCAGACAACCAGTGAAAGCCTTATGGCGATCATCGATATCGAAATAGATCGCTTTCCCAGTTTCAGGGAATCTCTGGGCAATACCGCCAGTGACCTTCTTCTGCAGGAGGTGGCAAAACAGCTGCGGACCTTTCAGCATAGCGGCGAGACAGTGGTCGGCCATATCGGCGGCAACGAATTCATACTGGTTTTGGGAAATGTGCCGGACCGGGGGCACATTATGGATCTGCTCACCTCTGTCAGGGACGTACTTGGAGAGAGCGTGGCGTCACTCAATGAAACAATCTCCCTGACCTATACCATGGGGGTGAGCCTGTTCCCCGAGGACAGCCTGGAACCCGAGGTGTTGCTTCGTCAGGCAAATACCGCACTGCACCGGGCCAAAGAAACCGGCCGGGGAAAAACACAACTCTTTACCCAGAATATGCAGGCCCGCGCTCAACGACTTTTCGAGGTCGAAAACCTGCTGCAGGGCGCCATTGAAAATCAGCACCTGATAACGCTTTACCAGCCACTGGTCAAGACGGATACCCTGCAGATTGTCGGAGTCGAAGCACTCATGCGGTTACGGGATGAGGATGGTGAGTATTTTTCCCCTGATGAGTTTATTCCGGTGGCAGAAGAGTCGGGCCTGCTGATTAAACTGGGTTATTATCAGTTGCGCCAGGCCTGTGAGCAACTTGTCGCCTGGAACAATCTGGCTGTTTCGCCGCTACGACTCTCATTTAATCTTTCACCGTATCAGCTGAAAGCAGCGGATCTGATCCCCACCGTAAAAGAGACCCTCAGTAGTTCCGGATTTGATCCCAATTTTCTTGAATTTGAGATCACCGAGAACCTCTTCCTCGAAGAAGACAGCGGATCCAGACAGATTATGGAGCAGCTGCGCGCCCTCGGTACAGAGTTGGCCATAGATGATTTCGGTACCGGATACAGTTCCATGAACTATCTGACCCGCTTTCCGTTCAGTCGCGTGAAAATCGACAAATCACTTGTGCGTGATCTCGCAGTCAAAGCGGGCTCCAGTGCCATCACTTCAGCAATAATCAACCTGGTGCACAGTTTGAATATGCTTGTTATTGCTGAAGGGGTGGAACAACCGTTCCAGCATGAAACACTCCTGTCACAGGGGTGTGATGAACTGCAGGGTTTTTCATTTGGATACCCCATGACCGCTGAAGAGTTTTCCTCATATTACAAGGATTGCAACGGCATCGCTTCACCCTGATGACAATTATACGTAACAATGCCAAACATCTTTAAAATTGCATATGGCGCCGTCGGTTCAACACTTTTGACCGTATTTGCTGCGGGAATCCTTCTTGCCGGCAAAGACCAGACAAGTTCCCCGCCGGAGTATGCGTCTGTGTCTTTTCTCATCATCCTCCTCATTTTTCTCGGTTGTGCTGCACTGATCTTTGGAGTACTCGCCTTTGTCATGGAACGTCGATACAGGGGGCTCCTTGACAGGACGGACACCCTTGCCGAAGACAACCACAACCTGGAACTTTATAAAAAAGCTGTCGAGCAGAGTGAAAACAGTATTGTCATCATGGATGAAGAAGGGCAAATTTTATATGTAAACCCC
>JBDLID010000252.1:0-2427 GCA_039715055.1 Thermodesulfobacteriota bacterium | reverse complement strand
TCAGCCAGTTTGTCCATGGCCATGGCCAGGTACTGGCTTGCGGCCCAGTACCAGCCGGGGCCGTCGGGTTGTCCCATGACCAGGAGATCATAACCGGTTTCCTCGATCAGGGCCTGGTGGATCTTCATCTCCATGAACTGGTCACGGGTGATGTTGGGCGGCAGCTCACTCTTGAGTTCCTTGCGGATTTCGCCAAGAGTCAGCCCGATCTCCATGGCCAGCAGTTCATTGAGGTTGGCGTTGGAGTCGGCATCGACCAGAAGAAAAGGGGTCAGCCCCTTCTTAAGCAGATACCTGGTGAGCAGTGCGGAGGTAGTGGTCTTTCCGGTACCACCTTTTCCGGCCATGGCAATAATTTTCGGCATTTCCTGATTCCGGTCAATATGAGTGGGAGCAAGACATTGAGTTTTCAGGGTACCCTTAGGTTCCCGTCAGTTGGCTCTTGCTGGTGATATTTGTGAATGTCACCGTTGTCAAACTTTATACTTTAATGAAAGCAGGACGTTCTGTCAAATATGGGGATGAGTTAACGCTTTTTTCCGTCATGTGCTTTGTCGCCTGCTTTGCTAATTTATCCTTGCAACTATGGTCCCAGTTGTTATTTTTGAATGTTTTACCCGAAAAACACGACAACTCACCAGAACTATTTTTCGAAAAATGCGGATCTGGGGGTTGAAATATGAGCACAGGCCCCAAGAGAAAGGAGAGACAAATGGATTACAGGGATACCCTGAATCTGCCGAAGACCAGTTTTAAGATGAAGGCCAACCTTAACCAGAAGGAGCCGATGTATCTTAAGCGATGGGAAAAAGAAAACCTCTATGCGAAGCTGCAGGACGATGCCAAAAGCAGGCCGCTCTATATTCTGCACGACGGCCCTCCTTATGCAAACGGTCATATTCACCTCGGTACTGCCTTTAACAAGATCCTCAAGGATATCATCCTTCGATCCAAGCGCATGGCCGGGTTTCAGGCGCCCTATATTCCCGGTTGGGACTGTCATGGGCTGCCCATTGAACATAATGTCGACAAGGAGCTCGGTGAGAAGAAAAAAGAGATTCCCAAGCTGTCCAAACGCAAGGCCTGCCGCAAGTACGCCACCAAATGGATAAAGACCCAGAAGCAGGAGTTCAAGCGTCTCGGTGTTCTTGGTGACTGGGATGACCCTTACCTGACCATGAATTACGGCTACGAGGCGGTGATTGCCAGGGAGTTTAACCGTTTCCTGCTCAACGGCTCGGTAATCCGCAACAAAAAGCCGGTCTACTGGTGCTCCACCTGTGTCACCGCTCTGGCCGAAGCCGAGGTCGAATACTACGACCACACCTCGCCGTCGATTTACGTCAAGTTTCCTTTGGCTGACGACTGCAGTGATATTCATCCAACACTTTCCGGCGACAAGGTCTCGGTGCTCATCTGGACCACCACCCCCTGGACCCTTCCTGCCAACCTGGCGGTAGCCTTTCATCCCGATTTTGTTTACGCCGCTGTGAAGACGGGAGACGAAACCCTGGTCATGGCCAAGGAACTTGTCGAGTCGGTGATGGCGGCGCTGGAGGTTGCAGATTACGAGGTGGCTGGTGAGTTTTCAGCCCAGGGACTTGAAAAACGTAAGTGTCGCCATCCCTTCATGGATCGCGACTCTCTCCTGGTGCTTGCCGACTACGTCACCACCGAGGCGGGTACCGGCTGTGTTCACACCGCCCCGGGCCACGGCGCTGACGATTATCTGACCGGCCTGCGATATGGTCTTGATATCCTCTCGCCGGTGGATAATGAAGGGCACTATACGGCGGAAGCCGGTGAGTATGCCGGTGAACGGGTGCCGCAGGTCAACGGTCGGATCAACAGTGATATGAATGCCAAAGGTGTTCTCCTTGGTGAGGGGAAGCTCGATCATAGCTATCCCCACTGCTGGCGCTGCAAGGAGCCGGTGATTTACCGGGCCACTCCCCAGTGGTTCATTGCCATGGATGAAAACGACCTCCGCAAAAAGGCCATAGACGAGATCGAAAAGGTTACCTGGACCCCGGCCTGGGGAATGCAGCGTATTCATTCCATGGTGGAGGGGCGCCCGGACTGGTGTCTGTCCAGGCAGCGTGCCTGGGGAGTTCCCATCACTGTTGTCAGCTGCAACGACTGCGGTGAGATCATGAAGAGTGAAAAGCTGGTGGCACGCGTTGATGAGCTCTTCAATGAAGAGGGGGCTGATGCCTGGTTTGCCCACGAGCTGAGTGATTTCATTGATGCGGATACAACGTGTGCCAAGTGCGGCAGTGATAATTTTGTCAAAGAAGAGGATATTCTCGACGTCTGGTTCGACTCCGGTACCAGCCATGCCGCGGTTTGTGAGGTGCGTGACGAACTGTCGTGGCCCGCGGATCTGTACCTGGAGGGCAGCGACCAGCATCGCGGCTGGTTCCAGAG
>JBDLID010000251.1:0-2428 GCA_039715055.1 Thermodesulfobacteriota bacterium | reverse complement strand
CAAAAAAATTGAGTATTGCCATAAAGAAGAAAGAGGAACATTGATTTTTCCTACCGTAACCTGAAAAAATTTGTTAGATCTGCCAAGCTTAGGAAAAAAAGCT
Source organism: Thermodesulfobacteriota bacterium (assembly GCA_039715055.1). Taxonomy (GTDB): domain Bacteria; phylum Desulfobacterota; class Desulfobulbia; order Desulfobulbales; family Desulfocapsaceae; genus JBDLID01. Next base: position 2,325 of record JBDLID010000251.1, on the reverse strand, counting down.
TTCACCCCTGTCAAAGAAAAAAGGATTCATCATGAGTGATAAAAATGAATATAATGTAGCCATTGCCGGCGCCACCGGAGCCGTTGGCGGTGCCATGCTCGATGTCCTCGCGCGTCGCGATTTCCCCATCAAGGAACTGAGGCTGCTGGCCTCTGAACGTTCTGTTGGGAAAAAGCTCACTTTTAAGGGCCGGGAAATTGAAGTACAGCTCCTTGCCAAGGACGCCTTTGAGGGGATTGATGTCGCTCTCTTTTCTGCCGGCGCCTCACGCTCCCTGGATTTTGCCCCGGCCGCAGCGGCAGCCGGTGCCGTGGTTGTCGATAACTCCAGTGCCTACCGCATGGATGGTGACATCCCCCTGGTAGTCCCAGAGGTCAATGGCCACGCAATAGCCCAGTACACCAATCGCGGGATCATCGCCAACCCAAACTGCTCCACCATTCAGATGATGGTCGCCCTGAAACCGATCCTTGACAAGGTCGGCATAAAACGTCTGGTTATCTCCACCTATCAGGCGGTATCCGGTTCCGGGGCCAAGGCCATTGAAGAGCTGGACCGGCAGGTCAGGGCCTACGCCGCCGGAGAGAAAATGGAGGCTGAGGTCTATCCGCACCAGATCGCCTTTAACTGCCTGCCTCACATCGATTCCTTCCTTGACAATGGCTACACCAAGGAAGAGATGAAGATGATCAATGAGACCAGAAAGATCTTTGAAGACGACTCCATTGCTATCACCGCCACCACCGTTCGCGTCCCAGTCTTTTACGGGCACTCTGAGTCGGTAAACATTGAGACAAAAGATAAAATCAGTGTGCCCGATGTGAAGGAACTGCTCTCAACGGCTCCGGGCGTCAGACTGGTGGACGACCCTGAAAACAGTCAGTATCCACTGGCCATTGACTGTGCCGGCAGTTTTGACACCCTGGTCGGCCGCGTCAGGGAAGACGAGTCAATTGACAAGGGCATCAACATGTGGATTGTGTCCGACAACATCCTTAAAGGAGCCGCCCTCAATGCAGTGCAGATTGCTGAAGCCTTTGTCACGGAATACAAATAGTTGAGGATTATCAGCGGCAGGGCCCGGGGCATGAAACTGGCAACGCCCGGCCGCTCCAAATCCATTCGTCCCACCACGGATCGCGCCCGGGAGGCACTATTCAGCATAATCGGTGAGCGGGTCGTCTCTGCGCGGGTCCTTGATCTCTTCGCCGGCACCGGGGCGCTCGGCCTTGAAGCCTTAAGCCGTGGGGCCGCGCGCGTTGTCTTTGTCGACAGCAGCCAGCAGGCCGTGGATATCATAAGAAGGAACTGCGCCAACTGTATGAAGGCCGTCGAGATCGATCCGGACCGTCCGCCTCTCATATTGAAGCATGACCTTCGGCGCGGTCTGCATCTGAACTGGCCGCACAACGCACCAATGGCTCCATTTGACATTATTTTCCTCGACCCGCCCTATGGCTGTGGGCTCGCTGAATCTGTTTTGAAGGGGCTTGACGGCAGCAGCAGTCTCTGTTCAGCCGGGAGTCTGGTGGTCGCCGAGGAAAAGAGTGGAGAGACACTCCCTGAGTCACTGACCAGGCTTGTCCTTTCGGATCAGCGACGATATGGCGACACAGCGTTTTGGTTTTACACGATAAAGGAAAATTGACATCATGGTCTCCAGTGCCCATTCCAACCGTAAGAGTCTAGCGGTCTATCCCGGTACCTTTGATCCCATCACCATGGGCCACCTGGACATCATCGACCGGGCCCTGAACCTCTTTGACCGGGTCATCATCGCCATTGCCATCAACTCCGAGAAAACGCCCCTCTTTTCCCTGGAAGAGCGGGTGGAAATGGCAAAGAAATGCTTTCCCCACGATTATTCGCGGATTGAAGTGGACACCGTATCCGGGCTGCTGGTTCAATATGCTGCCGACAAGGGAGCCAGTACCATTATTCGCGGGCTGCGTGCCGTTTCCGACTTCGAGTATGAGTTTCAGCTGGCCCTGATGAACAAGAAGCTGGAGCGAGAGGTGGACACCATCTTTCTCATGCCCGGTTTCCGCTGGATCTATATCAGCTCCTCCATCATTAAAGATGCCGCAAGACATGGCGGAGACGTCTGCGAGCTCGTTCCTGAACATGTCAACCAGAAGCTGCTCACTGCGTTTAACAAGGACTAAGTCTTCCGCACCCAGGACTTAACCAACCGACCACAGTTCCCATGGCATCAGACTCAGCAGACCTCACCCATTCAAGGACCAAGCGAAAGTTTCTCCTCGTCGCCGCAGGTCTTGCCGCCCTCTATCCCATCATCCGTTTCCTCGGCTTTTCGATCCCGCG
>JBDLID010000250.1:0-2482 GCA_039715055.1 Thermodesulfobacteriota bacterium | reverse complement strand
GGAAATGATGAGATCGGAGCCATGGCCGGTTCCCTGAAAAGTTTCAGGGATACCCTCCAGCAGACCCAGCATGAACTGGCCCAGGCCGGAAAACTCGCTCTGTTGGGACAGCTCTCGGCAGGCATCGGCCACGAGCTCAACCAGCCGCTGGGGGCGATACGTCACTATGCCCGCAACGGCAAACTCTTTCTCGATCAGCAGAGAGTTGACGAGGCCCGTTCAAATCTTGAAAAAATCGCCCGGCTGACCGAACGGGCCAGGCGGATCATCGAGCGCCTAAGGTCCATGGCCCGCAAACCCGGACAGGAGTTGAGCAGGATTGATCTTCTTGGTGCCGTCGATAATGTGCTGACACTGCTTGATCATCGTATGGAAAAAATGGGCGTTGAGGTCGAACTGGATATTGATGAACCAAACCGCTATGTAGCAGCAGGCCAGCTGCGCCTGGAACAGCTGTTGCTCAACCTTCTCAATAACGGCCTCGATGCCATGGCTGACACAGAAAACCCCAGGATAAAAATATCATCAGCTGATGATGACGGCCATATCGAGCTGCTCGTCAGCGACAGCGGTCACGGGGTTGCAGCCGAAAATATTGAGCGCATCTTTGACCCCTTTTTCTCCACCAAGGAGGTGGGCCGCGGAGTGGGCATCGGATTGTCGATCAGTTATAATATTGTCAAAGATTTTGGAGGGACCATTCGTTGTGAAAGCGTACCGGAAAAAGGAGCAGTTTTTCGAATCAGCCTTGAGCGCAGGTAATCTACGGTGAACAGGATGAACCAGAGAGAGAACCGGGGACAGATCCTCTATGTGGACGATGAGCCGGAGGTACGCGAATCCACCAGCCAGACCCTGATGCTGGCAGGCTTTGATGTGTTGTCCTTTTCCACCGCCCACCAGTTGCTTGAGCATGTCTTGCGTAACATGGAAGGCATTGTCGTCACCGATGTGAAGATGCCGCAGATGGACGGCCTTGCCCTGTTGAGCAGGGTGCTTGAGGTGGACGAGGATATTCCGGTTGTTCTTGTCAGCGGTCATGGTGATATTCCCATGGCGGTGCAGGCCATTCGGGACGGAGCCTATGATTTTGTGGAAAAGGCAGGGGATCCGGATGAATTTGTCGATGTGGTGCGCCGGGCCGTTGAAAAGCGAAAGCTGGTCATTGAAAACCGGACCCTCAGGCGGGAGCTTGATTGCGGGGGGGAACTCGAACAGCTGATCGTCGGCAAGAGCAGCACCATGGAAATGCTTCGTCAGACGATCATCAATCTCGCAGCCACTGATGTGGACATTCTCATCCGGGGGGAGACCGGAACCGGTAAGGAACTCGCCGCCCGCTGTCTTCACGATTTCGGCCCGCGGCGGGACCACCCCTTTGTCGCTGTCAACTGCGGCGCCCTGCCGGAGACGATCATTGAGAGCGAACTGTTCGGCCATGAACCAGGTGCCTTTACCGGGGCTGATAAGCTGCGCATCGGCAAGTTTGAATATGGTGACGGCGGCACCCTGTTTTTAGACGAGATTGAATCCATGCCGGTTGGCCTTCAGGTCAAGCTGCTGCGTGTTCTTCAGGAGCGGGTTGTTGAGCGGCTGGGAAAAAATCGGCCGATTCCTGTGGACATCAGGGTGATTGCCGCCTCAAAGGTTGATCTGCTCCAGGCCTCTGAACAGGGACTTTTCCGGGCGGATCTCTATTACCGGCTCAACGTCGTCAATATTGAACTGCCGCCTCTGAGAACTATCAGCGAGGACAGTCTGCTGCTTTTCACCCATTTTTGTGAACTGGCCGGCAAGCGTTACAAGAAAGTGGTGCCGAAGCTGAACTCCCAGCTGACCGGCCTGCTCCATGACCATGACTGGCCGGGAAATATGCGTGAGCTGCGCAATATGGCGGACCGCTTTGTCCTCGGTCTTCCCCCGGACTGCGGGGGGAGTGCCACTTCTTCGCAGGAGCAGCCTGCCGGAGATGACCTCTCCGGCAGGCTAGAGAGCTATGAGAAAAAGATCATTGTTGATGAACTCACCCGCCACGATGGCCGGGTCGGTGAAACTGCCCGTGCCCTGTCCATACCCCGTAAAAAACTGTATCTGCGGATGCGCAAATATGGCCTTGAGCGAAAAGAGTACCAGTAATACCTCTTTCTCCGGCAGACTCATCCCGTAATGGGTCACAGGTGTCCCGGTTTTTGCCTGGTGGTGGGTCAATTGTGACTCGTTTGTGGGTGTGCTGCTGCCGGTTGTTATCCGGATCTGCCTGTTTTCCGGTTTGAAAATTCATTTTTTGTCAGACGCACAAGCGGCACATGAATTGCTTTACCTCTTCCAATGCAGCATGAAAGTCTTGCTTGCTGATGACCATGTTTCATGGTCCAGCCCATTCAATTTACCCCACAATCGAGGAGGAGTATTATGGTACTGTTTGGTCGTAGTCGTAAAGTTCTGGGTCGTCTCGCCCTGTCCGCAGGTGTCGTTGCATGCC
>JBDLID010000249.1:0-2536 GCA_039715055.1 Thermodesulfobacteriota bacterium | reverse complement strand
GTCCCTGGAGTCCAAACTACAGGAGTACTGTCTGCAGTTTGATTCCATTGAGCAATTTTTTACCGACAGCGACACAGACCGTAGAAAGTACAGGCGATTTCCGTTAAAAGGCAAGGTCTCCGCCATTCTGCTCGATAATGATGGAAAGGCAACTGAAACCAGTTTGCGAGGTGAGGCCGCAGATTTCTCACGTGGAGGTCTTTCTTTTTTCATCCGTATATCGCAGAAAAAAGATGGGCGGCTTCTTTTGGGCCGAACCTTGCGGCTGCTTTTTGATCACCCGGGAAAAGATGGTGAAGTCCAGAAGGATGTGGGCGGAACCATCGTTGCCGTTCGCAGCCATCAGGGCATGGCAATTGAGTACTCGGTCCATGTTGAGTTTGATCAACTCATGGATGAAGAAGAGTTGCTGTTTATGGACCAGGCAAGCTAGGGACAGCCCGGGAGCTTTATCGGTATGGAGCAGAATGAAGCCGTTTCCCGTTTTTATGTCAGGTCCCTGACAAATGTTTCCACTGAAAATACGATCCTGACTGCTGACTGCCCTTTTTGTGCAGAGAAGGGGCTCAGCGGAACCAGGCGATTTGTCGTATTTCTCAATGTCGACGGTTTCTTTCACGGTTATTTCCGCTGCCTGAACCGTTGCGTGCCAGGCGGTTTTCCTCTCTGGTTCGGGGCGCTCGCCGGAGTGGACCCTTCTGATGTTCCCGGCTTTATCCCGGACCGGGAGCCCTGGCTTCACAAGGCCGAATACCCTGCGGCCAACCTCAACAACGAGATAAAGTCCTACGAGAGTCGGATGAGTGACGAGCTCATCGACCGCTACAGCAAAGCCGGAATCGGCAGGGAACTGCTCCGCGAGATGCAGGTCGGTTATAACGGACGTTACCTTGTCTTTCCCTATATTCAGGATGATGGGAACTGTTACAGTGCCCGCTGTGTTTTTCCCGACCGTCCTGAGGACTTTTTCTGGCATGGAGATGAGAATTTCTTCGGTGGCGATTTCCAGGTTTTTAACAGCCGGGAAATCCACCATTGTGAGAACGGGACACTGTTTATCTGCCAGGGAGAGGAAAATCTCCTCACCATCAGACAGCTCGGATTTCCGGGCATAGCGGTACCGGACAGCCGGGCTTTGGAGAGTCTTTCTGCCGAGCGCCTTGGTTTTGTCAGGACAATTTTTATTTCCACGCCGCACAATTCGGAATCCGAGGCCGCCGCCAGGAGCCTGGCGGCAAAGATCGGCTATAAGGTCAGGCTACTGAAGTGGCCTGTGGGCCAGGCGAAAAATTTTACCCTCTGGCAGCTGGCCAGTGAGAACAGTGATGACTTTAAACAGGCACTCGGGGCCATGGTTAAGTCCTCACGGGCCTTTTCCCCTTTCCCCAGTCCGGCCCGGGAGTTGAGTGGTTTTCATGATCAGCTGCGGCTTGAGGGGGGAGACTCCTACAGTGAACTGAAATCAGGATTTTCCCTCTTTGATGACGCCCTTGGCGGGGTTCATGGAATCAATGTTATCGGCGGACCACCCAAGACCGGGAAATCGTCTTTCATGATTCAGATCGCCACCGAAATGGCGTTAAAAAAGATCCCGGTCCTCTATTATGATTTTGAAAATGGCCGGCAGAAACTCTACCAGAGAACCCTTTGCCGCCTCAGTCGGCTGACAGCGGAAAAGATAAGAACAGCCAATCTGCAGGATGATGAGCAGGAGTCATACCGTTCTGGCTGCAGTCAGCTGCAGGAACTTTTGTACTACTTCAGGGTTGTTAATGATCGAAAACTGAGCCCGAAGCTGATGCGCCGCCATATTGATTTTCTCCGCCATGAGACCCGAAGTGATTACACAGTGGTTGTCATTGACAGCTTGCACAAACTTCCCTTTAAGGAGTTTGGTGAAAAACGTTCGGGTATAGATGGCTGGTTGCGTCAAATGGAATCCATTCGTGATGAACTGCAGGTCTCTTTTCTTGTTATTTCCGAATTATCCAGGGGGGAAGGTGGCAGCTACTCAGGAACACCTCACCTCGGAGTCTTCAAGGGGTCAGGTGATATTGAGTACAGCGCTGATAATGCCCTGGTGCTTTATCCGGACTGGGATCCTCTGGAATCTGAAGAAAGCCGAACCCGGCAAAACAAGTTGTGGCTTGTGGCAAGCCGTGAACACAGTCCTGGCCTGATCGGCTGCTACAACATTGATTATCCATACTGGGGGTTTGTTGAGGAAGACCAGCCTGTAGATGGAAGTTGAGTAAAATCAGTTGCTGCAGCTATTGACGTGTTGTGTTAGCGAAAAAAAATCGATATAGTGCGTTCAGAATTATTTGTTTAATAATTCCGATTCGCCTATTTAGACTAGAGAGGAGTTTGTAATGCGAGTTTTGAGTATTTTCCTGGCTGTCTGTTTTTTTCTTGTCAGTTACCAGAGTGGTTGGGCTTATAATCCTGATGGCGGGAATGCGCTGTGGGGCAAGTATGCTATCCAGACATGTCGTTCATGCCACAAGGAGAAGGGCCTGAGTAATCTGGAACCGGG
>JBDLID010000248.1:0-2551 GCA_039715055.1 Thermodesulfobacteriota bacterium | reverse complement strand
GGCGCCACCACCGACTGACCGGGGATGACTATATGGAGTTTATCAGCCGCTTTGCCTGTGCCTTTCGTAATGTATTTCCCAACGCCCTTTGCCAGTGGGAGGACTTTTCAAAGCAAAACGCCTTCGCCATTCGTGATTCCTACCTCCACGACCTGATATCCTTCAATGATGATATCCAGGGAACCGGTTCAATCACTCTGGCTGGAATCCTTACCGCCATGCGCATCAAACTGGAGAAACTTGAAGATCAGGTCTTCCTGGTGCATGGTGCCGGTGCCGGAGGCGTAGGAGTGGCTGAACAGATCGGGGTGGCGCTGACGGAAGCCGGTCTTTCCGAAGAGGAGGCCAAGGAGAGGATCTTCACCCTGGACTCCAGGGGAGTGGTCACAACTGATCGTGACATTGAAGAGTATAAACTGAAATTTGCCAAGGACAAGGAGCAGTTCCCCTGGTTAAAGGAGGCTGACAACCTCTCTCTGCTGAACGCTGTGAAAAAGGCCGGTGTGACGGTGCTCATTGGTACATCGGGGCAGGGCGGCTGTTTTAGCAGAGAAGTGGTGGAGGCTGTTGCCGCCAACACCGGGCGTCCCGTTATTATGCCCCTGTCGAATCCCACTTCCATGACCGAGGCCCTGCCCGAGGATATCTATCGCTGGACTGACGGCAAGGCGCTGGTGGCCACCGGCAGTCCCTTTGACCCGGTGACCCATAAGGGAGTGACCCATCATGTAGGTCAGTGTAACAATGTCTTTGTCTTTCCAGGGGTAGGACTCGGTGTCCTCGGTTCCGGGGCTCGTGAGGTGTTACCCCGTTTCTTTACCGCCGCCGCCCATGCGGTTTCCTCCTGTGTCTCAAAGTCTGAAATGGAGGAGGGCTGTCTGGTGCCGCCGGTGAGCAGTTTGAGGGAGGTGAGTTCCAAGGTTGCCCTTGCCGTTGCCGTGTCGGCAGTGGAAAGCGGGGTGAGCCGTCCCTGTGTTTTTTCAACATTTCAGCATGAGGGGGATGAGGCGCGCATGAAAGAGCTGCTGCGCAAGATGCGCTGGGATTCCGATTATCTTCCCATTGTCGCCATGTAGAAAAATCTTCAGCCCGTTATTTTTTGTAGAAGAAAAATAACGGGCTGCAACATGGAACAGCTTCTCATGTTCCTGTTTGTCCTTTGTTCACCACGCCATTGCGATCTGCTGAGCCTCTGTGTTTGCCCTCTATATCGATTTTTTTGAACAATGTATCAAGAAAAGTTGATGACTGTTAAAAAATATTGATCTGTTGCTTGAAAAAAATTGAAAAACCTAGTAATTTATCCCCCTCACGACTCCTGTGGGTCTCGTAACCATGCGGAGTCTGATCAAAAATTCTCCGGGTTGTCCTGAAATATTTCGGAACTTCTGAGGTTTACCTGATCTGTCTGATGTTTAGTACCTAGAATTTTTTTTCTAAAGGTTCTGTCGCTCCTCAAGGGAGTACTGAACTGAGTTTCGGCTTTTCTCCCGTTTACCGGGGCTGGCCTTTTAAACGATGTTCCGGTTTTCCACCACTGGTGGTGTCGGTAGTCATAATTCTTTTTTTGAGGAAATAGCAATGACGGCAAAGCTTATCAGTGGTGTTGAGATAGCCAAAGAAATTCGTGAAGAACTCAAGGTTGAAGTCGCGGAGTTAAAGGAAAAACATAATGTTGTGCCCGGTCTTGTCACCATCCTTGTGGGTGAAGATCCCGCCTCCCAATCCTATGTTGCCGCCAAAAACAAGACCGCCAAGGCGTTGGGCATCAACTCGGAGCAGGTGACCCTTGATGCGGAGACCAGTGAGGAAGATCTCCTGGCCCTCGTTGATAAGTACAATAACGATCCCGCCTGTAACGGCATCCTTGTTCAGCTTCCCCTGCCCAAACATATCAATGAGGCCAATGTCCTGCTTGCCATCGATCCAGATAAGGATGTGGATGGTTTCCATCCCATCAATGTGGGTAAAATGGTGCTTGGCGAGCAGTGTTTCCTGCCCTGTACGCCCCACGGGATTCTGGAGATGCTTAGTCGGAGCGGAGTGGAAACCAGTGGCGCCGAAGTTGTAATCATCGGACGTTCCAATATCGTTGGCAAGCCCATTGCCAACCTGATGCTGCAGAAACGTGATGCGGGCAACGCCACCATCACCCTCTGTCACACCAGAACCAAAGATATGGCCGCCCACTGCAGGCGTGCCGATATCATCATCGCCGCAGTCGGTGTTCCGAAGATGGTTACCGCCGACATGGTCAAAGAGGGGGCGGCCATCATCGATGTCGGCGTCAACCGTATTGGTAAGGCCGCCAGCGGCAAGGCCATCCTCGCCGGAGATGTTGATTTTGATGCAGTGAAGGAAAAAGCTTCCTGTATCACCCCGGTTCCTGGCGGTGTCGGTCCCATGACCATCACCATGCTGATGAAAAATACAGTTCAGGCCGCCAAGATGGCTGCAGGTCTGATCTAATATATAAGACAATTCGAGTTTCAGGCGGCGCCTAAGCCGCTTATCACTGTTTTTTGGAGGATAATATGAGCAAAAGCAAAGG
>JBDLID010000247.1:0-2580 GCA_039715055.1 Thermodesulfobacteriota bacterium | reverse complement strand
TACGGATTTCCTCCTCTGAGGCACCGGCAAACACCGGGGTAGCCATGTGGATGCCATGCCCGTACTTGCGCATCTTATCCAGCAACTCCTCATCGGTCAGTCCTTTGGTAATCTCATTGTATTCGGCTTTAGAATACACTGTCTGCAACCGCTGCTTAACCTGCTTAACTTCATTTGCCAGGGCCATTTTTTGTATCTGTTCACCCAGACGTTTGGCAGCAAAACCGAGATGACACTCAAGCACCTGTCCAACGTTCATACGTGAAGGAACACCTAACGGGTTCAGAACCAGATCCACGGTTGTGCCATCTGCAAAGAAGGGCATGTCCTCTTCCGGCAGCAGACGAGAGACAACACCCTTGTTGCCGTGACGTCCGGCCATTTTATCACCCACGGCCAATTTGCGTTTGGTGGCGACATAAATCTTGACCATCTTGACTACGCCGGGGGGCAGGTCATCACCCTTTTCCATCCGACCGACAATACCCTCATAGCGCTCACGAACCACCTGGGCCTGCCTGCTGTAGTTATTAAAAATCTTCTCCAGCTCATCCTCGTACTTGGAACGCTCGGAAAAATCCAGGCCACGCAGCCTTTGGAAGGCAACTTGATCTACAACCTTGGCTGTCAGTTTTTTGCCCAGCTTGAGCAGAACGTTACCCTTTTTATCCACGATATCCGTTTTGGCCGTACGACCGACCAGCAAGTCGGACAAAGTCTTGCGCACGCCTTTTTTCAGGCTGCTGAGTTCATCATTCATGTCACGATTGAGGCGATTGATCTCCTCTTCCTCGATCATCAGACTGCGCTCGTCCTTGTCCACACCTTTACGGGAAAAGACCTTGGCGTCAATGACCACACCCTCAACACCAGGTGGTACACGCAGAGAAGAATCTTTGACATCGCCAGCCTTTTCGCCGAAGATTGCCCTCAACAGTTTCTCCTCCGGAGAAAGCATTGTCTCACCCTTGGGTGTTACCTTGCCCACCAGCATGTCACCTGCACGAACCTCAGCACCGATACGGACAATACCTGAGTCATCAAGGTTTCGCAGGGCTTCATCACCGACATTGGGAATGTCACGAGTGATTTCTTCCTTGCCCAGTTTGGTATCCCGGGCCATGGTATCAAAAATCTCTATATGGACTGAGGTAAAGGTATCTTCCTTGAGCAACCGTTCATTGACCAGAATGGAATCCTCAAAGTTGTAGCCGCGCCAGGGCATGAAGGCAATGGTAACATTCTTGCCCAGGGCCAGTTCTCCGACCTCGACAGAAGATCCGTCTGCCAGCACATCTCCTTTTTCTACTCGTTCACCGGGCATAACCAGCGGCTTTTGATTAAAGCAGGTGTTCTGGTTGGACTTTTTATATTTGGACAACCGGTATACCCCGATACCGGTATCAAAACCGTCAGTTCCGGCCTCATCATAGCGAACAACTACCCTATTGGCATCAACCTCTTCCACAACTCCTTTACCACCGGCCAGCAGGCAGGCACCTGAATCCTGGGCCACATACTTTTCAACTCCGGTACCCACAAGAGGGGAAGCGGTTTTGAGCAGCGGTACGGCCTGACGTTGCATATTGGAACCCATAAGGGCCCGGTTAGCGTCATCGTTATCCAAAAAAGGAATCAGGGAGGCTGCAACGGAAACCAGCTGGTTCGGGGCAACGTCCATGGACGTCACCTCATCAGCTGAGACAGTTATGACCTCACCATCCAGACGGGCGATGAGAGTATCGTCAATAATATCTTTATCATCTTTCAAATTGATTTTGGCCGGAGCAACAATATGCCCCTGCTCCTGAAGAGCAGTAAAATCTCTGAACTCGTCGGAGACCTTTCGATCCTTAACAATTCGGTACGGGGTTTCAATAAACCCGTACGGATTCACCTTGGCATAGGTTGCCAGAGAGACAATAAGACCAATGTTCGGCCCCTCAGGAGTCTCAACCGGACAAATACGGCCGTAATGAGTCGGGTGAACGTCTCGAACTTCAAAACCGGCACGTTCACGGGAGAGCCCACCGGGTCCCAGTGCGGACAGTCGACGCTTATGGGTCACCTCTGACAACGGATTGGTCTGGTCCATGAACTGGGACAGCTGCGAAGTCCCGAAAAATTCCTTAATAGCAGCGGTCACCGGCTTGGGGTTTACCAGGTCATGGGGCATCAAGGTCTCGGTTTCCTGCAGGCTCATACGCTCCTTGATGGCACGCTCCATTCTGACCAGTCCCATACGATACTGGTTTTCACAGAGCTCACCCACTGTGCGTACCCGTCGGTTACCGAGATGATCAATATCATCACCGTCACGCAGTTCGTCTTTCAGCCGTACCAGGTACTTGACACCAAGAAGAATATCTTCCTTTGTCAAGGTCCGGTTCTCGATAGGAGTAGAAAGACTAAGCTTAGAGTTAATCTTATACCGGCCTACCTCAGAAAGATCATAAGTAGATGGATCAAAAAACAGTTTATCAAAAAAAGCCTGGGCAATCTCAGGAGTCGGCGGGCTGGAAGGTCGGAGACGACGGTAAATTTCAATAAGTGCCTGCTCGGTATCCTGGACCTTGTCAA
>JBDLID010000246.1:0-2612 GCA_039715055.1 Thermodesulfobacteriota bacterium | reverse complement strand
GCCATGGCCACAGCCAGGTAGGTTTTCCCGGTTCCGGCAGGACCTATGCCGAATACAATGTCATTGTTCCGGATGGCATCTATATAGGCCTTCTGATTTTTGGTCTTGGGCGAGATGACGCGATTCTGGGCAGTAATGTAGACCTTATCCAGAAAAATCTTATCGAGACGTGCTCCCGGTGTCGCCTCCAGTACACGCAAGCCGAAGGCAAAATCGGAGCTGTATAGTTTGAATCCCTTACCAAGCAGATCATAGAACTGTTTGAGAAGGTCGACGGTGAGGTCGACCTCATGTCCGAGTCCGGTGATATGGACGCCGTTTCCCCGGACATGAATGGTGACCCCGGTATTCTGTTCGACGAGCTGAAGGTTCTTGTTCAACTCTCCGTAAAGAATACCCGCCTGATGATTATCGGGAAAAGCAAGATCCCGATTCACCTGTCCGTCTGCCATCTCTTATTTGCGTTCCATCGACAGATTACTCATCAATGGTTACAGGGGCTGATTTATCCTCTTGGGCAAGTTCCTCATCAATCATTGCCTGTATTGCCGGGAGATTTCTGCTTTGGACCTTTCTGCCGTTAATGAAAATTGTTGGTGTCCCGCTTACACCGGCCTCTTTCGCGTCATTGAGGTCCTTGGTAAGCATCTGCCTGACCTGTGGGGATACCAAATCTTTCTTGAACTGTTCAATATTCAGGTTGAGCTTTGTTGCAATGTCATCAATGACTTTCTGGCTGAGCTTTGTGTTGGCAAAAAGCTCATCATGAAACTCCCAGAACTTACCCTGCTTGGAGGCGGCAAGGGCTGCAAGGGCCGCCGGTGCTGCCATCTTGTGGAAGTTCAGGGGCATGTTTTTAAGGACAATTTTAACGGTATCGGGGTTGTTCTCGAGCACCTGCTCGAGTAGCGGCACTGCTTTGCCGCAGTGAGGTCACTCAAAGTCCGTAAAGACGGCAACGGTAACCGGCGCATCTGCCTTACCGAGAAAGGGAGAGCCGGTGGTATCAATGTCGACGACAAAGTCAACCAAAAAGTCAGTAAAGGTGTTGTCCGCCTGATTGATAAGGAACAATTTTTCTCCGCGGGGTGCAATATCAATTGCTGAGACCCCTTTATCGACTTTAATCTTGCCGAGAAGGTCTCCGTTACTGCTGTATATGAGAACCTGATGATCACTGTCCAGAATAAAGACTCTTTTTCCATCAAGAGAATAGACAAGGTCCAGAGGTTTGCCTGGAAGTTTCCAACTCTTTTCAACCTGAATTTGGACTCTGGACGGGCTTTTTGTCTCGGCTGCAGCAAAGGCCGACGAGGCTGAACATGAAAGCACGAGTATTCCACAGGCTGCTATAGACTGTTTGAACTTCATTTGCTCCTCAATGATAAAGTTAATGAATGAAATGCCGGATGCAAAAACAGGCCCGCTATGGGCTTCCTGGATCTCCGGCAGTTGAATGATCTCAGTAGATAATAGTCTTTGTAGTGATATTTCGCAAGGTTCAATGGCGAAAATGATGTTTTGTCCAGTTATGATAAAAATGTGAAAGAAAATGGTGATTTTTCTCTTCTTCTGCGTATCTGTCTTGACTGTGAGCTGGATGTGAATTATTTACTAGGAGATTGTCATTTAATACTCTTGATCAGATCGCGAGGGTGGCGGAATTGGTAGACGCACTGGTCTTAGGAACCAGCGGCCTGGCCGTGGGGGTTCGAGTCCCCCCTCTCGCACCATTTTAGTAAAAGATTGATGGTGTTATTCTTTGCCCTGCCGGCAAGGGCATTACTATCTTTGATAGGAGTGGACAGGACACCATCTTAAACCATAAAAAGGACGGACATAATGGATGTAGTTGTTGAAGATGTCAGTGCGTTGACAAAAAAAATCACCGTAACCCTTCCCAGTGACGGGGTGCAGAAAAAACTGGAAAAAGCCTACGGAAAACTGCAGCGGGAAACGAAGATGAAAGGGTTCCGCCGTGGCAAGGTGCCCCGCTCGGTCATTATCAAAAATTACCAGAGACAGGTAGAGGGGGAGGTTGGTGAGCAGCTGGTACAGGACAGCTACTTTGATGCTATTGAAAAGGAAAAGGTTGACCCGGTGGTTCATCCTGAAATCTCCGAGCCACTCTTCCAGGATGATGGCTCCTTCCGCTATGTTGCCCAGATTGATATCAGACCTGAGTTTGAACTTGGTGAGTATAAGGGCATTGAGGTTGAAAAAGTCTCTAATGAAGTGAGCGATGCTGCGGTCGAAGTGGAAATAGAAGAGTTGCGTCGACAGATGGCACCCCTTCGTTCAGTCACCGATCGGGCAGTACAGGAAGGTGATGTGGTCGTTGTTGATTTTGAAGGTTTCCACAACGGTAAGGCCATGAAGGAAGTGAAAAATGACAACTACTCTGTGGATGTCGGTTCCGGAAAACTGAGTCCCGAGTTTGAGGAAAAACTCGTCGGCATGAAGCAGGGTGAAGAGGCCAGTCATGAGGTTGAGTTCCCGCCCCAATATAATAATCCTGTTCTTGCCGGTAAGAAGGTCGAGTTCCGTGTGAATGTGAAAGATGTAAAAGAGCGGATACTGCCCGACTTGAATGATGAGTTTGCCAAGGATGT
>JBDLID010000245.1:0-2768 GCA_039715055.1 Thermodesulfobacteriota bacterium | reverse complement strand
AATAGAAAAGGAAAGGTCTATCTGGTTGGTGCAGGTCCCGGCGATCCCGGTTTAATTACGGTACGGGGAAAATACCTTCTGGGTAAGGCAGAGGTGGTGGTCTATGATTATCTGGCCAGCTCTAAACTTCTTAAATATGTGCCCCAGGGGGCGGAGATGATCTATGCCGGCAAAAAAGGCGGGGTAAAGCATACCCACAGTCAGGCGGAGATCAATCAGATGCTGGTGGACTGGGCCGAGGCTGGAAAAATCGTTGTTCGTCTCAAGGGAGGAGACCCTTTTATTTTCGGTCGCGGCGGCGAGGAGGTTGAAGTACTGGCCCAGGCCGGTATCGATTTTGAAGTGGTTCCCGGAGTGACGTCGGCAACAGCCGCTGCCACCTATGCCGGAATACCCATTACCCACCGTGAGTACACCGCATCGGTGGCTTTTCTCACCGGTCATGAAGACCCAACCAAACCCGATTCCAATATCGACTGGGCGAAACTTGCCACAGGTGCCGGGACCCTGGTTGTCTATATGGGTATTAAAAATCTACCTGTCATTGTTAAAAATCTCATTGCCAACGGTCGTGATCCCAAGACGCCTGTCGCCGTCGTCCGCTGGGCCTCCACCCCTGAACAGCGTTCTGTGGTCGGTACTTTGGAAACCATCGCCGATATTGTCCGTCAGTCCGGTATCAAGCCGCCTGCCCTGATTATTGTCGGTGAGGTGGTTAGCCTGCGCAACACCATAGACTGGTTTGAAAAACGACCTCTGTTCGGCAAAAGGATTGTGGTTACCAGGACCAGGGAGCAGGCCTCTGAGCTTATGGCCGGTCTTGAGGAGAACGGCGCCAACTGTGTTGAGTACTCCACCATCCAAATCAAGCCCATGGATTCCTATGAGGAACTCGATGAGGAACTTGACCGTCTTGAGGAGTATCACTGGATACTCTTTACCTCCCTGCATGGCGTGAAATATTTTTTCAAGCGACTCTATAAGAGGGGGATGGACAGCAGGGATATGAAAGGTCCCGGGATTGCGGCCGTTGGGAGGGCAACAGCAGATCTCCTTATGGAATATGGAGTACGTGCTGATCTCCTGCCCGAAGTGTTTACCGGCGAAGGGCTGGCTGAGGCCCTGCTTGACCAGGGGATTGAGGGGCGGAATATCCTTATTCCCAGGGCGGAGAAGGCTCGGCAGATTCTTCCTGAGATGCTGCGCGGGGCCGGAGCACAGGTCACCATTACACCGGTCTATAGAAATGTGGCCCCTGAAGGCCGGAGGGAAAAGCTGCGTGATGAACTTGAATCCGGTACGGTGGATATGGTCACCTTCACCAGTTCCTCCACGGTCAGAAACTTTCTTTCCATGGTAGGTGCGGAGAGCAATTCGGAACTGAAGCGCTTAATGCATGAAGTGAGAATAGCAGCCATCGGACCCATCACCGCAAAAACCGTAACCGATAACGGACTCCATGTCGACATCATGCCGGAATCACATACCATTGCCGACATGATACACGCCATTGTCGAATATCACAGCAAATAGTGTCGCAACCGGGTGTTGTCAGTAACCTGAATCCGTGAGCGCTCACGGATTCAGGTTATTGGCTGCGAATCAGGTCCAGCAGATCTTCACTGCTCATCTTGGCACTCATATCCGATCCTTCCAGCAGACTCCCGGCAAGATCTCGTTTTTCCTGATGAAGTCTTACGATTTTGTCTTCAATGGTGTCCTTGCAGATCAAACGATAGATGGTCACCGGCCTGGTCTGCCCGATCCGGTGGGCCCGATCCGAGGCCTGATCCTCAATGGCAGGGTTCCACCAGGGATCCATGTGAATAACGTAGTCTGCAGCGGTGAGATTCAAACCCAGGCCGCCGGCCTTGAGACTGATGAGGAAGAGATCTCCTTTGCCCGCCTGGAAGGCGTCAACCTCCTGTTTGCGTCGACCGCTGCTGGTTGATCCGTCAAGATAGCGGTAGTCGATCCCTCTTTCATCAAGGTGTTCCCGCAGAATGGCAAGGTGGCTGATAAACTGGCTGAAAATCAGCGCCTTATGTCCCCCGCCAAGCAGTTCTTCCACCAATGAACCGAAGACCTTGAGCTTGCCGCTCTCGATGGTGGTCTCTTCAGCAATAAGCCGCGGATTGCAGCAGGCCTGGCGCAGCTTCATGATTTCGGTGAGAATCTGCAGGTGACGTCCTTTTTTTTCCCTGTTGCCTTCCAAAACGTCCAGGGCATTTTGTCTCAAGGCTTCGTAAAAGTGCCGCTCCCCCTCTTGCATCTCAACTTCAAGTGTTATTTCAGTACGTTCAGGGAGCTCCTCCAGGACCTGAGACTTGATGCGACGGAGAATGAAAGGGCGGATCAGCTTTTTCAGCTTGAGTCGGGCATCACGATTATGCAAACGTTCAATGGGGATGGCAAATCGTTCATTGAAACGGTTCAGTGAACCAAGGAGGCCGGGGTTGATAAAGTGAAAGAGGTTCCACAGTTCGCCAAGATGGTTTTCAACCGGAGTGCCGGTGGTAATCAGTTTAAATCTGGACTGCAGGGCCATGGCCGCCTTGGATCGTTTGGTGGCGGCATTCTTAATGGCCTGTGCCTCATCGAGGATGACGGTCTGCCATTTGACACCTGAAAGGAGTTCGTTTTCTTGCTGGAGGAGGGTGTAGGTGGTGATCAGCAGGTCAAATTTCCCCAGCTCTTTGATGGTTTTTTCTCTGTTTTTTCCAGCAAGGGTCTTGATGTTCAGGGTCGGTGTGAAGCGATTGGCCTCT
>JBDLID010000244.1:0-2837 GCA_039715055.1 Thermodesulfobacteriota bacterium | reverse complement strand
GACAATCCAGCGGCGCGCAGGTATCGTGATCTTGTCGGCCGCTGTAATCGTATGCTTGCTGCAGATGCTCGCCGGGTGAGCCTGGTGAGTTGTGGAATAGCCCTGCAGTTAAAAGAATAACCAAAGGCCACCTTTTAAAAATGCTTTTCGATTCTAAACGAGGTAAGCGTAGACTCCGAAATTCAAATTTATAGGTACCTAAAAGCTTAAAGAAGAAGACATGAGCCTTTTACAGAGAACCCTGGAAAACATCTATCCCCAGGACAGTGATTCGCGGGATCGGGCCAAGGCCCGGCTCGATCAACTTACCATGCCTCACTGGGCCCTGGGCGATCTAATGGATCTCGCCATAGATCTTGCCGGGATAACGCGTTCCATGGATCCTCCATTGAAAAATAAAGCCGTGGTCACCATGGCCGGCGACCATGGAGTCACCGAGGAGGGGGTCTCCAAGTTTCCCAGCGAGGTCACTCCGCAGATGGTCTATAATTTTGTGGCCGGGGGAGCAGGGATCAATGCCCTGGCCAAACAGGCCGGTTCCGAGGTGGTGGTGGTTGACATGGGGGTCAACGCCGATCTCAATGAGCTGGCCGAAGCCGGGAAAATTATCAACAAGAAGGTGGGACTCGGCACCGACAACATCGCCAGGGGACCGGCCATGAGCCACGCCATGGCCCAGAGGGCGGTGGAGTCCGGTATCGATATTGCTAATGATCTGGGCAGCCGTATAGACGTTTTTGGTACCGGCGATATGGGGATTGGCAACACCACCCCGTCTGCTGCCATTGCCGCCGTTGTTACCGGCAAGAGTGTCGCTGAGCTCACCGGACGTGGTACCGGACTTGATGATGAACAGCTGGCACACAAGATAACGGTGGTTGAAAAGGCCATCGAGGTGAACCGGCCTGATCAGAAAAACGGCCTCGATATCCTGGCCAAGGTCGGCGGTTTTGAGATCGGCGGCATTGCCGGGCTCATCCTCGGTGCCGCTGCCCAGAAGAAGCCGGTGATCGTGGATGGTTTCATCTCCACTGCCGGCGCCTTGATTGCCTACACCATTGAACCCTTTGTCAGGGACTATATCATCTGTGCCCACCGTTCCATGGAGCCGGGCCATCGATTCATGCAGGAAAAGCTCGGCTGCAGGCCGCTGCTGGACCTCAATATGCGCCTGGGTGAAGGCACCGGTGCAGCGCTTGCCATGAACCTGGTGGAGGCAGCCGCAGGCATCCTCACCGAAGTGGCCACTTTTGAAGAGGCGGCAGTGGCCGCGGCAAATAGCTGAAAAGGCTTTCTTTTTATCAAGGTGCAGCCCTTGTTCGAACGATCAGACCTGCTCAGAAAGTTTACTATCCTTCGCAGTCCTGCTTGTTGAACACGAACTACACCTGAAAAGATTGAAAACCTTTTTTCAAGAGAGAATTTTTCTCCAATTAAATTAGATATTTTTCTGGTTTGTTGTCTCTGAATCAATCAGCATCCAAGGCGTTGTTTCTGGCTGCCGTCCATCCGCTGGCGAGCCTGTTGGCAGCGCTTCGTTTTTTGACCGTTATTCCAATTTCCTGGAAGGGCGAGGCGGACGGCGATTATTTTCAGGCCTCACTGGTCTGGTTTCCGGTGGTCGGCCTTTTACTGGGCGGGATGACTGCGGGTTTTGCTGCACTGCTGGGTCAGATCTTTCCCTCATCAGTGACAGCTGTTCTGGCAATCTTTTTTCTTGGTGCACTGACCGGATTTCTTCACCTTGACGGGGTCGCGGACAGTGGTGACGGACTGCTCTCCAGCCGTTCAACGGAGAAAAGCCTTGCGATCATGCGGGACAGCCGGATCGGCGCCATGGGAGTGATTGCTCTCATATTTGTCCTGCTGCTCAAGGCAGTCGCACTTTCCGCAATGGATGAGAGGCAGCTTATAACGCTTTTTTTCATGCCCGTTGTCGGCCGTACCGGCATTGTCCTGATGATGGCTGTTTTGCCCTATGCCAGGAAAGAGGGCGGCCTTGGCACTCTTTTCTATTCGCCGCTCAGCCGCTGGGTTGGCTTGGCCGCACTGGTTTTCCTGGGCGGCCTGAGTCTTCTGTTTTCCTTTTCTTTGATGGTAACCGCACTCTGTGCCCTGTTTGTCTGCGTCACTCTTTTTTCATTCTGGTGTCACCAGAAGATCGGAGGTGCCACCGGCGATACCCTGGGGGCCTGCTGTGAGCTTTGTGAGGCTGTCTTTGCCCTTGCTATGACCTGGAACATGGTTGGATGAAGGGGGACATGGAGAAGAGCAGATTTGTCCAGAACTCCACCACTGGTCACGGCGGTGATGTGAGGCATATGGCCTCAGAGCTTGGTGTCCGGGTCGAGGAACTGCTGGATTTCAGCGCAAATATCAACCCGTTGGGGCCGCCTTCCTGGCTGCGCAGCCTCATTGCCCGGGAGCTCGACCGGGTGACCCATTACCCCGATCCACTTGCGCTGAAATTGCGGACGCGTGCTGCGACCCATTTCGTGGTTCCGGTTGAATCCGTCCTTGCTGCCAACGGCACCACCGAGCTGCTTTATTTACTTCCCTCTGTTCTGCAGCCCAAACGGGTGATTGTTCCCTGTCCCTCATATATCGACTATGTCCGGGTGGCAGAGCTTGCCGAAGTCGATGTCAAGACCATTGAACTTCTGCCTGAACAGGGTTTTCGACTGGACTGCGACAGCCTCGCTGACCAGGTCGAAGTGGGTGATCTTGTCATCATCGGCAGCCCCAACAATCCCACTGCAACTCTGGTCGATTACGAAGACCTTAGATCACTTGCCCGTTCTGTTCCGGGTGCAGATTTTCTTGTCGATGAGGCTTTC
>JBDLID010000243.1:0-2852 GCA_039715055.1 Thermodesulfobacteriota bacterium | reverse complement strand
GAAATCCTTGTCTGGCCGCCTTCTGTGGACGATGAGGATGCCATCCTGCGTGCCCATGGCGAACTGGGGCGCCTGCACGGTTCCGGTGCCATCTGTTCCGTGCCGCTGCTGACCAGGAGCGGTGAAGGGTATGGCGCAATTACCTTTGAGCGTTCACCGGACCAGCCCTTTACCGATGAGACATTGAGACTGTGCGAGGCCATCGCTTCACTGCTGGGTCCCATGCTGGAGGAAAAACACCAGAATGACAGGCTATTGCTGTGGAAGATCAATGAGAGCTTTGGTCGTCAACTGGCTAAAATCTTCGGCCCGGGTCACCTGACGGCCAAGCTGCTGGCCCTTTGCCTCACCGGCGTGATCGTTTTTTTTGCCTATGCCCAGGGCGACTACCGGGTGTCGGCAATCACATCTCTTGAGGGAACCATACAGCGGGTCATCACCTCTCCCTTTGACGGATATCTTTTCAAGGCCGACCAGCGTGCCGGCGATGTGGTTGAGAAGGGCCGGCTGCTTGCCGCCCTTGATACCAGGGATTTTGTCCTGGAGCAGAAAAAGTGGGCATCGGAGGCAGAGCAGAGAACACTGGAGTACCGCAAGGCCCTGGCGGAAAATGAGATTGCCATGTCTTCCATTATCCAGGAGCAGATCAACCAGTCAAAATCGCAGCTGGCCCTCCTTGAAGAGCAGATCCAAAGGGCGCATATTCACGCCCCCTTTGACGGGATCCTCATCTCCGGTGACCTGAGTCAATCCATAGGGTCGCCCGTCCACCAGGGAGAGGTTTTGTTTGAAATAGCTCCACTTGACTCCTACCGGGTCATGCTGGAGATCGATGAAAAGGATATCGAGCAGGTTGTCGGGGCGCAGAAGGGAGAGTTGATTCTCAATGCCCTGCCTGAGGTGAGTTTTCCCTTCACGGTTGACAAGATCACCCCGGTTTCCACCACAAAGGAGGGACGAAATTACTTCATTGCCGAAGGCCATCTTCTTCAGATGTCGGATCAACTGCGGCCGGGAATGCAGGGTTATGGAAAGATTTTTATCGAACGGCGCAAGCTGATCTGGATATGGACCCACCGCCTTGTCGACCGGGTCCGGTTGTGGTTCTGGACCTGGCTGCCCTGAGTGTCGATTAATGGCTACCTCACCGTTCAGTCCGTCATGGTACAGGGTCGCCCGTCTCAAGCCGCGAATACGGGGTCACAGTCAGATCCATCGCCACCAGTATCGGGGCGAGACCTGGTATGTCCTTCAGGACCATGTTTCCGGGCGCTTCTACCGTTTTACTCCGGTGATCTACCGGGTCATCGGCTTGATGGACGGCAAGCGAACCGTTCAGGATCTCTGGGAGAGTGTGACCGACTACTACGGCGATGACGCGCCGACCCAGTCGGAGATAGTCCGGCTGCTCAGCCAGCTGCACTCCGCCGATGTCCTGCTCTGTGACGTGCCGCCGGACAGCGAGGAGATCCTTACCCGGGCCGACAGGATTGAGCGAATGCGCTGGAAGGCGAACCTGCGCAGCCCCCTGTTCCTGCGCTTTCCCCTGCTTGACCCTGAGCGGTTTCTCGCAAAAACTGAAGTTATCGCCGGGATCTGCTTCAGGCGGTTGGGCTTTGCAGTCTGGCTGGTCAGTGTGCTGACAGCGCTGGTGCTGGTCTGGCTCAACTGGGATGAGTTGACCTCCAACATTGTCGACCGGGTGCTGGCCAGGGAAAATCTGCTCCTGCTCTGGTTTGTCTACCCGGTGGTGAAATGTTTCCATGAGCTGGGACACGGCTACGCGGTCAAGCGGTGGGGTGGAGAGGTGCATGAGATGGGTATCATGCTCCTTGTCTTTATGCCGATCCCCTACGTCGATGCCACCTCGGCCGCCGCCTTCCGCCAGAAGTGGCAGCGTGTCATTGTCGGGGCGGCCGGCATCGGGGTTGAGTTGTTTCTGGCGGCTCTTGCCGTGTTTGCCTGGGTGTTGCTGGACAAGGGGTTGACGAGATCGGTGGCCTACAATGTCATGCTCATTGGCGGCGTATCAACAGTGCTGTTTAACGGAAATCCCCTGCTGCGCTACGATGGATATTACATCCTGGCCGATCTTCTCAATATCCCTAATCTGGCTCAGCGCAGTATGCAGTACCTGGGTTATCTGACCAACCGCTACCTGCTGGCAGTACCGGAGGCTGAGCCACCGTATACCGGACCCGGTGAGCGCTTCTGGTTTGTATTTTTCGGGATCACGTCGTTTGTCTATCGACTCTTTGTCTATACGGCGATCATCATGTTTGTGGCCGGTAAGTTCTTTTTCATCGGTGTGATGCTTGCGATACTGGGAGGGGTAAACATGGTCGTTCTGCCGGTTTACAGAAAGATCAAGGGGCTGCTGACCGCGCCTCTCTACCAGAATAACAGGGGCAGGACCCTGTTCATCGTCGTCGCCTTTATCGGTTTGCTGGCCGCTCTCCTGACTCTGCTGCCGGCGCCTTACTGCAGCCGGACCGAAGGGGTGGTCTGGGTGCCGGAGAACTCCCTGGTTCGCGCCGGTGCCAGCGGCAAGGTGAAACGGATTGTCACCGAGGCCGACTCCAGAGTCCAGGCAGGAACACCCCTGATCCAGTGTTTTGACCCGTTGCTGGAGACCAGGGCGGCCATTCTCAGGTCTCAGTTCAAGGAGCACCTGCTGCGTTACCAGGCTGTTTTTTCCATTGACCGGGTTGGCGCAAAGATTATCGAGGAGGAGCTGGCCGCTATCGGTGTAAAGCTGGCATGGGTGGATGAGCAGTTCAAAAAAATGCTCGTCGTCAGCCCTGCCCGGGGACGTTTCATCCTGCCGAGGGGGGCCGATCTGCCCGACAGAT
>JBDLID010000242.1:0-2907 GCA_039715055.1 Thermodesulfobacteriota bacterium | reverse complement strand
GGCTTAAATGGCTGCAATAATGATCAACGACCTGGAAATGAGCAAGGATCTGGACAGCAAGGCACTTGAAAATATCATGGGCGGTCGCTGGGTAATCAAACGCTACAGACGTACCTATTACCGGACCTATCGCCGACGTTACACCTACACCCGTACCTATCGCCGGCGTTACACTTACACCTATACCCGCAGGTACTGGGTCTGATCCGGAACTGAAATTATCACCACGGTTAAATTCAATAGAGAGGAGACTAAAATGGCAGCAATAATGATCAACGATCTGGATAAAAACTATGAACTGGACCAACAGGCTCTTGAAAATATCATAGGTGGTCGCTGGGTCTACAGACGCTATCGCTACACCTATTACCGCACTTATCGCCGGCGTTACACCTACACCCGTACCTATCGCCGGCGTTACACTTACACCTATACCCGCAGGTACTGGGTCTGATTGATTCTGGTTGAGGTCAGGTGCAGAAACTGCTACTGTGGTGAGGTCAACTCTCTGAAAACAAAAAAGATAAATGAAAAATAAAACAGTGTTGCTGCTCTCAGCCCTGCTCCTTTACTGGAGTGGGGCTGGAGTGGTTGCGGCTCAGTCAAAAGAGCAGGAAATCGCCAATGCCAGGTCGTTGCTGTGTATTGTCAATGGATATGCCTACTCAACAACCGGACAGTCGGAACCGGAGCTCGAAGAGGCAGCGGGACTTGCAGCTGTAAAACTGGCTGAGAAAAAAATCACCGCCTACCTTGAAACCCATATTTCCGGTTCGGCCTTATTTGAGATAAGGAAAAAAAAGGGAAAAGGCTTTCGTCCTTTGAGAAAACATCGTGTGGACAGTGCTACTGTCGGCGACAACCTGGTTGGTATGCGACTGGCCGGAGTTGTCGAATATGAAGTGCATGGATCAACGCCGGGAAACCTGCTGACCCTTGGTGTCAACACTGACAAGAGTGTCTACAGCGAGGGAGATGAGCTGGTTTTTAACCTCGAGTCCAACCGGGATCTGTTCATGTGTCTTGTGGAGCAGGCTCCTGACAACAGTGTTACCCAGTTACTGCCCAACTCTTTCAAACCTGAAGAACGCTTTGCTCATGGTAACAGCTTTTTCCCCAATGAGCAGTCCGGCGATAAATTTAAGTTCATCATCGGTCCGCCCTTCGGCAATGCAACGGTTCACATGTACGGCAGCGATGAACCCATTGGCGGAATTGCCGAGTTGGATGAACAATCCGGGTATTTTATTCAGACCTCAGACACCATAAATCAAATCAGGGACAGGCTGATGGGTAAAATTCTTGATTCCATGGAGCTTGACGATGCCGGTGTGAGTTTTCAGTGCGCCCAGTTTACAGAGGCCAGAAAAAAACTTACACTCAAGCCCTGATCCCCACCAAACCCGAAAGACTGTCCTGTTCCCGTATGAAAGACATTTTCTTATGACTCAAAAAATTGGCAAGTATGAAATTCTCGGTAAGATCGGCACCGGCTCCATGGGGGCTGTTTACAAAGCTGTTGATCCCGGCATTCAGCGCAAGGTTGCCATCAAGACCATCAGAAATGAGCTGATCTCCTCGAAAAGCGGTGAAGATATGCTGAAGCGTTTTCAGCATGAGGCCCAGGCAATCGGCCAGCTTCATCATCCACACATCGTAGCTGTTTTTGAATACGGAGAGGATCAGGGCGAGACCTTTATCGCCATGACCTATGCCGAAGGAAGGGATCTCAAGGATTACTTTGACAAACAGGAAAAGTTCTCCCTTGAGACCATTCTCACCATCATGGAGCAGCTCGTTGACGCTCTGGCCTTTTCACACAAACACAATATCTTCCACCGTGATATCAAGCCGGCCAATATCATCGTCCAGAACAACGGTGACATTATGGTCACCGATTTCGGTATTGCCCGCCTTGAAACATCCGAGCTGACCCAGGCCGGGACCGTGATGGGGACGCCGAGTTACATGTCGCCGGAGCAACTGATCGGCCAGAGAGTGGACGGCCGTACCGATATTTTTTCAGCAGGTGTTGTTTTCTACCAGTTTCTCACCGGTGAAAAACCATTCTCCGGTTCTACGGTGGCTTCGATCATGCACAAGATCATTAACCTGGAGCCGGTGCCGCCATCCCACCTTGATATTACCATTCCTGCCTTCCTTGACGAGATCGTTCTCAAGAGCCTGGCCAAGAGCCGGGAGGACAGGTACCAGAAGGCGGATGATTTTAAGCGGGATATCCAGGCCGCACGATTCAGGATGGGACACGGGGGGAGTCAGGCCGATGAGTCGACCATTGCCAGAACCGCTGCAGGGAGCCAGGCTTTCAGTGGTGCTCCTGCGCCTGACGAACAGACTGTGGTGGCTCCGCAAAGTGAATCGGCTGCAAAGAGCGCCCCTGTTGATGACGCCACTGTAGCCCTGGCCCCGGATGAGGCACCACCAGGAGGTGACAGCGATGCTACCATTGCTCTGTCATCTTTTTCAGGTGCTCCGTCAGAAGGAGATGAGGCGAATATGCTCAGGCAGGAAAAAACTACTGAGCCTCCTGCTGCTGTGGTTGAACAAGAAACGCCAGGGAAAATACAGGAAGCCGGGATACCGGTAGAAAAAAGCCAATCCCCGAAGAAAGGACTTCTTACTGCAGCTGGTGTTGCTGCACTTCTTCTTGCCGGTGGGCTGGTTTTTTTCCTGACTGGAGGTGATGAAGGCAGAATGATCGCAACTCCTCCTGCGCCGCAGCCAGTCGATGATGTAAAAAAGGGGGCCGCAAGTCCTCCTGTACCAGAACCAGTTGCTGAAGTGAAAAAAGTGGTTGCTACCCTTCCTGCACAGCAACCAGCTGATGAAGTGGAAAAGACAGTGGCCCCTTCTGTACCCCAGGCTGTCTCTCATCCGCCTCAGGCT
>JBDLID010000241.1:0-2930 GCA_039715055.1 Thermodesulfobacteriota bacterium | reverse complement strand
GGAAACACCTTGTCCAGATGCTCAGCACCAAGAACCACCGATACATAGCCGCCCAGGTTAGCCTGGGAGGAGAGCACGTCCATTTTCTGGGCAATAGTGGTCCGGGGAATCATCTCCAGGCTGATTGCGGAGATACCGGCCTCTTTGAGTTTGTCAACCAGCTCGACCTCATTAAAGGGGTCCAGGTAACTGACATGGATACATCCCTTTTTCATCAACTCGACCTCATCCATGGGCGGCTTGCGCAACCGCAGGACAATATCGGCCGCCCCCAGCATGTCTTTACGAGAGGTACCGATGGTGGCTCCTGCTTTCAGGTAATCCGCATCCTCAAACCGACAGGTCAGGCCGAGCCCGGATTCGATCTCCACTTGAGCCCCAAGTTTGACCAGTTTGTCCACTGTAGGCGGTATCAGAGGAACGCGTTTTTCCCCCTCATGGATTTCTTTCATGACCGCAATCTTCATAAAGTCACTCCTTACTGTTTACAAAAATACACAACATTGAGCTGTCCGGCTGTCGGACATGCCTGTTCGCTTTTTTCCTGCCCTGAGCAATTCCAAATCGGACAACGAAAAACAAAATGATAACAACCGGATTATATCTACACGAAAAAGAGAAAAAAACCCACTGGAAAACAACTTTTAACGCAGAAATTCATAAAGATACTGACTTGATACAGAAACAGACCCTAATGAATTTTTATTCATTCCGCGACAGTATCATCGCTTAAGGCGGGCCAGCAGGCGCTGGTGAATGTTATCAAAACCGCCATTGGACAGAATGGCAATGACATCACCGGGTCGGGCCTGCTCAGCTAAAAAATTCAAAATCGTGTCAGTGTCGGGGAAATACTCGGCCGCAATCCCCTGGTCGGCCAGGGAAGCCACCAGCTTTTGCGATGAAAACTGTTCACGGGCAGGTACTGTGGCCAGGGGCACAATTTCCCGGACAACAACCAGGTCCGCACCACCAAAGGCACCTGCATACTGCTGCTGAAAAACCGCACGACGACTTGAGTTGGTGCGCGGTTCAAAGACAATGACCAGACGGCGATCAGGCCAGCCAAGATGGAGCGCCTTGATGGTCTCTTTGACTGCAGTGGGATGATGGGCAAAATCATCCAGCACGGTGATACCGCCAACTTCACCTCGGATCTGCTGACGCCGCTTAACCCCTTCAAATGAGGCCAGCCCTTGCCTGATGGCGTCCTGCCGGATACCAAGATGGTCCATAAGTGCAATCACGGCCAGTGCGTTGAGCCCATTATGCTGACCAGGCATGGCCAGGGAAAATTCGCCGTACAGGCCACCATCCTTATAGGCGGCAAAGGTGCTGGTCAGACCCGAAACAGAAAGATCACGCAACTGCCATCTGCAGTTATCGCCAGTGCCGTAACTAATCACCGGGCCGGTGCACAGGGCAGCGATCTCTGCTACAACGGGATCATCCATACATGCAACCAGTCCACCATCCGACGGGATCAGCCTGACAAATTCAGTAAAAGAATCTTTAATCTGGTCAAGGTCTGCGAAGATATCCGCGTGATCAAATTCAATGGAGGTCAGAATAGCATAGTAAGGCTGATAATGGAGAAACTTGGATACCTTGTTGAAAAAAGCGGTGTCGTACTCGTCCCCTTCTACCACAAAAAACGCACCATCACCAATACGGTAATTTCGGCCAAAGGCCTCAACAATGCCGCCGATGAGAAAACCGGGAGAACTGCCTGCCCGGTGCAGGGCCGTGGCCAGCATGGAGGACGTAGTGGTCTTGCCATGGGTGCCGGCAACAACCAGTGATTTTTTATCGTTCAGAAAAAAATGGCCCAATGCCTGGGGCATGGACAGGTAGGGAATCCGCAGCTCAGCCAACGCTTCCGCTTCAGGAAAAATCGCCTGGATCACGTTGCCGACAATGACCAGCTCAGGCCGGGGATCCAGGTTTTCCGGCAGATAGCCTTCCATGACATCAATACCGGCCTTGGCCAGAAAATCGGACATGGGGGGATAAACATTCTTATCAGAACCGGTTACCCGAAAACCGCTGTCCTTCAGCATCCCGGCCATGGCCGCCATACCGGTTCCGCAGACACCCATAATATGAATGTGGTGGACATGCTCGGGCAACCGATTCAGGCGAGGATCAAGCCGAGCTGCCATTAGAGGTTTCTTGCCGACTCTTTCACAGTCTGAAAAACCCGCTCATACGTCTCTTCAAAGTTGGCAGGTGTCAAACGGCCAACCTCGATGAACTTGACCACGATTTCCTTGGTCACCTTAAAAACCGCCTCATCAGTTACAGCCCGATTATACGGCTGACCTTTTTGTTTTTCAGACATCCGGTAACTCCGTTTACTCATGAATCAAACATTTATTTCAGCAGCAGGACCATACAAAGCACTACATTACCATTACTGATCAGTACCTTTCAATTACATAAAAAACCCCTGAAGCTGGGAAGAAGGCCAATTCTAGTCCAGGGCAACAGGGGTTCTCTTCTCTCACAGGAAAAACCTATGCAGCACTCCCCGGGAGAATATTTTTCAGGCTACAGTCAATACTTGTCAATACTTAGCCAGCGATACAAAATCAATGGACTCAGCATAACCGACCAATGTTTCCTGATCTACACGATCTCCCTTCACCGTGACCATGAAACGACCGGCAACCACAATGTTTATGTCACCGCTGCGATCCCCGTCGTCATATTTGACAATGGCACGCTGCCCCTTAATTGTCTTTAAACTGCCGCCGGAAGCACCGGCAAACATCGGATTATTGAGCATCACCATTACCGATTGCAGAACAGGTGAATCAGAGACTATTTCTATGGAAACCGAACCATCATCTTTTGTATAGTCACGACTTACGGTCACCCCGCCCCCGAAAACCGCTGTGCCGAGTGTTTGGGCAGTAGCCGGGTTCCCC
>JBDLID010000240.1:0-2977 GCA_039715055.1 Thermodesulfobacteriota bacterium | reverse complement strand
GCCAGTCTGCTGATTCCGCCGACCACAGTGATCTTCTTTCCATTATCCTCCAGGTCAACAGACCGGGAAGCCGGATCAAGATGTCCCTGTAAATCAGCCGTACCGATAAAAGTGAGAGTATGACCGCCGTCACCCGCCGCAGCTGTACCGGGCACCAGACACCAAACGATCAGCAGACCGATAAAACAAATTCTCATCATTTTCTTTTTTAAGGGGGCAAGTAGAAATCTTAATCCGAAAGCTTTAGCTGTACCTCAAAGCTGGATAAGCATAGCTGCGAGGAATAGCCAGCCTATCCGAGCAGATATGATCGTTCAAATTTGAGGTGCAGATGAAGCTTTTACCGTATTTCGCGGGAATCTACGTAAGCATACGCCGAATGTTTGTGAATCGACTCGAAACTCTCGACGCCGGCGGAAAACCAGGTGATGTCCGGGTGGTCAAGGGCGGTAACCGCTACCTTGCGTACCACATCTTCAACAAACATGGGGTTGTTGTAGGCCCGTTCGGTGACGTATTTTTCATCAGGTCGTTTGAGCAGGGCGTAGAGTTCGCATGAGGCGGCACGTTCCACTATCTCGATGAGATCCTCAATCCAGATGAATTTTTTGAAACTGACCGAAAGGGTGACCTCGGCCCGCTGGTTGTGAGCTCCGGCTAAACTGATTTCTTTTGAGCAGGGGCACAGGGTGGTCACCGGCACCTGGACCTTGAGGATGAAATCCTCTTCTTCGCCAAGGCTGCCGCAGAAGGTGCAGCCGTATTCCATCAGACTGCGGGTTCCGGTAACAGGTGCCTTTTTTTCAATGAAATAGGGAAAGCTCATCTCCAGCCGTGCTGATTCCGCACCAAGTTCCTCCCTGACCTCTTTGAGCAGGTCAAAAAAGATAGTGACGCTCATCTCGTCAAGGTAGCGGTTCAGCACCAAGGTGAAGGTGGTGACACAACTCTCCAGGTAGTCTCCGGGCATGGAGGCCTGAAGGTTGATTTCAGCTACCGTGTCCTGCAGTCCGCCGTCTTTCTCACGGATGCGTACCGGCAGCTTGATGTCCTTGATTCCGACCGCCTGGATATTCATGAGCTGATCAGTCGCGGAGTTGGGCGGAGTCCTTTACCCCCAGAGACTTGTAGATCTCCTGGGTAGCGGTAGAGGCGTTGAGGGTGAAGAACTGGATTCCACGGACCCCGTTATCAAGCAGGTCCCGGATCTGTTCGGTGGCCCAGTGGATACCGACGTTTTTAACGTACTCGTCATTTTCGGCACGATGAACCGCCTTTAACAGACGGGCGGGGATATGGGCTCCGGCGGCGAGTTCGGCCGTGCGGACCAGGCCGGTTTTGGAGGTCACCGGCATGATGCCTGCGATATTTGGCACGTTGATTCCGGCCAGTTCGCATCGCTGGCAGTAATCGTAGAAATCGCGGTTGTCAAAGAAAAGCTGGGAAACGATGTAGTCCGCCCCGGCGTCAACTTTTTCTTTGAGATAATCGATTTCCTGCAACCTGTTGGGCGTTGCCGGGTGTCCTTCCGGGAAACCGGCAACGCCGACGCACATCTTGGGAAAGTGCTTCTTGATATAGGCGACGAGATCGGCGGCATAGGCAAAACCGTCTTGTGGATTTATGAAATCAGATCCCCCCTTTGGTGGATCTCCACGCAGGGCCAGGATGTTCTTAATCCCGGCCTGTTCATATTTTTCGAGGATGGAGTGAATCTCATCTCTGGTGGAGCCGACACAGGTAAGGTGGGAGACAACCGGGATGCTGGTCTCTTTTTTGATCCTCACTACCAGGTCGTGGGTCCTGTCCCGGGTCGATCCTCCGGCACCGTAGGTGACGCTGACGTAGGAAGGGTTGAGCGGCATCAGGTTTGAGATGGTTGTCAGCAGCCGGTCAGCGGCATCATCTTCCTTTGGAGGGAAAAACTCAAAACTGAAGGTGGTTTTATGACTGTTGAGGAGGTCTTTAACTAGCATTTGCGGCCATCGGCTGTAGGCAACCTGAAAAAACTCTAATTTTTTCAGGTAGCCTGTATTTATTTTTTTGAAACGGTGGACAATTCACTGTTATTAACTTTCTGCGAGAATCTTTTACCCTGTTTGACCATACTGTGCAAGGTGTCATAGATGTCAGTCAATTGAACCCCTGTTGGGATCCATACGAAAATTAGCAGCTGTGACTCTTTTCAGGGTGGCTGAACCGGGCCTGATTGGATATAATTGAGAAAAACTCATACAGGAAGGGTGTGACGCTATAGTGAGATCGGTCTGATGGGACCGGGGAGCAGAGAGAAATGATTGATAAGGCAAAAGTTATAGGCAGCAGTCCCCTTTTTCAAGGGCTGCCCGAAAGTCAGCTGGCCGATATTGTCGCCATTGCCGAGGTCCAGAGTTTCTCCCGTGGGGAAAGCATTTTTTTTGAAGGTGATGAGGGACGAGGTTTCTACATGGCTGCAGAGGGCCGGGTGAAAATCTTTAAGACGTCTCTTGCCGGCAAGGAACAGATTCTCCATATTTTTGGCCCTGGTGAGCCTTTTGGCGAGGTTCCCGTGTTCCACGGTCAGCCCTTTCCGGCCAATGCCATGGCACTGGCCAAGGCGACCCTGCTTTTTTTCCCAAGAGCAAGATTTGTCGAACTGGTCAACGAGAACCCATCCCTTGCCCTGAACATGCTGGCCATGCTCTCCATGCGGCTGCGGCGTTTTGCCTCCCAGATTGAAAATCTCTCCCTTAAAGAGGTGCCGGCACGTCTGTCGGGCTATCTGCTTTACCTGATGGAGGAACAGGACACCGGGGAAACGGTTCGTCTTGACATCTCCAAGGGGCAGCTGGCCAGCCTGCTCGGAACCATCCCTGAAACCCTGTCGCGGATTTTTTCAAAGATGACTGATGAGGGGCTTATCTCGGTTCAGGGAAAGGAAATCCGTGTTTTGGACCTTGATGGGTTGGAGAAGTGTCACTCCAATTAATCTTGTCGT
>JBDLID010000239.1:0-2990 GCA_039715055.1 Thermodesulfobacteriota bacterium | reverse complement strand
GAGCCTCCGCAGAGAGGATAGTCATCCCAGTAACCGGCTTTACCGTTTTTCCTGTCCTGCACCCAGTGCGCCCTGTCTATTTTCATTGAACAGTTTCCTTTTTTCATATCGATCAGCTCGGCCAGGTTGAGACATTCATCACGTGTGGGCAGCCGCCAATCTGTAAATCCGGCAAGTTCCAGGGAATTGACATACTCAAGAGCCTCTTTCAGGGTTGAAATTTTTTTGCTCGGCTCGATCTGCCACATCAGCCCGGACGGGTGGTAGCTGCACACACCATTGCCGAGATCTTCCAGCACCAGTTGTTTGCCTGACAAACTGGTGCCACCCGTTGTCCCTGAATCTGCGCAGCCGCTGAGCGTAGCAGCCAATACACACATACTGAGCAGCATAAAGATACGACCATTTCCTGTTGTTCTCATGACCAATCCCCCTTTCATGTATCAACAATTAAATGCCAGCCGTCTTAGCCTCTACAACTTCCCTTTCTGGTGTTTTCAAAAAAAATAAGCCGGGCTACCTTCTAATCAGGCAGCCCGGCTATCTCAAAAGACCCGTGGTTTTCCGTCTCTGCCTTTCAGCAGATTTGGCTTTATCTGTTTTCTTTC
The DNA here is from genome assembly GCA_039715055.1 of Thermodesulfobacteriota bacterium. GTDB lineage: Bacteria > Desulfobacterota > Desulfobulbia > Desulfobulbales > Desulfocapsaceae > JBDLID01. The sequence goes on along the minus strand of JBDLID010000239.1, from coordinate 2,382 downwards.
CCCTCTAACAATTTTATGAAGTTTTATTCCTCAGGTCAATGATCATTGCTGGACAGGATACTTTTTCTATTGCAGGTTCAATCAGTGAAGGAGCTCAAAGGCGAGGTCGGCGGCCTTGGCTGAAGCGCCCGGGTCACCCAGACGGCGGCGAACCATTGCCAGCCCCTCAAGCATCTTTTGTCTGGCAGGCTCATTGAAGAGCAGCTCAGACAACTCCTTTTCAATGCGCTCAGGGTTCACCTCATCCTGGAGGAGTTCCGGAACAACGGACTCGCCGCCGATGAGATTAACAAGTGAAAAATGTGTCATGTGACGGGCCAGAATCCGCCCTAAAAGATAGGTATTGCGGGAGAGTTTATAGCTGATCACCATGGGGGTATCAACAATGGCCAGCTCCAGGGCAACCGTGCCCGAAGCTGCCACCACTGCATCACAGGCGGCCATCATCTCGTAACGATTATCGCGGATGATGTGATATTGCAGATTGTCTCCCACCGCATCGAGACCGGCCTCTAAAAGCTGCTCTTCGGATACTGTTACTGCCAGGGGAATGAGAAAAACAAGTTTGCCTTCATACTTCGCGTTCAGCCGACCAGCTGCACCCAAAAATTCGGGAAGCAGGGAGCTGATCTCCTTGGTACGACTGCCGGGCAACAGCCCCACCAATTTATGCTCAGGGTCGATACCCAACTGCTGACAAAACCGGTCCCGACTCATCTCAACCTTCACCTCGTCAAGCAGAGGGTGGCCGACATAGGTCGCCGGAACGCCACGGTCCCGGTAGAACTGTTCCTCAAAAGGAAGAATGACACCGATCCGGTCGATACGTTCGCCGATGGTCTTCACTCTCCCCTGCCGCCAGGCCCAGACCTGGGGGCTGATATAGTAAAAGACGGGGATGCCGAGACGTTTGGCCTTTTTGGCCAGCATCAGGTTGAAATCGGGGAAGTCAATGAGGATGAGAAGCGCCGGCGGTTTTTCCACCATGCGCTTTTTAAGAATCTTCTGGGCATCCATGATATCGCCCAGATGGGTGAACACCTCAACAAGGCCGACCACCGAGATTTTCTTGGCGTCGTAGAGCATCTCCACTCCGCAGCCGCCAAGCTCCTTTGAGCCCATGCCGACAAAATGAAGATCAGGATCACGCTCCTGCATGGCTTTTACAAGGTTTGCGCCGTGCAGATCACCGGAGGCTTCCCCGGCGATGATCATTACTTCCCTATTTGCCATGTTTATTGGCCATGGCCTCGCGAACCTTCTGGAACACCTCGAGCTGCTGGTGCTCTTTGATCTGATCGATCACCTGCAGGGCCACATCAAGGGCACGACGTCCGGCCTCACCCGGAACCAGCGGAACACTGCGCTCACGGACATTGTCGATGAAGTGACTGATCTCGCTCTTCAAGGCGTCTCCTTCCGGAAAGTGGCTGACCTCCGTATCCTGTCCAGGCATCCCATCGCTGCGCACCTCATCATTCATTGTGATGGTCATGACCTTGCGGTTGGCAAAATCAACATTGACATAGGAGCCCGGCTGAAATATCCGCATCTTGCGAATGTTGGTCATGGAGATCCGGCTGACCGTTACATTTGCGGTGGCGCCGTTCTCAAAGATGAGCCGTGCATTGGCAATATCTGTATTGGGAGTCACCACCGGCGCTCCTGCGGTGTGAATCTCTTTGAGCGGGGATTTGACGATGTTGAGGATAATATCGATGTCGTGGATCATCAAATCAAGCACCACATCAACATCCACCCCCCGGTTTTTAAAGGTTGCGATGCGGTTGGACTCAATAAAGACGGGATGGGTGAGAAACGGCTCCATTGCCTGGACCGCCGGATTGAAGCGCTCCAAATGGCCGACCTGGAGGATCAGCTTTTTTTCAGCAGCCCTCTTAATCAGGTCGTCGGCCTCAACGAGCGTCACGGTCATGGGCTTTTCAAGCAACATGTCCACACCCGCCTCGATACAGTCCCCGGCAACCTGATGATGGAGACTGGTGGGCACGACGATGGACACCGCGTCCACCTCCTTGAGCAGTTCATGGTAATCGGTAAAGGATCTGCAGCCGTTTTCAGACGCCACCCGTTCCGCATGCTCTTTATCATTATCAGCAACACCAACCAGCTCAACCCCTTCCATGGCCGCATACTTCTGGGCATGAAAATTCCCTAGATAACCAACCCCAATAACTCCAGCTCTAATCTGTTTCATAACCACCTATGCCTGCAACGCCTCAAATCACCTTCGAAGTTCGAAATTCGCCTTTGCTTCAGAACAACCCGCGCCAAAGGCGCCTAACCGTCACCTTCAAAATTCGACATTCAAAATTCAATATTCAATATTCGCTTTTCCCCTTTCACCCTTCGCCCTATACC
>JBDLID010000238.1:0-3082 GCA_039715055.1 Thermodesulfobacteriota bacterium | reverse complement strand
GGTGGCAGAGCTTGCCGAAGTCGATGTCAAGACCATTGAACTTCTGCCTGAACAGGGTTTTCGACTGGACTGCGACAGCCTCGCTGACCAGGTCGAAGAGGGTGATCTTGTCATCATCGGCAGCCCCAACAATCCCACTGCAACTCTGGTCGATTCCGAAGACCTCAAAGCACTTGCCCGCTCTGTTCCGGGAGCAGATTTTCTGGTCGATGAGGCTTTCCTCGATTTTGTTGAAGGGGCAACAAGCGTTGCCGGCAGTGAAGACAATATCAGCACCCTCCACTCGCTGACCAAGTTCTACGGTATTCCCGCCCTGCGCTTGGGGCTTGGAGTCTTTCCGAGACGAATTGCAGCAAAGCTTGGTGACAGAATCCCACCCTGGTCGGTCAACAGCCTGGCCCAGGCGGTTGGTCTCCACCTCTTTGATGATTCGGATTATGCTGAAGAGACACGTCGCAGCTGCAGCGAACTGCGCCGGGATCTCGTCAGTGGACTCAAGCAGTTCTCAGGACTGCAGCTTTTTGATTCCAGGGTCAACTACCTGCTGCTGAAACTCAGGGACAGAAGGGGGCCTGAGCTGGTACGTCACCTCTTGGAGCAGAAGATCCTGGTGCGCAGCTGTGCCAACTACGATGGCCTTGATGACAGCTATATCAGGGTGGCTGTACGAACGCAGAGGGAAAACAGTCGCCTGCTTGAAGGGATCAGTACATTTTTTCACGGTCAGACATCTAAAAAGGTTTCAAGGCGCAAGCCGGCTGCCTCGCTCATGTTTCAGGGCACCTCGTCCAATGCAGGGAAGTCCGTCCTCACTGCCGCCTTCTGCCGTATCCTCATTGATGAAGGGCTTCGGGTGGCACCGTTCAAGGCGCAGAACATGTCGCTCAACTCCTTTGTCACCCATGACGGACTGGAGATGGGAAGGGCCCAGGTGGTGCAGGCCCAGGCCGCCCGTCTTGACCCCGACATCCGGATGAACCCCATCCTCCTCAAGCCCAACTCCGATACCGGCAGCCAGATCATTGTTCGCGGCAAAGCGGTGGGCAACATGAACGTCTCCGAGTATGTCCGCTATAAGGAAGAGGCGGTGCATTCGGCCCATGACTGTTATGATGAGCTGGCGGCAGACTATGACGTCGTCCTCCTTGAGGGCGCCGGTTCTCCCGGCGAAGTCAATTTGAAATCCCATGACATTGTCAATATGCAGATGGCCCGCTATGCCGAGTCACCGGTTCTTCTGGTCGGCGACATAGACCGGGGCGGCATCTACGCCTCATTTGTCGGCACAATGGAGGTTCTTGACCAGTGGGAGCGTGAGCTGGTGGCCGGATTTCTCGTCAACCGCTTTCGCGGCCAGGCTTCTCTTCTTCAATCGGCCCATGACTATGTGGCCGGTCATACGGGCCGTGAGGTGATGGGTGTGATTCCCTATCTTCATGATCTTGGGATTCCTGAAGAGGATTCAGTCTCTTTTAAGAACGGACTGTTCAACAGCAGGCCGCCAAAGGGCGATCACGTGGTGATTGCGGCGCTCAGCCTGCCCCACATCTCAAATTTCACCGATCTGGAGCCGTTTCTCGACGAGCCCGACGTTCATCTGCGCATCATAGATCATCCGGACCAGCTCGGCAGGCCCGATGCGGTCATTCTGCCCGGCTCAAAAAATGTGATCGGTGATTTGACTGCTCTTGGTAACCAGGGATTTTCAGAGCCGTTGATGCAGCTTGCTCAAAACGGCTGCGAGATTGTCGGTATCTGCGGTGGTTATCAGATGCTCGGTTCCCGCATTGAAGATCCGCACGGCATCGAGTCGAACCGCAGGAGCGTAACCGGGCTTGACCTCCTGAAAATGGCCACTGTGCTTGATCCCGAAAAAAGTCTGACCCGGCAGGAGGGCGTGCATGTTCCGTCCGGCTGTCCAATCCACGGTTATGAGATTCACCACGGCGTGAGTGGTGGGCAGCATGATAACGAACTGTTGCGCTTTGAAAGTGGTGCATCCTGCGGAACGGTCGACAGTTCAGGCCGTATCTGGGGAAGCTATCTGCACGGTATCTTTGATGGTGATGATTTCCGCCGCTGGTTCATCGACAGGCTGAGAAGCCGGCAGGGGCTTCCAGCGCTTGAAAAGGTCCAGGCACCGTACAACCTGGAACCGGCCTTTGACCGTCTGGCTGATGTGGTCCGTCGATCCGTTGATATGGACAGGATCATGGCCCTGCTCGGGTTGTAGGTTCTTCACAGTTATAAATCATGAAATAAAGACATCTCTCGTGCTGTTTTTAACTGTTTTTGAAAGCCAGATCCTCATCGCCCTGGCACTGGACGCTATCATCGGTGACCCTCGCTACCGGTTTCATCCGGTAAGGATCATCGGCTGGTTCTGCAGCCGTTGCGAAAATTTCTTCCGCACTCTGGTCAAAAACGTGTCCCTGGCGGGCATTCTGACATTTTCGGCGGTGATCGTCTTTACTCTGGCCCTGACCGGATACATCCTGGTCTTCGCAGCCGTCATTTCACCTGTTGTTCTTACCCTCTGCGGGATCCTTCTTCTTTACACAACCATTGGCGCCGGTGACCTTTTCAACCATAGCAGGGCGGTTTACGACGCCCTAAAGAAAAGTGATGACCCGTCTCCGGCGAGAGCGGCGGTCTCCATGATCGTTGGTCGTGATACCGGTTCACTGGATCGGCCGGCACTGATCCGGGCCACGGTGGAGACCGTCGCCGAAAACATGGTCGATGGGATCACGGCACCGCTCTTTTACGCTGTTTTGTTTTCTCCTGTTGCGCTCCTGCTCGACGTCAACCCGATTGTTCCCGCTGTCCTTGCCGCCATGACCTACAAGGCGGTGAACACCATGGATTCCATGTTCGGCTATAAAAACGATCGCTACCTGCAGTTTGGCAGGTGTGCTGCAAAAGTCGATGACGCGGCCAACTTTATCCCGGCCCGACTGAGCGGATTCTGCCTGGTTGGAGCGGCCTGGCTGCTGTCAATGGATTATCGCAGTGGCTGGCGACTGCTGCAGAGGGATCGTCTCAAGCACGCCAGTCCCAATGGAGGACACCCTGAGGCGGC
>JBDLID010000237.1:0-3096 GCA_039715055.1 Thermodesulfobacteriota bacterium | reverse complement strand
ATCTCCTGCCACCCCTCACCGACCAACCCGGCACACTGCCGTCGACAATCAGCAAATCGACAACCATATGCTCCTCAACCAGCCGTATTTTTGGGTTGCTGCGGACCTTCTCCAGCAGAGCCCGCTCTATCTCCCTGCCGGTCAAATCATAGGCATGGGCCACCCGGCGATGACTGTGGCCACCCTCTCGCCCAAGCGAATATCCTGAAGAGCTTGCCTGGTCACGGACAAACTCCACCCCCAAAGCCACCAGCTCGGCAACCCTTGCGGGACCACTCTCAACAACCTGCCGCACCACCTTCTCATCACAAAGACCGGCACCGGAGACAAGGGTATCCTCCACATGTGACTGCAAAGTGTCTCCCTGCTCCAACACCGCAGCAATCCCGCCTTGAGCCAGGTTGGTTGCCGTGTCCACGTCCTTTTTCTTGGTGACGATCACCACCGTACCAAGCTCTGCACACTTCAGGGCGAAGGATAGCCCCGCAATACCGCTGCCAATAACCAGAAAATCACTTTTCATACACTTTCACCAGTCAATGTTTCACGTGAAACATTCCCCATCGAAAACCATCACCAGCCACAAACTCTCAAAACAGAACCAGGCACCACACAATTTACCAATGACAGCGACCGACAACCAGCCACCCAACAAACCCTCCGACAGAGAAGAGATTGTATGGCAAAATTTTTTCACAGGCCCATACTCAATTTATCCACCAGCAAGAATAAAGGCAAGAGTTGGCTGAAATATTCGACAGATTGAAAAGAAAAGTAAATAATTGACAAAGAAATCATTAAAAGCGTTGTGCGGAGGGACGAAATGAGATAAAAAAGTACAAGATAGGGAACCATTCGGATATTTCAGAGAGAGAGGGGAATATGGGCGAAGGAAAAGTTATCGCGGTGGCCAACCAGAAGGGCGGGGTCGGCAAAACGACCTCTGCTGTGAACCTCGCTGCCGCTCTGGCCCGCAGAAAAAAAAGTGTCCTCCTGGTGGATTCCGACCCGCAGGGCAACGCCAGCTCCGGCATGGGGGTTCATCCTGGAGACTACAGAGACCATCTCTATCAGAGTTACACTCAGGATATTCCGCTCAAGGATATTCTGCTCACCCCCAGCAGCAAACGAAAACTCTCCCTCGCACCATCATCCATAGACTTGGCAGCCGCCGAAATGGAGCTCTTCTCGCTGAAGGACAGGGAACACGTCCTCAAGAAAATGCTCGCTCCGGTGCGTCATGACTTTGACTACGTCATAATCGACTGTCCTCCCTCCCTGGGGTTACTCACCATTAACAGTCTCACTGCCGCCGACTCAGTTCTCATTCCCATGCAGTGTGAATATTTTGCCATGGAAGGACTGGCCCAACTGGTCAAAACCATCCGCTCGGTGAAAAAATCACTGAATAAAGTCCTTTTTATAGAGGGTCTGCTATTGACCATGTTTGACAAAAGGAACCGGCTGACCTTTCAGGTTGCGGATGAGATCAAGAAACATTTTGGTAGCCAGGTCTTTAAAACGGTTATTCCAAGAAACGTCCGTTTAAGCGAGTGTCCGAGTCATGGGCAGACAATCATCGACTACGATATCAAGTCAAGTGGGGCTCAGGCATATATAAAATTCGGGAATGAATTCTTACGAAGACAAGGGTAGGGGAGAGACATGGTTAAAAAGAAAGGTCTGGGAAGAGGAGTGGACTTACTGTTCAATCAGGAGCAGGAGGAAGAGAAATACTTTGCCTGTGAGGTGGACAAGATTGTTCCCAACCAATTCCAACCTCGGACCCATTTCGATGACGAAAGTTTACAGGAACTGGCAGACTCCATCAGCGAAAAAGGAGTTATTCAACCACTGGTGGTTACCTCTAACGGTGACGGGAGCTACGGACTTATAGCTGGTGAACGACGACTGCGTGCATCGAAGCAGATCGGTCTAGATACGGTGCCGGTTGTCATAAGGGACGTAAGCGGCGAGGATGAACTCCTTGAACTTGCCCTCATCGAAAATGTACAGCGCAAGGACCTCAACCCCATTGAGGAGGCTGAGGCCTACGAAAAACTGATCAAGGTTTTTTCCTACACTCAGGAACAGGCCGCGGAAAGGGTGGGGAAAAAGCGATCAACGGTGACAAACCGGTTGCGCCTCCTACAACTACCTGATTTTATTAAGGATGATATCGGGGCAGGGGTTTTGACAGAAGGTCATGCCAGACCACTGCTGCGCCTCTCCGATGACCTTGCGGCCATGAAAGATGCCAGGGACCAGATCGTAGCCAAGGGACTCTCTGTGCGTCAGACAGAAAAGCTGGCCTCCAGGATAAAGCAGAAACGAAGAACCACCACTGCTGCACCACAGCCCAGCGCAACCATTCCGGCCTCCTTTTCTCAGGCCCTATTGAACCGTATGACCAACAGGCTGCACTCCAAGATCCATCTGGTACAGAACGGAAGCCGGGGAAAACTTGAAATCGAGTACTACTCGCTGGATGACCTTGAAAGGCTCGTTGAACTTATAGCCGGCGAAGATCGCTGAAGGAGGAAGCTATGGCACTGCTCCAGTTTACCATGATTCCCATGGGGCAGGGGATCTCGGTTGGAAATCACGTTGCTGAAATCCAGAAACGTTTAAGACAGGAGGGCGCCACCTTCCGTCTCACCGACATGGCCACCATAGTGGAAGGCGATGTCCACGACCTTTTCAAACTGCTGGCCAGAATTTATGAAACCCCTTTCGACCATGGGGCAGTCAGGGTGGTGACCAACATCACCATCGATGACCGCAGGGACAAAGAGGTCCACATAGGAGAAAAGATTCAATCCGTCAGCAATCTCATGGCATAAAAAAACTCTATCATGAAAAAAGAAAGCACATCACCGAAAAGAGGGATCGGTCGCCTCACTATCCTCTCATTTATCCTTTTTCTTTCGCTCTTTCTCTTTGGGATAAATGTAAACGAACCGCAACGCGTCCTTGAGCAGGCAGTGAATATCTGTCTGGAATGCATCGGTATCGGTTAGTTACCCGTAGTAATGGGTAGTACCTGTTGGGTGTCAGGGTAAAACTGCCTAAAAAGCGGTTTTGAACCAAAACACG
>JBDLID010000236.1:0-3103 GCA_039715055.1 Thermodesulfobacteriota bacterium | reverse complement strand
GCACGGTCTCTCGAGCAAACAGGTGAGGCCAAAAACAGTGCCTCTGAAGAGTTGTTCATGCTTGGACTATTCTCCCTGATTGATGCCATAGTCGATCATCCCATGGAACACATCATGTCGCGGCTGCCGCTTTCAGATGCTATCAAAGAGGCGCTGATTATACGATCAGGCAGGCTTTTTCCTTTTCTCGTGATGATTGAAAACTATGAGAGAGGCCGGTGGGTGCTGCTTGAGGAACTGCTTGAATCCATAGAACTCAAACAGTCTCAGTTGGTCGATTATTATCTTGAAGGGGTTGACTGGGCCGACGCCTTTTCCTGATCTCTAATGGGTTTCCGTTTGCAAAATGATGTGTCCTCAGTATAGTGTCTTTTCCCTTTGAGAAAATGACACTTTCCCTCGTAATCCTTACTCTGACCTCCTGATGCCTTCAGGTTTACCAGCTACCTTTAATAAATAAAATACACATAGAGCTGCGATGCAGAAAAACGCCATTAGATTCAACGACTGTTTCAAGACCTTTACAACTGATCAGGACAAGGCCATTCGCCCCGAAGATACCGTTGCCAGATTTGAAGAAAAAATCGCTGGTCTCGACCTGGATATCCTTGAAGAGGTGAAGCGCATTGATAACGGCAGACTCGGCATCCCAGTTTATTTCAGTGTATGCGGTGCAGATGCCCGGGAGATGACCGGAACAAAAAAGCAGATGGGCAAGGGGGCTTCGGCGGATCAGGCCAAAGCTTCAGCCTGCATGGAGCTTGCTGAGCGATTTTCATTTTTTACTTTTAAGTCCAATGAAGAAAACTTCATTCGTGGCGACTATAAAGAGATGGTCCGTCAGGGTTATCCTGTGATGGATATGAAACTGCTTTTGAAATCGGTTCATGATGAGACCCGTGACGTTGTTTTTCTTGAAAAACTGCTGGAGGGGGTTCCCATGCAGTGGACCTGGGCCACCAGCCTGGGCAGCGGCGAAGAGGTTCTGATCCCGTTTTCATGGTTTTTTGCCATCAATGAATTCAACGGCCCGTCAGCAGGAAACACCCTTGAAGAGGCGGCCATGCAGGGTATTTCAGAAATTGTCGAGCGCCATGTCTGTTCTCTTGTTAACCAGAAGAAGCTCAAGACACCGAAAATCGAAATCGATTCGGTGCGAGATCCGGTGGCGCTCGAGTTGATAGAAAAATTCAGAAAAAACGGTGTTGAACTCTTTCTCAATGATTTCACTCTCGATACCGGTATCTGTACAGTGGCTGCCATGGGCATGGACCCCTCCACATTTCCGGAAAAATCAGAGATCGTCTACACCGCCGGTACAACGCCCAACCCTGAAAAAGCACTGATTCGAGCCATCACCGAAGTGGCCCAGCTTGGTGGTGATTTTAACTCCGGATCCAACTATGTGGCCTCAGGTCTGCCAAAACCTCTTTCAATGGAGGAGGTCTCTTATCTCACTCAAAGCGACAGCTCCATCCGTATCGAGGAGATGGCCGATCTCACCCATGACAATATCAGGGTTGAGGTGGAAAACTGTGTGGATGCGCTGCAGGAAAGGGATTTCGAGGTCTTTATGATCGATGTCACCCACCAGCAGCTGCAAATCCCTGCCATTTACACCATTGTCCCCGGGGCACATTTCCGCGAACGCTCAATGATCTGCGATGTTGGACTTTTTGGGGCCAAGCTGATAACTGAGCTGATCCAATCGCCAGCAGAGCTTGAAGCAAAATTCAGGCAGGTGGCTGAGCTGATCCCGGATGGGTATTACATTCATTTCTACCGGGGCCGCAACCTCCTTGAGGTTGGTGACTACGAAGATGCTCTGCTTCATTTTGACAGGGCCCTGGCCCATAATCCCGAAGACGAAGACCTTCCGTATATCTACTCCTACAAGGGGATCTGTCTCAAAGATATGGAGCGCTATGACGATGCTGTTGAGGCCCTTGAGCTCGGCAGACAGGTGGATGAGGAACGTCCAGACCTTCACAACACATTAGGGGTCTGCTACTTTAAAAAAGAGGACTTTCATAAGGCCATTGTTCATTTTCACCGGGCTGTTGAACTCAATCCGGCTTCAGCCATGGATTATGCCAACCTGGGTGTCAATTATCGAAAAATCGATGACAGGGAAAACGCCATTCATTTTTTCACTCTGGCCCTGTCACTTGATCCCGGGATCGAGTTTGCCCAGAACCAGCTTGCCGAGCTGGTGGTTGAAGAGCAGAACTGAGAACATTCCATGGAAGCCGACCTGACCCGCCTGCCGCTGAAGAGCATCCTGATCCGTTCAACCAACTGGATCGGTGATGCCATCATGACAACGCCTGCGGTCCATACCATCCGCAGTAATTTCCCTGACGCCAGGATTACCATGCTCGCCATGCCCTGGGTCGGCGATATTTTTCGCCTCAGTCCCGATGTGGACGAGGTGATCGACTATGACAAAAAAGTGCGGCATAAGGGCAAGGTCAAAGGGGTTCTGGCCGTAGGCAAAGAGCTTAGAGAACACCAGTTTGACGCGGTGATCTATCTGCAGAACGCCTTTGAGGCTGCTTTTATCGGGAGCCTTGCAAAGATTCCGGTCCGTGCCGGTTTTCGCCGCGACGGACGAGGGATTCTTCTCAGCCACGGAGTGAAAATACCTGCTGAGCTCAGAAAGAAACATCAGGTATACTACTACCAGTACCTCTGCAAAGCCCTTGGGATGAGCCTCGGCCCGGATCGGTTACACCTGCCTCTGCCTGAAAAGTTAAAACAGTGGACAGAGACGAGGCTTGCCACTTTGATTGAAAAACACGGCAGATCCACCCCGGACGGTAATAAGGTTCCAGTGAATCCGGCCGAGGCTGAACGCGTCCCTGTCATCGGCTTTAACCCCGGCGCTGCCTATGGTCCTGCCAAGAGGTGGCCTGCTGCCAAATTTTCGGAACTGGCCACCATGATCTGCGAGAGGTTGGGCGATTCAGGCTGTGTTATCCTCGTATTCGGCACGGACGCCGACGGCAAGGCAGCTGCAGAGATTGCTGACAGTTCAGCGAGGTGTGGTCACCATGTTGTGGATCTCACCGGAAAAACCAGCCTGGAGCAGGTGATCGGCCTC
>JBDLID010000235.1:0-3141 GCA_039715055.1 Thermodesulfobacteriota bacterium | reverse complement strand
AATCCAGAGCTGTACAACTTTTCGCAAGACCAGCTAACTTTGCTGTCCACCAACCAACAATATCTGTTTGACAGACATGTCTTTTTTAATTTGATTTACACCAAGGATTAAACGGTATCACCGTAGACTCGAACCACTGGGAGGCAGTGTACCGCCACCGCCTCCTGTCGACATGACGGGCCCCCTTTATGACAAAAAAAACTCACACCATACTTATCGTCGATGACAACAACATGAGCCTCGAGGTTCACTCGGCGATCCTCAAAGACGCCGGCTACCACGTAGTTGCCGGCCGTAACGGCGAAGAAGCCCTGCAGGTCACCACATCTCTGACCCCCGATATCATCCTGCTCGACGTCATGATGCCCGGGATTGACGGATTCAGCCTCTGCCGTAAACTTCGTGAAAATCCGACGCTTACCGATGTTCCGGTTATCTTTCTCACCTCTTTGTCCCAGAAGGAGGATATCATCCAGGGTTTTGATGCCGGTGGCCACGACTATATTGTCAAGCCCTCCAACCGGCTGGAGCTGCTTGCCCGGGTACGAACCCACCTTCACCTGCACGACATGCTTCTTGAAAACCAGCGGCTCAGCCGCCTTTCCCTGGACGCCAGCCGTTCCAAGAGTGAATTCCTCGCCTCCATGAGCCATGAAATCAGGACTCCGCTCAACTCCATCATCGGCATGGCTGAAGTACTGGCCGATACAGAACTGACCAGCGACCAGCGTGAATATGTCAGGATCTTCCGCACCGCCGGTGAAAATCTGCTCGACATCATCAATGACATCCTTGATCTTTCAAAGATTGAAGCAGGTCAAACCGAGATGGAGTCCATTGATTTTGATCTTGAAGAGCTTCTCAAGGGAGTCACCGCCATTGTCTCATACCGGGCGAAACAGCAGGAAACTGAGCTCCACGTCCACACAACGCCCCAGGCCCCGGCTTACATCAAGGGTGACCCGACCCGGCTTCGCCAGATCCTCATCAACCTGGTCGGCAATGCCGTTAAATTTACCCGCAAGGGCCGGGTGGAGGTCACCGTGGATCATGATCCGGAACCTGACACCCTGCTTTTTACCATCAACGACACAGGCATAGGCATTCCCGCAGAAAAGCAGGAGTTGATATTCAACAGCTTCACCCAGGCCGACTCACTGACGACCCGCAAGTATGGTGGAACCGGACTGGGACTGACCATATCCCACAAACTGGTCACCATGATGGGTGGCCGCATCTGGCTTGAGAGCAAGATGGACCAGGGCTCAACCTTTTTTTTCACATCCCCCTACCTGGCGGCAACTGGCCCACGGCCGGCTTTAAACGAGGAGAACGATACGCCCAGGATCGAATGCCCTCTCCTGAAGCCGGCCGACATCCTCCTGGTGGACGATAATGAGGACAACTCAAATCTCATCAGACTCTACCTGAACGACACCCCCTTTGTTCTCCACATCGCCCGAAACGGCCAGGAAGCCTATGATGCTGTTACGGCCAACCGTTACGACCTGATCCTCATGGATATCGAAATGCCGGTCATGGACGGCTACGAGGCCACTCGTCGAATTCGGCGGCTTGAGAAGAAAGAGAATCGGACACCGCTGCCGATCATTGCCCTCACCGCCCATGCCTTTGTCCGTTTCCGAAAAAAATGCATAGAGGCCGGCTGCAGTGATTACCTCACAAAACCGGTACAAAAAAGGCGTCTGGTCAACCTTATCCAGTCTTACCTGGACAACAACCCCCTTCCCACTGACCAAGATACCGCCCCACCACCGTCACCGGCAACAGGAGCAACCATCTCCCTGGACAGCACGACCATTACCCTGCAGCAGAAAATGGCAAAACTTATTCCCCGCTTTCTCGAGAACAAACAAAAAGATGTCGAGGACATGAAAATTGCCCTGGAGAGCGGCAGGCTCGACAGATTGAAGTCAATTGCCCATGCCGTCAAGGGAACATCCTGGATGTACGGCTTTAAGGAATTAGGAGATGCCTGCCTGGTCCTTGAAAAAATCGTCGAAAGAAACCAACACGAAGAAACAGCGGAAATTATTTCCTCCATCACAACCTATCTCGACCGGGTCACAGTTCATTACGAGTAGGGCTTTACAAGGCCTCCTCAATACTCCCTGAACCCTTAGAATAATGAGGACCGCGGCCGCCAGGGAGGCTTTTTACGAATTATTCTCTTTTCGCTTCCGCTCCAACAACATATTATGCTACAATCACAGGACGATATGGAGGTTTGTTTAATAGTGAGCCCCTCAATACCCGGAGAAATACAATGTCGCAACTTATCAAAATTGCCCTGGTAGATGATGATCAGGACGCCTGTGAACTGATCAAGTTACAACTGGAATCAACCGAGCGATTTCAAGTCAGCTACACGACCCAGCCGGGTGAGGCGGAAAAGCTCGTTGCCGACCAGAAATCGGACCTTGTCATTCTCGACATCAACATGCCCGACCGGCACGGTGTGGAAATTGCTTCCATTCTCAGTGCCAAGCCTGAAACTGCCTCACTTCCCATTCTCTACCTGTCGGGCATGGTCAGCCCTGAAGAAGTTCTCAAGTTCGGAGGTGACGAAGCACATCGCACCCTGATCTCAAAAGGTTCCCCCATCACAGAGCTCATCGGCGCCATTGACCGTCTCATCGCCGGGTAACGGTGTTAGCTTCAGCAGCAGACAGGCAGCCCCCACCGGAAGCAGCCTCCCCCCCAACCGCCCGTTTCATTGCCATTGAGACCCTGGTGCGTTTTCACAAAAAGCCGCAGCCGCTGGACACCCTGTTTGACAAACTCACAGCCCGACACAATCTTTCCGGCAGGGACAGGTCTTTTGCCATGAACATTATTTACGGGGTGCTGCGCCACCGTGATTACCTTGACCTCCTCCTGACCAGACTGCTTCACCAGCCGATCAACAAACTTCACCCAACTGTACGCCAGGTTCTCTACAGCGGGCTCTACCAGATTTTTTTTCTCGACAGGACACCGGCTCCGGCCGCGGTCAATGAATCGGTTAAAGTTGCCAGGCAAAACAGACTGCCGAAAAAACTGTGCAGCCTGATCAACGGGGTGCTCCGGCAAAGCCTGCGACAGATGGGCACCCTGCCCGCCCCCGACTCCGAGACAGCA
>JBDLID010000234.1:0-3180 GCA_039715055.1 Thermodesulfobacteriota bacterium | reverse complement strand
CGGGTGCAGATGCGTACCGATATCCTGAAACTCCAGCGCAAGCTCGGCCTGACCACTATTTTTGTTACCCATGACCAGGAAGAGGCCAATACCATATCCGACCGGATGGCGGTTCTTGACAAAGGGATTATCCAGCAGATCGGTTCTCCAATGAACCTGTATGATTCTCCTGTAAATACGTTTGTTGCCCACTTTCTCGGGACCACAAATATGATTGAGGGTGAGGTCGTCAGCATTGATGGAAAAACATTTTTCCGCGCAGGGGACGGACTTGAAATCCCGGTTGATGCACCGGCTGACGAACGACATGGAAATATCGTTTTCAGACCGCAAACTGTCCTGATTAACCCTGACAATGAAATACAGTCAGCTGTTCATTTAAAGGGATCCATACAGTCCCTGGAATTTTTAGGTTCCACTGTGCGTTATCATATTAAGGTAGGAGAAGTCACCGTGCTTGCCGATGTGGATCATTACCGGGGCAAAAGGGTCTACGATGAAAAAGAAGGGGTTGTACTTGTGATTCCTGAAAAACAGGTTCTATTTGTCAACGCATAGAAATAAACACTTTTTTCAAATAGTGAGGGAATAATCTCGTCCGGTAATAGTGTCGGATCGGGTTTGTCCCGGACGCAACTGAGACAGGAGTTAAGTATGACACAAAAATGGCTGGGACGTTTCTTGGTTGTATTGGCGCTGCTAGGTTTTGCCATGCCCGTCAACATGGTTTTAGCGGCAGCAGAGGTCGGAGATATTCATTTCCTGATTCCAGGAGGAGCCGGTGGGGGATGGGATGGTACAGCCCGTGGAGTCGGTAAAGCATTGCTTGACTCCGGATTGATTAAAAAGGCCTCTTTTGAAAATATGTCCGGCGGTGGCGGTGGTAAAGCCCTCAATCACCTGATCAGTACTGCTAAGCGTCAGCAGGGCACCCTGATGGTCAACTCAACCCCGATCATCATTCGTTCCCTGACCGGTGTGTTTCCGCAATCCTTTCGCGATCTGACTCCGATTGCTGCTGTTATTGCCGATTATGCGGCACTGGTTGTTCCCAAAGATTCCAAGTACCAGACTATTGAGCAGATGATGGCTGATTTTAAACAAAATCCCCGCTCCGTCAAGATTGCCGGTGGTTCTGTTAAGGGATCAATGGATCACTTGGTCCCAGCTATGATCGTCCAGGCCAGCGGCGGCGATCCGTTGAAACTGGTTTACGTTCCCTACGATGCAGGCGGAAAGGCCATGGCCGGTTTACTGTCCGGTGATACCCAGGCCCTTTCAACCGGTTTTGGTGAGGCTATTGGCCTGGCCAACCAGGGCGAAGTCCGCATTCTCGCCGTAACTTCTGAGAAAAGGCTGCCTCAGGCTCCGGATGTCCCTACAGTAAAAGAGTCCGGCTATGATATGACCTTTGCCAACTGGCGTGGTTTTTTCGCAGCACCGGGTCTGTCTGAAGAAAAAAAAGAGGCCTATCGTGACGTCTTGAAGAAGATGTATGCTACCCCGGAGTGGGCAAAGATTCGTGATCAGCGAGGCTGGCAGGATCTGTATAAGCCGGGTGCTGAGTTCACCGCTTTTCTCGAAAATATGGAAAAAGAGATTGGCGGCATGATGCGCAAACTTGGTTTTATCAAGTAGCAGTTGTTTTTTCGATAATCAATTCCCCCGCAAACGTCTGTTGCGGGGGATAATCCTGCTCGAAGGTTCGTCTATGGCCCGGGAAAAAGTCGGAGCATTATTCATGCTGCTCTTTTCCATAACATACGGTTTACTGGCTACCAGTATTCAATTGAGTTTCCTTGCCCAGCAGGAGGTATTCACCGCCCGGACCATGCCCTATGGCCTGGCCGTTGCCGGCATTGTTCTGTCGCTGATGATTCTGGTCCTGCCGGTCCGTGATCCTGCCGGGAAAAAAACCCTTACTGATGTCACCGCTGGCATGGCATGGCGTAGGGCTATATCCCTTGTCGTACTGATGGTCGTATACGGGCTGATCATGAAGTGGGTCGGGTTCATTGTCGCTTCGATACTCTTCCTGATAGCCGGTTTTTACATTCTCGGTGAACGACGAATTAAAATCATGGTACTGGCCGCTGTTCCGCTCGTTGTTCTGCTCTGGTTTATTATGTCATCACTGCTTGGCGTGTATATTGCACCTGGTGAAATCTTTTACATACTTGGTTTTATTTGATGTGGGACGGAATGATCAGCGGGATGCTGGCTGGTATTACCACCACCATGATCCCGATAAACATCGGTATGGTACTGTTTGGCTGTTTCATGGGCAGCCTGATCGGCATGCTGCCGGGGCTGGGACCGATAACCGCTGTTGCACTGATGATCCCGGTGACCTATGGCTTTGATCCTACCACCGGCATGGTATTACTCTCCGGGGTCTATTATGGAGCAATCTTCGGCGGATCAACCTCATCTATTTTGATCAATGCACCTGGTGAGGCGGCGACAGTAGCAACAGCACTGGATGGATATCCGCTGGCTCGCAAGGGGTATCCAGGCAAGGCCCTGGCCATTGCAGCCTACTCATCGTTTTCCGGCGGTACCATTTCGGTCATCATGTTGATGATCTTTGCCCCGATGCTGGCCAGTGTGGCAACCAGTTTTCAGTCAGCCGACTATTTCGCCCTGATGATCCTCGGCCTTACTGCTGTATCCGCCTTTGCCGGGCGGGGAAGCGTCTTGAAGGCATTGCTTATGGTCGTGCTGGGATTGATGCTGGCAACGGTGGGTACAGATCAGACCTCCGGAGTACAGCGGTTTACTTTTGGCTCCCTGGAATTACTGGACGGTATCGAATTCCTCCTGCTCGCCATGGCTACCTTTGCCCTGACGGAAGCGCTGTCCATTGTTTTGACCAGGGATGCTTCATCAGACAGTTTAAAGCCAAAAATGATCGGTTTTAAAAGTCTCAAAGTAACCAGAAAAGAATTTAAACTGATTACGCCTACAATTGCCCGTTCTTCATTGCTCGGTTTTTTTATAGGTGTTTTGCCGGGGGCAGGGGCGACCCTGGGTTCTTTCATGTCGTACGGCATGGAACGTAACCTGGCACCGGCAGAAGAACAGAAAAAATTCGGCAAAGGGAGCCTGCGTGGTCTGGCTGCACCTGAAACAGGCAATAATGCAGCCAGTACAGGTTCTTTTGTGCCACTTCTCTGCCTT
>JBDLID010000233.1:0-3239 GCA_039715055.1 Thermodesulfobacteriota bacterium | reverse complement strand
TTTTCATGTTCAATTTCAATATCGCATGTGCATCTGTGGGTCCGGCAGACCTGTTCGGCAATACGGATAAATCGTTCAGTAGGCTGCTCGTTACTGTCTGGTCCTCCTTTGTAGAGGAACCGGATTGAACCTTCAAGATACACTTTATCCGACACAATATTGGATTTTGTGCCACCTTCGATTTTCCCGAACATAATGATGGTAGGCTTCAGATCACTGATCTCCCTGGTCTGGATCATCTGTACGGTCTGAATAAAATTTGCCGCTGCCAAGATGGGGTCAACAGCATCTTCCGGCTGGCCTGTATGTCCTCCCTGGCCATTGATGGTCATTTTAAAAACATCAAGACCGGCCATTACTACGCCTGAGCTGATACCGATCTTGCCGGTTTCAATGGTGGGCCAGACATGAATACCGACGCCTGCATCAACCCTTGGATTTTCAAGCACGCCCTCACTGATCATATGAATAGCGCCGGCAACTTCTTCATTTGGTTGAAAAACAAATTTTATCGTCCCTTTGAGTTGTGACTTAATTTTCACCAATATTTTAGCAGCAACAAGCAGCATGGCCATGTGAGCATCGTGGCCGCAGGCGTGCATGATACCTGGCGTTGCCGAAGCATAGTCAAGGTCGTTCTCCTCCTGTACCGGCAGGGCATCCATATCAGCCCGCAGCATAAGTGTTGGCCCTGGTTCACTGCCTTCGAGAAGGGCTACAACTCCGGTACCGGCAACACGCTTTGTCGCAAGTCCCAGTTTCTGCAGATAAGTTTCAACAACACGGGCGGTACGATGCTCGTTGAATCCAAGCTCGGGATGCTGGTGAAAGTCTCTTCTAAGAGAAATCAGCTCTGCTTGACATTTTTTAATCTTATCTACTATCTGCATTGGTTTTCACATTAGGGACAAAGTGAGTCAGTCTTCTTAAATAAATCCGCAATAACTCTTCTGAACCACGGCCGAAAAAACAAAGTTGATCATTGTGATGTAGTCAAAAACAGGGAGCTTGACAGACTTCTGTAAAGCCTGGCTATAAGGGGGCAGCAGGCTGCATTCAAGCAGAAGCGCCGCCACCTCGTTGTGGGCGGAAACAAGCTGTTCGCCGGCAGCAACGACTTCCTTCTCGACAGCGGCAACATCAAGTTCGCCGGTTTCCTCTATGACAAAACGGTAAAAATTAGGTTGGGTTTCAAGCCCCGCGATGACCAACCTGTCCTTGTCCGGCATGGTGAGGGAGTCAAGAAGATTATCGGAAAGACTTGGCGCATCTGCAGTTAACACTCCTACTTTACGCCCCTGGCCAAGGATATTGAGAATAAAGGGAATCTGCAAAAGGCTTGAAAGAAAAACAGGCACGTTGAGATCTTCCGCCAGCCTCTTCTGGTGCAGTGCCATGAAGCCGCAGTCACCGGTAACAGCCCGAACACCCTGTTCTGCCAGATCCTGTGCGGCAGCCAGCAGTGCCGGATAGATAGACGAATCAAGTCCGATAGCCCTGGCCACGGTAAAGCCTTCCACCTTTTTGAATCGAACCGGGAAATCGTACGTGGAAGCGTTGGCAACATCCCCCGGAATAAAAGGGACTGAAGTGTCGAGCAGCAGTATCCCTATGGCTTCTCCGCTACAGACACGGCCTTTACGAGTGCGATAGATCATCTATTCTTCTGTCTAAAACGAAATGGAGTCTTTAGCTTCTCCCTACCCCTTTATAAAGAGTTTCCTGGGTACGTCTGCAAAAGTCATACAGCTGTTTTCACTTACCTGGAAAGACTCGCTGCATTCAAAGCCGTAGTTGTCCATCCACATGCCCAGAATCATGTGAAAGGTCATGTTTGGTTTGAGAATGGTCTTGTCACCGGGGCGTAAGCTGGCGGTATGTTCTCCCCAGTCAGGTGGATAGTTGAGGCCCATGGAATAGCCGATTCTCGATTCTTTCTCCAACCCGGCCTTGGCAATATGCTGTCGCCAGACCAGTTCCACCTCTTCGGCACGCATTCCCGGTTTAATGGCCTCCAGGGTAAGGTTGAGACCTTCCACAGTGTGCCCGGCAAGTTCCACCAACTTATCCGGGGGAGTTTTACCCAGATAGACAGTTCGGGCAATGGGGCAGTGATAGCGGTGCCGGCAGGCAGCCAGTTCCAGGTTGACCATCTGTTCGTTCTGGTATGGCTCATCGGTCCAGGTCAAATGAGGGGCCGATGTCTTTTCACCGGTGGGCATCATCGGGACAATGGCTGGATAATCCCCGCCGAATTTCTTGGTGCCTGACACTTGTGCCTGGTACACAGCCGCAACCGCATCACACTCACGTACACCCGGTTCAAGCCGTTCAATAGCCGTGGACATTACCCTGTTGGCAATCTGGCCGGCCTCACGCATCAGTGCAATCTCGGCGTCTGATTTGAGCAGACGGATCCAGTTGACCAGCAGGTCACCATTTACAAATCGTGCATCGGGTAAATTCTTCTGCAGTTCTACATAAGCACGCGCGGAGAAATAATAGGCATCCATCTCGACACCGATGGCCTTAGCCCCCAAGCCTCGTTCCCGGATAATATCTCCGACGAAATTCATCGGATGCCTGGCCAGTGTCTGTACGTAATGGTCCGGATAGCCAATGATATCGTTGTCGGGCAGAAAGGTTGTGTGAAGGGCCCCGGCTGCATCCATACCGCGCCCGATCCACAATGGGGTTTCCCTGTCCAGGCTGACCACTACACACTGAGGAACATAAAAGGACCAGCCGTCATAACCGGTCAGGTAATTCATGTTGGCCGGATCCGAGACAACCAGTACCTCTATACCGGCCGCATTCATACTGGCCCTGGTCTTGTTAATCCTGTCGATGTACTCGTCTGTTTCGAAAAGTTGCATCTACTCTTCTCTATCAGTTCAAGGTATCCCCAAGGCAGGAACTCACTGTCACACCCAGCCTCGCAGTTTCATGGCTTTCTCGATTTTTTTAAGGGCAAAAGCCCAGGCGCCGACTCTAAGCGATGTGCCTCCAAGTTCCTTACTCATATCAGCCGCATCCCGATAAGCCTGAAGAATTCGGCGTTCAAGGTTTTTATTCACCGTGTCAAGATCCCAGTATTGGTCGGAAAGTCCCTGGGTTCTCTCAAAGTGGCAGACAGTCGCCCCACCGCTGTTGGCAACCACATCAGGAACAATGGTAACGCCCTTTTGGATGAGAATTGTATCCGCTTCTCTGGTGACAGGGCCGTTTGCCCCTTCAAC
>JBDLID010000232.1:0-3254 GCA_039715055.1 Thermodesulfobacteriota bacterium | reverse complement strand
AAGAAGGTGGCGAGGCTCCGACCCGTCGCCGGCGACGCCGCTAGGCTCAGTTGACTGATGGGAAGGGATGTGGCCGCCTGCCTTGTGCTGGTATGCTTTCTGACCATGGCGGCCAGTCTGGTGATCCTGTCCGGTCACACCTTCAAGACCGCAGGAGTGGTTGAGGGTAAAAAGCAGCTGCAGTCTTCACTTGGCGGTGTGGGGATGGGCAGTGTGGTCGTGCCTGCCTGGAACTTCGGTGATTTTGATCCACGCCTCCAGCCTGCCGGCTATGACCAACTTTATCCGATTCCCGGCGGGTACTCCTACTCCCCGGATCGATTGTCGATGGTGAGTCATTTCCCTGCCAGATAACCCGATGCAACTGCACATCAATCTCTTCTCCCTCGCCTGTTCTTCTATCCTCCGCAACCGGGCCCGCAGCCTGGTGGTGATCGGCTGCCTGATCGGTGTACTGCTGCCCTTTGTCGGCGCCATGGCTGTTTCCCAGGGGATACAGGAAGAGGCGTCCATCTCAGTGGACATGGGTGCGGATCTGTATGTTACGGGCTCCCAGTATGGTCGTAACGGCCCATTACCCCTCACCAAAGTCGAGGAGTTTTCTGCCATTCCCGGAGTAGTCAAGGTGGTCCCGAGAATTACCGGCCGGGCCTATCTTGGTGAGGACGTTGCTGTTATCGTCGGAATCGACAACCTCGTGACGGTTGATGGTAGTGAAAGAGGGCTTCAAGCCGGTGAACTCCTCATGGGCAGGAGTCTCGCTGCACGACTTGGGGTGAGCAAAGGAGATGAACTCCGTATTTCCCTGTTCCCGGCGTTGCCTTTTACCATCGTTGATCTGGTCGACGGGGAATCCGGGCTGTGGAGTTCGTCCATGGTGGTAACCTCCTTTAACGATGCAGCCCAGCTTTTTAAGCTGCCCGGCCTGGCCTCGGAGATACTCATCTACTGCAGACCAGGAACCGAGGATCATATCGGCGAGCAGCTAGGTTCACTTGCCAGGCCGTGGGATATGACTCCCCCCTTAAGAATTCAGACCAAATCCATTGTCAGCCGTTATATCAAACGCGGCTTTGATCTCCAGGCAGGAATCTTTTCACTGTTTTATCTCACCGCATTTGGTCTCTGTATCCCGGCACTGCTTATCCTCTCCGGATTTGGCCGCGGAGCCCGCTCAAAGGAGATCGGTATTCTCAAGGCCACCGGCTGGCAGACCCTGGAGGTGCTTGAGATGACCTGTCTTGAAAATCTAATGCTGGCACTGTTTGGCAGCCTTTCGGCTTTTGTCCTGGCGGCAGCCTGGCTGAAGCTCGGTAACGGAATCGGCGTTGCGCCGTTATTTATCAGCGGTATTGGCTGGATTCCGGATTTTTCGGTGCCGGCACGCTTTACGCCCATGCCGCTGCTCTTTTCTTTTTTATTCGGCCTGGTGCTTACCATGGCTGGAACCATCGTCACCACCTGGAAGACAGCGGTGACGCCTCCGATGACTACCATGCGCTGATTGGAGACTGCCTATGAAAAATCGTCATGTGATCATCCTGTTGAGCCTGATGGCCAGCCTGTTTTTTCTCCCGGCCCATCTTCTTGCCGGAAACGAGGCCAGAAAAGGAGGGCGCATCTATCAGCAGTACTGCACGCCCTGTCATGGCCAGGAGGGTAACGGGCGTGGGCCGCGGGCCAAAAATGAGGCTCTCCAGCCGCCTCCGCGCGATCACACCAATGGCTTCTATATGAATATGCAGAGTGATGTCCGTCTCTTCAAGGTGATCAAGTTCGGCGGTAAGGCCAACAATCTTTCCCACATCATGCCCCAGTGGAAGCATGTGCTCAGTGACAGGCAGATCTTTTCGATCGTTTTATTTATCCGCAGCCTGGCCAAAGACCCGGTTTATGAACCGCCCAATATGGAAAACTGGGGAAAAAATCCCTATGCCGGAGACGAGCGCGGCAAACTCGACAAGGGTGGCCAGGTTAAATGAAACTGCTTGAAGGGGTTGATCTTTCCAAGCATTACCGGTTGGGCCATGATCATCAGATATGGGGTGTCAGGGAGGTGAGCCTCTCTGTCCGCCAGGGTGACTGGCTGGTGATCAGTGGTCCGTCCGGATCGGGTAAGTCCACACTGCTCGCTCTTCTTGCCGCCCTTGACCGGCCAACTTCCGGTCAGGTGTTTTACAAGGGAGAGGACCTGAGCCGGGCAAATGATGTCCGGTTGGCCAACTACCGTAAGGAGGAGATCGGTATCGTCTTCCAGGAGTATCATCTCTTTGAAGAGTTAACCGCCCTGGAAAACATCGGCTTACCGCTGGTTGCCGGTCCCATGACCGCTAAGCAGAGAACGGCAAAAGCCATGGAACTTCTTGAGCGTGTTGGACTTGCTGAGCGAGCGTCCCACCTGCCAAGGCAGCTTTCCGGAGGCGAGCGGCAGCGGGTGGCACTTGCCCGCGCACTTGTTCGCAGCCC
Organism: Thermodesulfobacteriota bacterium; assembly: GCA_039715055.1. Classification (GTDB taxonomy): domain Bacteria; phylum Desulfobacterota; class Desulfobulbia; order Desulfobulbales; family Desulfocapsaceae; genus JBDLID01. Next base: position 788 of record JBDLID010000232.1, on the reverse strand, counting down.
ACAGCTGATTTTTGCGGATGAGCCGACCTCAAATATTGATCAGAAAACGTCTGCCATGGTCCTTGCTCTTTTGCGTGAATTGAACAACCAGGGCCATACCCTGGTTGTCATCAGCCACAGCCCGGAGATGATTGGTGCCGCCAGCCAACGCCTGGGGCTTGAGAATGGGAGTATCGCTGGATGATTGTCAATCCCTGGACGGTATCCTGCCTGAGCCTTGATGCACTTTCCTCCGGTGTCGGGCTTGCTGCGCTGGCCCTTGGGGCAAAGCAGCTGGCCGTAATCACAGCCGGCAGAAGCGAGGAATCCGGTGAGTCAACGGCCAGGGAGGAGGATCACCTATACCTTCTTTTCTGGCTTGGTGCGGTCTTTCTGGTGATGCGTTTTCTCGCCTGGCCCCTTTTTTATCTCAGCCTCCATTCCATTGTTGATGAAGTGATCGGTGCCATGTGTATCTTCGGTACCCGTAATCTGCTGCCGACACTCACCCGTGTCATTGAGTTGATCAAGCCGCTGCTCTTTTACTGCGGACTGGTCTGGTTGATTCTGTTTCGGTTGGAGCGGTTTGACTGCAAGGCCGGCCAGAACAAAAAGGGTCGTATAACCAGTCTTCTTCTGCTTATTGTCTGCCTGGTTGTCGGTCTGGTTGAGTCCACCGGCTCCGTGATCCTGTGGATAATGACAGATCCCGAGCTTGCGGTCTCCTGCTGTACCACCATCACCGATATCCCCAGCCGCTTTACGGTCTGGGTTCCCCAGGCCCTTTTCGGGCCGGGCTTCTCAAGTCT
>JBDLID010000231.1:0-3272 GCA_039715055.1 Thermodesulfobacteriota bacterium | reverse complement strand
TCTCGGTGGTTACCGCGGCGCCGAACCCTGCGGAAGCGACGTTGATAAAATATCTGTCATTTGCCTGAACAACATCCACATCCACCGGCTCAGCCGTAAGGGCAAGGCGAAGGGCTAATAAGGGTTCGGTGGGAATCCTGCAGCCGGTGGCAAAGTCATTGGCCGTCCCCAGGGGCAGAATTCCAAGGGCCGGCCGTTTTTGAGCGTCAAGCAGAGCCAGCCCGTGGGCCAGTTCGTTTACCGTTCCGTCTCCGCCTCCTGCAATAACGACGCCGGCTCCAAGGCCGGCAGCCTCTGTAACATAGCGCAGCCCGTCGCCATACTCCCAGGTAACCCTGACCTGGAGGTCGTGTCCATCCTCACGGACTGTTTTCACCGCCTCCCGTATTGCGGGGAGTCCGGCCTTCTTCCCATTGATAATCAAAACAGCTGTTCTCATACTTCTCTCCTGTGGCACCTCAGTGGCTTACAGAAAATTTGTGATAGGGCAATAAGTTTCACTGGATAGGTGCCGTGAGATAGGCAGCCCTAGAAAGCACCTTGAACCACAATGGTTTGTCATTCACCTGCTGCATGGTCATCGGCTGTGATTTACGGAAATCGTCCTTGAACATCTGTTCAACCTCGGTGATAAAGGTCTTATCAATCACCAGAGCAGTAATTTCAAAATTCAAGCGGAAAGAGCGGTTGTCGAAATTGGCCGTGCCGACAGCAGCCACGCGGTCATCGACGAGAAACACCTTTTCATGGAGAAATCCGGGTTGGTAACGATAAATCCCTATGCCGGATTCAAGGAGGTCACTGATAAAGGCGTAGGCAGAATAGTAGACCAGCCATGAGTCGGAAACATCGGGAATGATGACCCTGATGTCCACACCGCGCAGGCCGGCCAAGTGCAGGGCAGCCATGACACCTTCATCGGGAATGAAGTAGGGGCTGGCAATCCAGATCCTCTCCCGGGCGGAGTGGATGGCCTGCTGGAACATCAGGCTGCATGACTCCAGACGGTCGGCGGGTCCCGTGGGCAGGACAAGAATGGCCGCATTGCCCTTTTCAGCCGCCACCGGCTCCCAACTGAGCGACAGTTGATCTTCATTCTTTGCCCAGCGCCAGTCTTCAACAAAGGAAAGCTGCAGCTGCAGAACCGAGGGGCCGACAATCTTCATATGGGTATCGCGCCAGTTGGCCCGCCAGTCGGGGGGCTTGAATACTCCTCTCAGATACTCGTCACCGACGTTAAGTCCCCCAACCCAGCCGGCCTTCCCATCAACCACAACAATCTTGCGGTGATTGCGAAAGTTGAGCTGGAAGCGGTTGCCGCCGCCCCGGGTCGAATGAAAAGAACTTACTGCAACTCCTGCGCCCTTCAAGTCCTGCAGATAGCGGTCGATATTGCGGGAGCCGATCTCATCGTAAAGGAACCAGACCTTCACTCCTTCCCGGGACTTGGCGATAAGACGGTCTTTGAGCCTGCGCCCCAAGCCATCGTCCCGGACAATGTAGAACTGCACCAGGATGTACTTTTCTGCTTTGTCAATTCCTGCCAGGATGGAGTTGAAAGTCGCTTCACCGTTGATCAGCAGCTCGACACCGTTTCTGTTTAAGTAGGGAAGTTCAGCCAGGCGCAGGGCAACCTGGGCCCCTCCCTGTCTGGTATCAAACTCCTGGACATAGGGTTTCAGATTTTGCCCGATTGTCTCCACCTCATCGTCAAATCCTGACTCTACCTGCCGTCGCAGGCTCACATAGCCCTGGAATTTATTGCGACCGAACACCCAGTAGGCAGGGACGGTGATCAGGGGAAAGGTGTTCAGGGAAACGATCCAGGCGATGCTCCCCTGGGCAGTGCGGGTGGACATCAGGGCGTGGAAGGATGAAAAAAGGCCAAACACATGGGCAATCAGCAAAACGGTTACCATCCTTCCTCTTCTCCCTGCCAGCAACCGAGGTTAAAGGATATCGCGGATTCGTTTAAATCCCGCCTTGAGTTCCTCGGCTGCAAGTTCAACGGCCGCCCCTGCGTCTCCGGCTTTTTTCTCGACGTCGTCAGTATATGGTTTGAGCTGTTGTTTTAACTCGTCCCATTTTTTTTCGATCTTTTCCAACTCTTCAGCAACTTCAGCTTTGCCAAGATGGGCCTTGAGGGCCACTTCATCGCGGATCTGTTCAACGGTTTCTTTTATTTCTTCCAGGGTTTTCTGTGCATCCATCAGGATCTCCTTTTTCAGGTGAGTTTGATTTTTCAGCACCTAATAATTAGTTTCGTGTTTCTTGTGGCAGAAAGACGATTTTTCAAAGTAGCCTTTAGTTTTGATTCATCCGTGTTGATCTTTTCTTTTTAACTGTCTTGGTCAGCAGGTCAAGGAGAGGAATAAGACCGACCGCGCCCCCTAGCTTTCCACTGGTCAAAGAGTTAAATCCTGAACGGATGCGGTACACGTCATCGGTCACCTTGGTAAATTCCCTCTTGACTGCCTCTATATCATTATTCAGTTCGGAATAGACCATGTCCCGGATTTCCTGGGCCATCTTCTCTTCATCACTGTCACTTCCTGAGCTGGCGGCAATACGGAGGACAGCCATACCGATGACTATATCGATGACGGCAATAAAGAGGGCAGCTACGGCCGGACTGAATCTGACACTCAAGGCTTGATACCCGGCAAAATTCAGCATGCCCAGTCCCAGCAGAACAAAAAACAGGGCGATAGTCGCAAAGACGAACCGGCTCGCCGCCTGCCGGGCATGGAGTTTGCCAAGGGTCATTTCCGTTTTCGCCAGAAGCTTCAGCTTCAATATGGGGTCATTCATGATTTTCTCCTTATCTGGGCAGCAGTCGGCCAATGAGTATACCCAGCGCAAAAACAATGAGCAGGGTTATGGGGCTGGTGTCTTTTAGTTCCTGTTCCAGGACCTCGACGAGTTCTTCCAGCCGGGAGTTCAAGTCGTGATCCTCACCGGTATCCGTCATGTTGTTCTCTGCCGCTGTCGTTGCCAGTTGATCGGCCGTGGCGGGTGATTCTTCTCCCTGCTGCAATGATGCGGCTTCGCTGCGCAGCCGCTCAAGCTCATTCTTTCCTTTATTTTTTGCCATTTTCAGCACCAGTAAATTGCTTTTGTTTTGTTATACCGTTGGATACAGCTGCTGTTGTCTTGAGTTCATAGCTCCCGCCGTTCCAAAGACCGGGTGTGGCCGTAAGCGTATTTTCCTCTACATCAAACAACCAGAAACCTTCTCGACCCTCCATGGTCAGGCTGCCGGCGCAGAAAAT
>JBDLID010000230.1:0-3319 GCA_039715055.1 Thermodesulfobacteriota bacterium | reverse complement strand
CATTCCTCTATGACAACTGCCTCCACCTCATGATGATAGCTGTCCCCAAGGAGTTTGACCAGGTCCGCCATCAGCTCACGAAGTCGCTCCACGCCTTCACGGTCCCGTTCTCCAAAGAGGTGTTCGCAGTAGTGAAAGATGAGCTCCACCCATTCCTGTACCGATCGGCTGACGGAAAAATCACGTTCCCCTTTACTGAGTGTCTCGATGTAATGGCAGAGTCCGCCAAGAATTTCGCCATCCCGGCCGCCCTCAATCTGTAGATAGGGAAAAATGGAGTTGACGGCTTCTTTTGATGATACGGCCCAGCCCATCATCAGACGTTCAAGACCTGCCTGCCAGCTTGTCTCATTGACAGGGGGCAGTCCAAAGCCTGCCCGGTGGTCTGGTGACAGGCCCCATCGAATGCCGGCATCAGTGACCCAACAGCGGATTTTTTCAAGATCCGGTTCACACAGGCCAAAGCCGGGATAGACTTCATCCATTTCCAGAAAATCGAGCACCGGACTCCAGCCACAGCGCCCCCGGGCAAGCTGGAAAAACTGGAGAAGGAGGAGGGGCAGCCGGCTGGCACGGTCAAGACTCCGATCACCTATGGAATGGGGTACATCATCGAAAACCTGACCGATCAACAACGAGTAGTCCTGGATTTTCGGAGTCATGACGATAATATCTGACAGCGTCATATCTCTATGATCATGAAGAATCCCCATGACATGCTCTTTGAGGACCTCAAGCTCACGAAGCCGGGAGTGGCAGGATACAATCCGGATGGAGTCATCACCGGCGACCTTCTCCAGAGGCTGTGGCTGACCGTGATACAACCCGGCCTGAATCTGGTGCAGTACACCTGCTCCCTCCTTGGCAGCAGGCTCCTCAAAATCTTCATTGTCCTCAATCTCTTCATAGCTGTTGAGCAGCAACTCGAGGAACTCCCGGCCATGGCTGCCCATGGATGCAAGAAGAGGATGGGGTTCACACTGGAGCCCGTCGTCATCTTGCGTCGCTTTCTGCAAACGGCTCCGGGCAAGGGTAATCGGCCGAACCATGTCACCCCAGTACTGATTCGTCGGGCTGAGCAGGAAAAAATGGACATCACTGTGACGGGCCAGCCCGTACAGGCAGGAGAGGAGAAGAGGCGGCAGGCTGCTCAAGCCGAAAACAAACAGGCGAGCCGGCAGCTGGGAGCGGTCGACCTGTTCCTCAAAGAGAAAACGGCCAAGCTCCCGTAAAAATTCTCCACGATGGAAAACTCCGACATGTCCCTCCCGGCGAAGTCGTGCCCACAACAGTGCCTGCCACTTCTCATCAGGATTTTGACTCACCAGCCGCCCCTTATCCCAGGCTTCCAGCATGTCCGGACGCATGAGCTGATACTGATCAAAAAGGTGGGCCAGTCGCCCGGCCAGCTGGAATCGTTTCAGTTCCTCCTGTTCACCATGGATATAGCGGAGCAGCGGAGCAAAGGTCTCCCCTGTAAGGTCACGGAGGAGGGAATCAATCCGCCAGGCCAGCTGTTCCCGTTGGTAGTTTTCAGCAGGAGGAAGGTCAAGCCGACGGCCGAGATCGTCAAAAAACCTGACGGGGTGCCGGTACTCAAAGTTGCACCATGCTGTAAAGGCAGCGGCCAGCTGCTGGGAGAGGAAACGCTCCATCCCCTGACTCTGGATAAGAAAGTGCTCGACAGTAAACGGGTCCGGCCGTTTTGAGTCAGCGATCAGGCTGATCAGGCGTCGTACCAACCGTTCACTTCGATTTGAGCGATGGAGATAGAACATTTTCAGTGGTGAGAAACTTTTCTTAGAGAGCTGGTTTTCACTTTTCCTTTCTGAAAAAACACGGCACTATTGGGGAATCATCTATTCAAAAACAGGAGTTTTTGTTGTCATGGAGATTCAATTCAGCACCGCCGGGGACAAACATCGCATAGTGGAAATCTACAATCAGGCGGTGGCAGAAGGGTTACGCTGTGCAGACACTGTCCCCGTCACACTGGAGGAAAAAACGGGCTGGTTGGAACTCCACAGCAACGATCACTATCCGATCTTTGTCGCCAGAAAAGATGGTCTGGTTGTCGGCTGGTGCAGCCTCAGCCCTTATCGGCAGGGGAGAAAGGCGCTTTTCAGGGTTGCCGAGATCAGCTACTACATCGACGCAGCCCATCGACGCTGCGGCATCGGTTCACGCCTGATCGAGCACGCCCTTGAAAATGCAGCGGATCTCGGACTGAGCTTCTTTCTCGCAATCCTTCTCGATCTCAACCATGACTCAATCCGCCTGCTGGAGCGACACGGCTTCAAGAAGTGGGGCCACCTCCCCGAAATCGCCGACTTCGGTCATACGGTCTGCGGCCAGGTTATCTACGGCAGAAAGGTTTGACGATCGCCTGAAATCAAGTGGGCACCGTTACCTGTCCCTGCCCCGTGTATTCAATAATTGCGTAGACAAGTCCGACAAAAATTCCTATGGTGAAAAACAGCCTCAAACGCCGGTCCCACGGCACCTTTTCACCATCAGACATGTACTGGAGAAATGCCACCAGGACATAGGTTGCTCCGGCCACATAGGGGGCCGTCTGAAGAATCTGCCAGAGGGTGGACTGGAGGGTGACCATGGGGTCATTGCCCGGCCGCAGGTTAAACAACAGGTAGACAAAAGCCGTTAAACCAAACGAAATTTTTTCTTTTATACTCATATGAAACCCTTTGACACGCTCATTTTTCCCGACACCAGGCTGATTGGTCGCCACCATCTGCCGCTCCTGCTCCTGTTCGACACCCTCCATCTCATCGAAGTTCTGGAGAGTGAAAAAGAGTCGTCGCAACCGCTTGATAGTTTCATGGAAAAGGGTTTCTGTCAAGTCCATACTCCGGTCCCCCTGGAAGAAGACCGGGATCGTTTCCACCGGTTAATCCATGACCTCAGGGAACGAAAAGACAGTTACGCCGCCCAGCTGAGTTCGCTGACCCTTGCCTCCATGTCCGAGCAGAGTGTTTTCGGTGACTCCAAGCAGGAAATCGCCTCCGCCATCCTCGGCGACGGACAACAACCGGACAGCGGGGAAGATTTCTGGCAGGCCAGACTGATTCTTGCCATCGGCGAGCTCCTTGACGAGGAAGAGGAAGAACTGACCGAACACCTGGCAGCCATAGACCAGCATGAAATTGAGATGTTCAGCCGTTTGCGGGGAGAGTTGGACAACGATGAAGATGCCGACAGAATGATTGAAGATATCCGGACACTGCAGGAGAAAATAAACGGGCCGCGACCGGCCATGAGTAAAAACCGCTTCAACAGCTGGCTGAAATTTTCCAGGGAG
>JBDLID010000229.1:0-3361 GCA_039715055.1 Thermodesulfobacteriota bacterium | reverse complement strand
ACCATCCAGGTGTTTCTTCCGGGGGAAGTGGTCCATTTCCAGGGAAGAATTCACTATTGTACACCGGATTTTTGGAAAATCGTACCTCATGAATCATGATTCCGGCCAGGTTCCAGTCACCTGTATAATAGTCGAGCTTGGTCATGGTCACCGGCAGGCGAAGATTTTTAATATCCACCATGCCGGGCAGGCGGTTATCCAGAGGGTTTAAGATATCAGTCACTCTCACATTGTCCGATTTTCCCCATACGACGATCTGGCGCCCGGTTTTGATGTCTATGCTTTGGCTAAGGCTGCCTGACAGGCAGACATCGTCAAATTCAAGTTCCTGCTCATAGAGGTCAAGCAGCTGGCCGGTATACTGATCCCTGCCTTGAAGGGAATAGGCTGTGTCATAGAAACCATGGCCGCTGACTTTAGCCTGCCAACCGCCCAGGCGTATTTCACTGCTGAGTGCGACAGTAGTTCGCAGCATGGAGATTCCACGATAATCGGCCTCGTTTTCCTGCGGCCCATCGTGGGCAAAATTAACCGAACCTGCCAGGCCAAGGCTGCCGGTCAGTTGAATCCATTCCGGGATAACCCTGGCGTCCGGTCCATCCTGTTCCAGCTGTTCCGCCACCGGTTCATCAAATCCGGAAAGGAGATCATCCAAGTCCCCGTTGGCTGACTTTTTTTCTTTTTCCTGCTCCACGGTCTCTGTGTCAAAACCAGACAGAACATCATCCAGTTCCTGTCCGCTGGCGACATCAGATTGCAGGTCCCAGAGCAACAGGCAAAACAGGAAAAAGCATAGGCGTTTCAAGACCAGTTTCATGGCTACCTGTTAGATTCCTTTTTCCAGGCGGCGGACGGTAAACATATCATCGTCAAGTGACTGATTATATTTAATGTCAGACCAATTCATGACGGTTTTGTGCAGGGTGACCTTATTTTTGGTGGTCTTCATTCGGGCCTCTGTGGATACCCATATACCGTCGATCTGTTTAATATCAAGCATTTCCTGGTACTTGATTTTTTTACCCTCTTTCAGCCAGTGTACGGCCCGCACGCCCATGAAGATATCCTGACGTATAAAGATCACGGATTTAGTGAATCCATACCGGTTTTCAACTTCCTTGCCTGCAGGTAACGCCTCTATGAGCCATACCTTTTGGCCATCTACCTCACTCTCCTTGAGCAGTTTGTAGGTCCATTCATCGAGGACTCGCCGGGTCATGTCGGCATAGGAAAAATCCGACCCCATAAAGGCCGATGATTTATCCGAGGTGGCGATCCGTTTTGTTTTATGCAGGTCAGGCAGGTAGAGCCACTGGTCATCATCACGGTCGCCTTCATAGTAATCATAGGTGAGAAAACCGGTGTCTTTGACATCTGCCGGGGAAAGAAAAAACTGCAGTTTCCAGGTGTCCTGTCCCTTGTCCTTGGTGAATGTCTTCATCTTCCGTATTCGACGGTTGTCACTTTTATCGATGAGAATCATCTCAACGTTTGCGGTCATGTTGTCGCCATCGTCACGGGCATCGACCTTTTCCATGATTTCCCGGGCCGTCAGTGCCTGTGCTGTACTGATAAAACCAAGCAGCATGACGCTGGAGATGAATACTGCTGCAAGCTGTTTAATGTGTAACATGAGATACTCCTTTATATGGTATGAATTATGTGTGTTTTTTTACTCTTCTTTTTTCAGCATCTTATCTGCCGATAGAGCCATCAGGGCCGGGGCCAGGAAAAAATCTCCTAGCAGGGCCAGGATAATGGCCATGCCAACCAGCATTCCGAAATTAAATACGTTGTTCATGGAGGCGAACATGAAAATAAAAAAGCCAATGGACAGTACAATTGAGGTGGTGAGCATGGCCCGGCCGGCGGTGTGCAGAGTGTGGCCGACCGCATCTCTTACATCACCGCTTTCGGTGTAGTATCTTTTGAAATTATAGATGAAATGCACCGTATCATCTACAGCAAGCCCGATGGCTACTGAGGCGACCATCATCGTAAACATGTCAAGTGGGATGGAAAACCAGCCCATGATACCCATGACCATCAAAATCGGCCCCAGGTTAGGTATCATGGCAATGAGGCCCAGGCGGAGATTCCCGATCAGCAGGATCATCATTATGCTGATGACCACAAGGGCAATACCATAACTTTGGGCTGCCGAATACATGGTCGCATGGAGGATACGGGCAAACAATGACATAATGCCGGTGGTGCTCACCGCAACCGGTTTGCCGGCCCTGGCAAGGTCTGCAAAGGCCGTGCTGAACCGCTGCTCTATTTCCTGCATAAAGGGGACATAGGCCAGGGAGTCCCGCCAGGGAACCTTGATGGTTATTCGCGCCTGCTGAAACCTGGAATCAACAAAATCCTGCAGGTCATCTGATCCTGAATTTTCAAAGAGCAGGAACTCCTGCGGAATCAGGGCACCGTTATCGGGTATTGCATACATCTCCGGACGATTTTCATTGAGTGCCTGGTGGATCTCCTTGAGGATCGTAGTAACGGCGATGACCTTACCGACAAACAGGTCGTCCTGTTTAAACTGTTCCAGGTCGTCTGTCAGGGTCTCGATTGCAAGCAGCAGGTCCCGGTCGTAGAGTCCATTCTCTTTGCCTGTGTCAAGCACAACTTCCAGGGCAACGGAGCCACGCAGGTTATGATCTATACTCTCGGTTGCCGTTCGCACCGGAAGATCTTCGGGCAGCCAGCTCAAGAGGTTGTGAGAAAACTGTAAACGTGGAAGACCTGCAAGGGCTATGATAATGCCGACTGCAGCAACAGTGGCTATCAATTTTGGACGACTGGTCGTAACATCGGCAACCAGGTCAATCAGACGGTCAAAGGGGGTGATTGTATTCTTTGCAGTTTCTGTCTTGCGCTTTAAAGGAATAATTGCCAGCAGGGCTGGAAGCAGAAAAAGTGTGTACAACAGGGACAGCAGGACCCCGACGGCAGAAAACAGGCCAAGATCGGCAATGGGAGCAACTTCAGCGCTCGCAAAAGAGGCCAGACCGGCTGCCGTGGTGAGAGAGGTCATGACAATGGCAAAACCGGAATGCTCGTAGGCATGGACAATGGCATCATTTTTATTGTCATCTCTGCGCAGATATTGATAGACCAGGGACAACACATGGATACTGGCGCCCACGCCAACGGCAAGTAAAAAAGAGGGCAGAATGATGGTCGGTGTTTTAAAAAAGATGCCCGTTTTTGCCATTATACCCAAGGTACTTGCCAGGGTCAGTCCCACAATCAAAAGCGGCAACAGCACACCTGATATTCTCCTGAACATAAAGAACAGGCAGATACCGATAGTCAATACAGCCAGGCGCAGAAAACGTTTCATATCCGCCATCAT
>JBDLID010000228.1:0-3363 GCA_039715055.1 Thermodesulfobacteriota bacterium | reverse complement strand
AGGGAGCAAACCACCGAGAAGTGAGTTCGCGCCGCTTGAGTATCCTATTAGTGGACTCGTCGAATTTTGTGTCTCCCGAGTACCCGAAACACTTACCACCCGCAAAAAACTTAAATCCCAAGGTGCCGTAAGGGAGAAAGTGGTGATTTTGGCGGCACTCGATGCGAATTGGCCCAAGTTGAAGGGGAGTTCCCGGCTCAAGCGTGGTGAAATGGACAAGCTTGTCAAAATCGGGACAGAGCCGGGAAAACTGTTTTTTAAGAAGTGCGAAAATCCCTTTACCTGTAAGAACATTGAGGGGTTTTCCGGTATGCTTGGCTCGCATCAGGCAGGCGGTAAAGCCCTGGGTATGGTCCTCATGGTTATGAGTAATGAGTATATGAGTGATATCGTCCCAGTGGATCCCGTGACGAGCTAGACTCTGCGCCGGATAACCACAGGGATCAATCCAGAGTCCGTATTCTCCATAACGGACTACACTGTTTGCAACAGTACCGATGAAGCCGTTTCCTGTGCCGATAGGCGTGATTTCCAGACAATCTCGGGAAACACGATCCCGGGGCAGTTCTCCTAGCAGGGCTTCTACCTCCACATCAGGATGGCTGGCTGGAAGAAGTTCCTGCATGTCATAGAGAGTCTGGCCATGGTCGGATATGAGGACGTTTCCCTCCTGACAGTCAATTTCAAGGGATCCGTCGACAAAGACAGGTGCAGCAGTTCTTTTGGCAAACCAGTTTGCAAGCCATTTTTTTTTGATGATTTTGATTCGCTTAGGATCAAAGTAATAGGAAAAAATTTCATCCAGGTGCCGGTAGTGTTGGTTCAAATTGTGGGCTGTTCCAATATACTGTTTACAAAGACCGCCTTTGACCTGAGCATTCCATAAAATAAATTCTTCGCCGGTGCGGTTATCGCCCGCCATGGACACTTCCCAGTCCGGTATGATCACTAACTCCTCCCTGAATCCATGATGGGTGAGGAACTTGGCAATATCCGGCATGGATCCCACCCGTACAAGTCCCTTGGTGGTGTGAATCAGGTCGACATGAAGACCGCAGTGCTCGATACGCTGCACCCGGTCGGTTAATTTGGTCAAATCACTAAAATTCATCCGTTATTTATCTTGCAATGTAAACGTTTACAATAAATTGTGTAACATGCAAATCAATTCCTTACAATATAAAAATAAAAAACTAACAATAACTTAACAACTTATTAATTTTGTGAAGATATTTAAGCAAGGGTGAAATAATCTTGACAGTGCAACAAAGTGCTGATATGTAATGTAAGCGTTTACATTAATTCAGGCAAAAAAAGATGAGCACAATAGTTGATGTTGCAAAATTGGCAGGTGTTTCCACTGCCACGGTGTCAAGGGTGATCAACTCACCCCATAGCGTTCGTGAACGAACCCGGGAAAAAGTGATCCGGGCCATGAAGATCTGCAACTACAAATACAATGCCCTGGCCCGAGGATTTGCCACCAAGCAGTCCAACACCATCGGCCTTGTTATTCCTGCAATCAGCAACCCTGTTTTTGCCGAGTCGGCACAGGGTGTCCAGGACTATGCGGCCGGACGCAAGGTGCAGGTAATTCTCGGTAATACCCACTACCAGTACGAACAGGAAGAGAGTCTGGTCAAGACACTCCGGGAAAAGCGGGTGGACGGACTGATCATCACCACCACCAGTCTGAAGGGCGATGTCCTCAAGGATCTTCTCGAAGAAGGCTTCCCCTTTGTTCTGCTGTATTCCACTGTAAAAAGCGGACCCCTGTCAGTGGTTGGAGTTGACAACTACCGGGGAGGCTATCTAGCCACTGAACATCTGGTGGCCCTGGGACACCATCGAATCGGTATGATTGCCGGTAACTTTTCAATTTCTGACAGGAGTTACCATCGCTGGCACGGCTACCGAAGGTGTCTCAGGGCTTACAACATTCCCTATGATAAAGAGCTGCTGGCCCAGACCGACTACTCCATGGACAGCGGACGTGACGCTGTCAAGAGGCTGCTTGGGGTGAAAAACCCGCCCACGGCCGTTTTTTGTTCCAACGACTTGCTGGCCCTAGGGGTGATGAAAGGAGCAAGGGAGTCCGGGCTCAGACTGCCGCAAGACCTGTCCATTGTCGGTTTTGACGATATTCAGACATCCTCATACGTGATTCCGGCTTTGACCACAATCCGCCAGCCGGCATATGAGATGGGGAGAAAGGCAGCGGAACTCCTCTTTCAGCTGATGGAGAGCCCGGCAAAACCTGTCCAGTGGATGCTGCGCTCTGAACTCATCACACGGGAATCAACAACAGCCCCGGGGATTGGGAAAAAGTTAAACAGTGATTTTGCGCCTCAGAAGCCTTCTTCCGTGGCGCTCAACAATAATGATGGTGAGATTTTATCCTGAAGTTCAGGATGGTAAAAGGGCACCATCGCTAACTCAATTCTCTTAAAAGGAGGAGCGCATGAAAAGCGTAAAAACAGCAAAGAGGATGTTGAAGGCAATAGTTGTGGGAGTGAGCATGTTATCACTTTCATCGGTTGCCATGGCAGCAACTGAACTGAACATGTTCTACCCGGTCGCCGTGGGCGGACCCCTGACCAAACTGGTTGACCAGCTGGTTACTGATTTCCAGGCTGAGCATCCGGACATCAAGGTCAATGCCGTCTACTCAGGCAACTATTCGGACACCATGACCAAGGCCATGACAGCACTTAAGGGTGGGACCCCGCCCCATCTGTCGGTCATTCTCTCCACCGAGATCTATACCCTCATCGACAATGACGCAATTGTCGCCTTTGACGACCTGGTATCAAGCGATGAAGAGAAGAAGTGGCTGGACAGCTTTTATCCCGCCCTGATGGAAAATGCCCGTACCGGGGGTAAGACCTGGTCGATTCCTTTCCAGCGTTCCACCATCGTCATGTATTACAACAAGGACGCTTTTAAAAAGGCCGGTCTGGATCCCGAGCATGCCCCGGCAACCTGGGACGAGTTGGTGGAGATGGGTAAGAAGCTGGTGGTCAAGGACGACAAGGGTAAGGTCCAGCAGTGGGGCGTCAAAATACCCTCCACCGGCTACCCTTACTGGATGTTCGGTGCTCTGACCCGTCAGAACTCAGAGGTGCTCATGAACAGTGACGGCAATGAGACCTACTTCAACAAGCCGGGCGTGATCAAAACTCTTTCCTTCTGGCAGGACCTTGGCAAGAAGCACGGCATTATGCCTGAGGGAACTATAGAGTGGGGAACGCTGCGCAGCGATTTCCTGGAGCAGAAGACCGCCATCATGTGGCATTCCACCGGCAACCTGACCGCGGTGAAAAAAAACGCCAAGTTTGACTTCGGCGTTGCCATGCTGCCCGC
>JBDLID010000227.1:0-3402 GCA_039715055.1 Thermodesulfobacteriota bacterium | reverse complement strand
ACTGGTGTCTGGCCATAAATGGCCTTTTACTTCTAACTCTTCGGCAGCACTCCATCCGGAGTCTCGCCTGCTCGCTTATCTACCGGCAAACAGAGACGAATGTGCCACATTTAAAGAGTCTTAATTACGGTTACGTTTCAGTTGAGCCGCTTTCTTGTAAAGTTTTATATAGTGGCCCATCACCTCTTTCCAGGTGTAGCGGGCGTGAATCCGGGTCACGGCCGCCTGCTGCATCTCCCGAATTTTATCAGGTGCATCGTTATAGAGGGTGATGGCTTCAGCCATAACCCTGGCCAGGGCATCACCACTCTGCTCGTGATAGGCCAGGCCTGTCTCGCAATCAATAACTTTAACCAGCCCGCCGACATGGTGAACGATGGGCAGGTTGCCATAGAGCTGGGCCATAAAATCGGTGAGTCCACAGGGCTCGTACTGGGACGGTACCAGAAAAAAATCACCGGCCGCATAGATCCGTTTGGCAAAGGCCGGATCAAAACCACGCAGTACGCAGATTCTGCCTTTGCCTTCCGGGTCTGCAGCCAACTGCACCATTTTCAGCTCTTCATCCCTGCCGCCGCTGCCGAGAAGAAGAAACTGGAACTCTGCATTGTCGGCCAATAATTTTTTCAGGGCAAGTAGCAGAACATCAACACCCTTTTGCTGACTGAGGCGTCCGACAAAGGTAAAAAGCGGTAAAGCCGGATCCGGTTTCAGCTCACCGGCCCGCTGCAGACCGTCAATTCGCTGATCGTTGGAGAGCAGGTTCAGGATATCATTCTTGCAGGCCTCTTTTCCCTTCAGCTCCCCTTCCGCCATGGGGTCAAACCCTTCCCTGATCCCACTTTTTTCAGGATCTGTTGAGTCAAACTCCTCCGGGTCAATACCATTGGTTACACCTTCAAGGACGACGCCCCGCGAGAGCAGGGTATGGCCAAGCCAGCCGGTCAGCGCGTCCTGTCTGGACTCCTGCAGCTCCCGGCCGTAATTTTCACTGACCGTATTGATAATCGCGTAAGTGGATGCGACCAGAAAAGGATCAAAGGCTCCATCCAGACAGTTTGCCTGGATCAGCTTCCAGGGCAGACCTGTTACAGCCAGGGCATAGGGCAGATCCGCCACCTCCTGGTGGTAGCCCATGCCTGCGTTATGGATGGTGAGGACGGCACCGGTATCGCGAAAGAAATGACGGTAGCCGTCATTTTCACCGATCATGGCAGGAATAAGGGCGGTATGGCCGTCATGGCAGTGGATTATATCAGGCCGACAATCAAGGATCATCATCAACCCCAGTGCTGCCTTCTGGAGAAGAACATTCATGGCAAAGTAATCGTAATGGCCCTTACCTGCCTTTTTCCAGCTTTCCACCTGCTCCTCTTCAGCAGTATAAGTGTAAACGTCCCCCTTTTCCAGAAACCTGGGCGAATCGATAAGATAGATATTGACCCGGTGATGGCGGCCATGCCAGACCCTGACCTCCTCACGCCTCTCCCTGAGGTCATAGTTGATATCAACATCAAAGCTCAGCTCATGGGTCTGGTCAACCGGATCGGCAAGAAGCGTAAACCCGGCGCCTTCAGGGTCCATGAAACCGTAAAGCGGAAGAACCACGCTCACCGTACGACCGGACCATCGGCCAAGGACCTTTGCCAGCTGGCTGACCACATCCTTGACTCCTCCGGCTCCGGCCAGGTGGCCGTACTCCCTGGTCACCATCAGGATATTTCGGATGGCTGCCTGCTTAGCTGCCATAACTCTCTCCCATGGTTCCCCAGACCAACTGCCGCAGGAGGTGATCGGCAAGGGTCAGGCGGACCATGGCCTCACAGACTGGAATAATTCGCGGAATGGCTGAGATATCATGCCGTCCGCCGACCTTGATGGTCACCGGCTCATTATCCATATTCACGGTCTGCTGTTCTTTGGCAATGGAGGGAATCGGCTTGACCGCCACCCGCAGGATAATGTGGTCACCGTTTGAGATCCCACCGAGGATGCCACCGGCATTGTTGCCCATGAACCCTGCCGGACTTATGGGATCATTGTTCTCGGAACCGAGCATCTCCGCCACCGCGAAACCTGCACCGATCTCCACGCCTTTGACAGCGCCGATGGACATCAGACCGTGGGCCAGTTCAGCCTCGAGCTTGTCAAAAACAGGCTCACCCAGCCCTGCCGGACAGACCGCGCTTATTTCGACAACGCCACCCAGGGTATCACCCTGACGCCGCACCTCTTTGACCCGCTCTTCCATACGCTCCGCCGCTTCAGGGTCAGGGCAGTAAAAGCGGTTTTCATTGATAACAGCAAGGTCACGCCGTGCAATTTCAACCCCTCCAAGGGCAACGGTATAGGCACAGATATCTATTCCATGCTGATCTAAAAGCTGTTGAGCCACTGCACCGGCCGCCACCCTTGCGGCGGTTTCCCGTGCTGAAGCCCGGCCGCCGCCGCGATGATCACGGATACCATATTTAGCCTGGTAGGTAAGATCACCGTGCCCGGGCCGGAATATATCGCGCAGATTGTTATACGATTTGGAATGGGCGTCCTTGTTGTAGATGGCCAGTGAAATCGGGGTACCGGTTGATCTCGGCAGGAGCTCTCCTTCGGGAATAAAGACTCCGGAGAGGATCTCCACCTGGTCCGGCTCCTTTCTCGGGCTCGATGCCCCGCCCTGGCCGGGACGTCGCCGGTCCATTTCCTTTTGCAGCTGTTCTGGATCGATAACGATCCCCGGTGGGCAACCGTCAATAACAGCACCAATTCCTGTCCCGTGGGATTCACCCCAGGTTGTCACTCGAAAGAGCTTTCCGTATGTATTTCCTGCCATTTTCTTCGATCAGATTTCAGCCGCCCAAAACGGCCTTATCCCCTCATCTTTTTTTCTAAGTAAGCAGCCCAAACTGCTTCAGGCCACCTGTTATCTTTCTGACGACATCCTGCGGCTCAAGGCCCGAGGTGTCAATGGTGATATCACCATAACATTTATAAAGCGGCAGCCGCTTGGCCAAAACTCCTCTGATCTCAGCTTCCAATTCCAAAATCGACAGAGGCGGGCGGCCGCTACTGCCGTCCTGGTCCTCCTGAATACGCCGAACAAGAAGCGGTTCAGAAGCGGTGAGCCAGACCACCACCGAATTTTTTTTCAAAAGAGGCCACACAGAGGGATGGAGAACAGCCCCGCCGCCGGTGGCGATGACGATTTTCGACTGGCCGGCAAGGTCGTTCAACACATTGAGCTCCCGCTTACGGAACCCCTCCCAGCCTTCCTCGGCAACGATATCTTTAACACTTTTGCCGGCAGCAGTACAGATCATGGTATCACTGTCGACAAAACGAAAACTCAACTCACTGGCGAGTTGTTTCCCCACCGAACTTTTACCCGTTGCCCGGTAACCAATC
>JBDLID010000226.1:0-3411 GCA_039715055.1 Thermodesulfobacteriota bacterium | reverse complement strand
TGGGAGAGGGATGTGATGAATATAATGGGAATATGAGAAAAAAGTTCATCCTGTTTGAGTATGCGGCAGAGTGAAAAACCATCCATACCGGGCATCATTACATCCAGCAGGATAATGTCGGGTGGTTGATGCTGGATCAGTTGCAGGGCCTCTTCCGAAGTCTTGCAGGTGATGACAGTGTAGTTCTCCTGTCGGAGAATGGCGCTCAGCTGCTGTAGATTGACGGAATTGTCATCAATGACAAGGACAGTATGGCGACCATTGGTTTGCATGGTTGAAATTTTACCATATCACTATTGAAATGCACAGGGAAAGAGGATATGCAGTGGGGGAATACTATGCGGAAATTTTTATCTTTATGATAGACATTATTGTATTAGATTGCTAAGATTGGCCCATATCAGGAAAGTGTTAAGGGACAGGCTGGTTGATTTACTGTAGCCTGTTGTTTTTTAAATTTATTCTCAAGAGAGAGGAACACATGAAAAAGATTACATGGGCCCTGGTGGCCACTGTTGTCACACTTGTTATTTCTGCCGGATTTGCGCAAGGCTCCACCAAGGAAGAAGTACAGAAACGCGGTGTCTTCAACTGCGGCGTGTCCACCGGCCTTCCCGGATTCTCCATTGCTGATGAGAAAGGGGTATGGACAGGTATTGATGTTGATGTCTGTAAGGCTATCGCTGCAGCGACTCTTGGTGATGCTACCAAGGTCAAGTATGTTCCCTTGAACGCCAAAGAGCGCTTTACCGCTCTCCAGTCCGGTGAGATTGATGCCCTGGTTCGCGGAACAACCTGGACCCTCACTCGTGACACCTCTCTTGGTCTCAACTTCACCGGTGTGAACTATTACGACGGTCAGGGATTCCTGGTTTCCAAGAAGCTTGGTGTGAAATCCGCCCTTGAGCTTGACGGCGCTGCTGTTTGCATCCAGTCCGGAACCACCTCTGAGATGAACCTTGCCGATTACTTCAAAGAGAATAAGATGCAGTACAAGGCCGTTACCTATGACACCCATGACGCTACCGCCAAGGCCTTTGATGAAGGCCGTTGCGATGTCCTGACCTCCGACCAGTCACAGCTTTACGGGCTGCGCACTCATCTTTCCAAGCCGGAAGAGGCAGTGGTCCTCCCCGAAGTGATCTCCAAGGAACCCCTGGGCCCCGTTGTCCGTCAGGGTGATGATGCCTGGTTCAACATTGTCAAGTGGGCCCTCAACGCCATGATCGAGGCGGAGGAGCTTGGCGTTACCCAGGCCAACGTAGATGATATGAAGGCCAACTCCAAGGTTCCTGGAATCCGCCGCCTTGTCGGCCTTGAGGGGATCGGCGGAAAGGGTCTCGGTCTCAAGGACGACTGGTCCTACCAGATTATCAAACAGGTTGGCAACTACGGCGAGATTTTCGAGCGTAACGTAGGAAAGGATTCTCCCCTGAAGATCAGCCGTGGACTGAACGCACTCTGGAGCAAGGGCGGCATCATGTACGCACCTCCCCTGCGCTAGCATAACGCCACGTCTCAGAAAGGGATGTTTTTCTGCAAGGAAAAACATCCCTTTTTTCTTTTCCGCCCAGGTTAAGTAGCCTATTCAAGCTGAGGGCTGAGGAGGCCTTCTCCCCCTAAATGTCTGCAGTCTAAACATCTACAACCTACATTACTTACTCATGTCCAACTCATCAAAAAAACAGTTTTGGTGGAACAATGCCCAGCATCGCGCCCTGTTCTTTCAGGTCCTGCTGGTGGCCATGGTTGCCGGTTTTCTCTGGTTTATTGGAAGCAACACCCTGGCAAACCTCGAGAAGAGAGGGATTGCCACGGGTTTTGGGTTCCTGTCCATGAAGTCGGGTTTTGGGATACTCCAGTCGCTGATACCCTTCAGTGAAGCGGATAGTTTTGGCCGCACCTTCCTTGTTGGTCTCCTCAACACCCTGCTGGTCTCTGCCCTTGGTATTGTTTTTGCCACGATCATCGGTTTTACCATGGGGGTTGCCCGCCTCTCCAGCAACTGGCTGATTTCCAAGCTGGCCGCCGTCTACATTGAAACCTTCCGCAATATTCCCCTGCTCCTGCAGATCTTTTTCTGGTACTTTGCCGTGCTCAGGGCCCTGCCCACTCCACGGCAGAGCTGGTCGGCCGCTGACCTGGCCTTTTTAAATATCAGGGGGATATATCTGCCGCAACCGCTGTTCGGTGATGGTTTCGCTATGGTGCTGTGGACCTTTATCGCGGCTGTTATTGTCACCCTGTTTATCAAGCGCTGGGCGCGGATTCGCCAGGAGGAGACAGGGAAGCAGTTTAAGTTTTTGCGCGTTGCCTTCGGGCTGATTGTGGGTTTGCCGCTGCTGGTCTTCTTCCTTGTCGGTTCGCCGCTGAGTTGGGATGTCCCGGAACTGAAAGGTTTTAACTTCCGTGGGGGAATGACGATTATTCCCGAACTCACGGCCCTGCTCATCGCACTTTCCATTTACACCGCAACATTTATAGCCGAAGCTGTGCGCTCGGGAATCCTGGCGGTCAACACCGGCCAGACCGAGGCGGCATCCGCCCTCGGGCTGCACAGGAGAAAGGTGTTAAAGCTGGTTGTTATCCCCCAGGCCCTGCGGGTGATTATTCCGCAGTTGACCAGTCAGTATCTGAATCTGGTGAAAAACTCATCCCTTGCCACTGCAATCGGTTATCCTGATCTGGTGGCGGTATTTGCGGGAACCACACTCAATCAGACGGGGCAGGCCATTGAGATTATCGGTATGACCATGGCTGTCTACCTCTTTATCAGTTTGACGATTTCCGCCTTTATGAACTGGTACAACAAGAAGACCATGCTGGTGGAGAGGTGATAGTATGACTGTACATGTAACAAGTCCAAGTCCGTCCCAGTCGCCACCGGCCACCTCTGTTGGGGTGGTGGGCTGGCTGAGACAGAATCTGTTCTCGTCGGTACTCAACTCCATTTTTACCCTTGTTGCTCTTTTTATTATTTACAAAACCATTCCGCCGGCGCTTAACTGGGCCTTTTTTACGGCGGACTGGGTGGGGACGACACGGGATGCCTGCACCAGTGACGGGGCCTGCTGGGTCTTTGTCGGGGTACGAATCAAGCAGTTTCTGTTCGGCTTTTATCCGCCCTCCGAATACTGGCGGGTGGTCGTCGCTTTTTCTCTGGCAGGTCTCCTTGTTGCCTGGCTCCTCATTGACCGGACTCCGAAAAAGGGACTGGTTGCGGCCTTCACCGTTTTCTGCTATCCGATCATTGCCTATTTTCTCTTTTACGGCGGTGCATTCGGCCTGCCGGCTGTGGAAACCCACAAGTGGGGCGGCTTGATGCTCACCCTGATCCTGGCCACCATCGGGATGTTCTGCGCCCTGCCCATCGGTATTGTCCTGGCCCTCGGACGCCGTTCATCCATGCCC
>JBDLID010000225.1:0-3548 GCA_039715055.1 Thermodesulfobacteriota bacterium | reverse complement strand
CCGCTTGAAAAACCTTCCCAGGTCCGCATCCATCGGGGTTGAAATCACCGGCGACCAGCCTCTTTCTGTGGTCCTGGTTGATCAAAAAAGTTATCAAAGCTATCCAAACCTGGGACGTCCTGCGCTCTTTCGCGGTAAGGTGATCAACAGGTTGTCGTTTTCGGTAACAATCCCCAAAACAGATCACTACTACCTGATCCTCGATAACCGGATCGGCGCGGAACAGTCCACGCTGCAGGTCAAGATCCAGGCTTCAGCTCAATCAGGGTCCAGCGCTCCTCCTACGGTCTCCCGTTTGAGGCAGGATCTGCCTGAAAACATGAGTGAAAACCAGTTTCAATCATTTGGCGACGAACTGAAAAAAATCTTTGTCTTTGAGCCCTTTCCCATCAAGGCCGTGGTGTGCAGCCAGGAAGGTGCGTTCAGTGGTCCTGACGGCATCATCCTCTGCAGCAACTTTATCAAACAGGTTTACGACACCGTAAACTCCAAAGAAAAATCAAACGACATCATCACCTTTGCACTTTTCCACGAGGTGGCTCACCAGCTCCTTCAGCAGTGGGGTTACCCCTTTTATGACAACGAGGAAATCGCCGATGAATTCGCCTCCATCCTGCTGATTGTCATTGGCCAGAAGGAACGTTTGAGCTCCACTGCCGAATTTTTTCTCTCCAGTCCGTCGGCCGGTAAACTGGTGGCAAAAATCTTTCAGGATGATCGTCACCCTCTTTCCGTTCAGCGCTCACGCAACATACTCCGCTGCATCAAAAACCCGGACAAGGTGAAACGCTGGCTTCATTTCTTTGTTCCCCATCTCCAGGTGCCCATGCTCCGTAAAATTCGGGATTCTCAGACCTCAGACGTTAACCGGGAGCTTTTTGAGGAGGAACTTGAAGACCGAAAAAACCTGGATTAACGATTTTTCCGGCAGCTATTCCCCTCCGCCGGAAAAGGCCAGAGCCTTCGCCATGGACTCATCATGCTTGAGCAGCTCCCGGCGAATGACAAAGTGTTTCTTTTCCAGCCGCCGCTGGACATGACTGCCAAACATTCTGCAGCCGACCAGTCCAATGGATGTACCTGTGCGCAGCAAAAACTTAACCACTCCCATGGACAGGGAATCAAGGTACGGTTCAAACATCTCATCTTCAAAAGACCAGAACCCCTCAAAGCTGCCCGGGTCTCCCTGGCGACCGCAGCGGCCAAACAGCTGGCGATCGATCCGCCTGGCGCCGTGAGGTTCACTGCCAATGACATAGAGGCCGCCCAGCTCTTCCACGTCATCACCCAGCTGGATATCGGTGCCACGGCCCGCCATATTGGTCGCAACCGTTATCTGTCCCTTCTGCCCAGCCTGGCTGATGATCTCCGCCTCTTCCCTGTCCTGGCGGGCATTGAGAATCCTGTGTTTCAGGCCATGTTCATCAAGCAGTGCACTGAGCGTCTCTGAATTTTCCACGGTCAGACTGCCGATGAGCACCGGCTGATCAGCTCCATGGAGTGATGCCGTCCTCTGAACAATGGCGTCCATCTTTTCCTTCTGGCTGATAAAAAAGCCAGCCCCCTCTTTCTTGCGGATCAACGGCCTGTGGGTCGGTATGCGCACCACCCGCAAACGGTAAACCGACCGGAGTTCCCGGGTCACCTCCCGGGCCGTGCCTGTCATTCCGGCAAGCAGGTGGTAACGCCTGAAAAAACGCTGATAGGTCATCCGCGCCAGGGTATCCTTCTGGACAGTGATCTCACACCCCTCCTTGCACTCAATCATCTGGTGCAGTCCCTGCTCCCAGGAACGGTCACTCATCAGCCTGCCGGTGTACTCGTCCACAATGGAAACCTTGCCGTCATTGATGATGTAATCGTTGTCCAGGTGAAAAATGTGAATGGCGGTGAGTGCCTGCCTGACCAGCTGCTCCCTCCTCCGCCGTGCCTGCCAGAACCCTCCGCTATATTCGGCGAGGCCTTCAAGGCGCTCATTGCCCGGATCGGTCAACTGGACCTTTTTTGCGGTCAGATCAAGGTTGAAGTCCTTGTCTTCCACCATCTGCTCAGCAAAATCGATTGCCTGGCGGTACACCTCCTCCTCAAAATTGGAATCCCCGGTCCCGGAAATGACCAGCGGCGTCCTCGCCTCATCGATCAGGACACTGTCCGCCTCGTCAACGATTCCAAAGTAAAGTCCCCGCAGATTGAGGTTTTCAACCGTTTCATCGTAGAGGCGCTGCAGCGGGTAGGCTGCCTGACCCGGCCGCTGGCGCTGCTGGAGGTGGTCCTTGAGGTAATCAAAGACAAGCTCTTTATTGGTGCAGTAGACCACATCGCAGCGGTAGGCCTCTTTGCGCTCTTCAGGGGGCATGCCATGCTGAATAACCCCCAGTGAAAGGTCCATGGCCTCGTACACCGGGCGCATCAGAGACGCATCCCGGCCGGCAAGATAATCGTTTACGGTGATGACATGGGTGGGCAGTCCGGACATTGCCGCTGTACAGGCCGGCAGTGTTGCGGTCAGCGTCTTTCCCTCGCCGGTCTCCATCTCGGCGACCATTCCGTTGAAAAGAGCCCAGCCCCCCATGAGCTGGACATCGTAATGGCGTATGTTCAGGTGCCGCCCGGCAATTTCCCGGACCAGGGCAAATGACTGGCAGACCCTTGCAAAGGTGGCCCCTTTCAATCGGAGTTTTTTTTTCAAACCTCTGATCTCGCGGCCCAGTGCTGTATCATCCAGTGCCCCATATGACTGACCTATCCGGTTGACGTTTTCCACAAGGCTGCGGCTCTTGCCCTCCTGGTTCTTCAACCTGTCTGCAAGGCTGCCGAGACAACGGCGCAGCAAGGTCTCCAGGCGGTTTTCCGGGACCCATTTCTTCTCCGGGTAAAAACCACTGATTCGTTTATGGAGGCTGGCTGCATCAAACATTGAACTGCCTCAGAAGAAGTTGCCGCAGGCTCCTGTACCACTGAAGGGCCAGGGGCTTTCGACCAAGATCAAATCGGACATGGACCCGGCGGCCCACCAGCAGACGCTCGGGCGGGTCATCCAGAACGAGGTCAAACTGAAACATGTTCTCAAAGGTCTTGTTGCCGCCGGAATCCAGCGGATCAACTGAGATGTCACCGCCGCCGGACACACCCAGAACCTCACTGGGCAGCCGGTCCACGGCCGAAGGAACCTCGTGGAACATCCTGGCCGGGTAGACCCTGTCCACGTTGCCGGCAAACCTCAACTCGATCTTCTCAGTGCGGCCCATCACCTCGCTTGCCGTATCCTGTGGCAGGACCAGCCGGACCACCATCCGCCCCGTTTCCAGGACATAGCCGAGCACCTCCCCCTGCCTGACGAATCTGTCGGGTAGATCGGCCCCCCTCGGCAGGATGAAACGTCCCCGGGCAGGGCTGACGACGAGCATTTTTTTAAACTGTTCATCCACCCATGCCAGCTTTACACCGATGGCGGCCAGCTCCTCCTCGATAATCTTTGCGCCAACCCGGTCAATGGAAAAAACAGCCTGGTAACGCAGCAGGTGCTCCTTGAACTGAGACCTGAGAAT
>JBDLID010000224.1:0-3552 GCA_039715055.1 Thermodesulfobacteriota bacterium | reverse complement strand
CTCTGGACCATGGCTGACCACATGCCGGTACTCATCGGGCCCGGTCCGGCAGAAAACTCCGTAGCCGAAACCGTCCGTCATATCCTGTTTGCCTTCTGATGTGACATCTGTAGTCGGCTCTCCAGCCGTCGCAAACACAGCTGCCAGCAGCATGCCAAAAAAAGTTAAACAGTGAAGCCCGAACATATCTTTTCCTCATTTGCAGGTAAACAACCGTAGAAAATCCCCTGAACAGTAATCATGGAGGGTGCCGCCTGGACTAGGAAAGAAAGTCATTCCCAAGAACGGATAAGCATACAACAACTCCTTGGAAAAAGTACAATAAAAAATATATTTGAGGTGTCTTTGCTGATCAGATGTATTTATTGAGGTCTTCCCATAGATCTTCAATCCACTGATAGCGCTTTTTAACATCAAAGGCCATTGCCTTGATAATAACCGGCTCCAGTTTATTTGACAGATGTGAATTATGTCTTTTGAGTGAAACAACCTGCTCTTTCATACGAATCCAGTCCTGGTGCAACCGTTTTTCATCACTAAAGGGCAGTTGAGCAGTGACAGCCAGATACAGCATAACCCCAAGAGCATAAATATCACTGCGAGGATCTCCCCGCCTGCCCTGGATCTGTTCGGGAGCCATGTAGGCAAGCTCTCCCTGGGGACCGAGGCCTGCTGCAATAATGGGGTCCGGCTGCTGATCCTCGGCTGCCAGACCCATATCGATAAGCTTAATATTGTACTTTTCATCGGCCATTACAACATGGGGACGAAGATCATGATGAACGATCCCTTTGGCATGGAGCGCCCCCACCAGGTCACAGAGTTGAGAAAAGACAGGCCTCATTCCCCTTGGTTCCATCTCGCTGCTAAAAAGATGCCAGAGACTCCGACCGCAGCTCTCCTTAAGTACCAGGACATCATCGAGACGCTCCACGACAACAGGCAAACAAGGATGATGCATATTCTCAAACAAGTGATACTCGGTCTCCAGACATGAGCGATAGAGGGGGTTCTGAAGCACTTCCTCAAAACCGACCTTGAGCATGACCGGTTTCTCATTTTTGTCATGCCCCTGGTACAGCCAGGACATGGCCCCGGCCGCCACCGGTCGTTTGACCACGTAAGAACCGATAAAATTCGGCTCAAGCCCTCCTCCCTTGCGTGCCGACCGGACATATCGATTCAATGAGCGCAGTGATGAGCGCAGCACATCGAGTTCATCCCCTTTACCGGCTATTTCGCCCTCTTTTTTTTCAGCGACCAGACTCAGCATCAGGCCGAGGCGTTCGATGACCAACCGGCCGAAGAGCAGGTTGAGGAGCCATAACCAGATGACAGTGGTGCCGAGCGTGGTGAGAAAGATCACTATCGCTCCCTGGTATGCCTTTTTCAGCGGTGCTGAGACAGGGACAGCCACCGAGTTGATGCCGGCCAGATCTCCAGCCTGGAAACGAAATCCTCCCCTGGTGCCATAACGCTCAACCAGTGAATGAGGCGCATCTTCGACCTTGCCGTGACAACGGATGCAGGGCTGGCTGAAATAGTCGGGTACCATGGAGATGAAAAAGGATTCATCGTTTTTTTTCACCACCCCCTGCCAGAAGGATTTGTCGGGATTTTCTTCAAACCAGTCAAACATCTCCTCCTCAAAGGGGTCGGCCAGGTTTCTTGAGTTGTGGGGGTTAAGCGATGCCCGGCGGTAGATATAGTTGGGCATGGTCCTGGCAAAACGCTCCATGATGGTTGTGGAGACATAGGTGGTCGACATCGCCTCGATGATAAAGGCGTCATCTCCATGGAGTTTATACATCTTAGGCCGCAGCTCATCCTTGACATAAGAACGGATGGCCTCCACCTCACGGAGGAGCAGCTCGGATTTGGACATGGCTTCCGCCATCAGGATGTGTCTGGAGTTCCAAAAGGAAAAAAGAGACAGGACAAGACCGCCACAGACAAGAATGAGGGCGGACCATAAAAAGAAACGCTTTTTAAGATTTGTTGTCGTGGATCTGTTTTTATTCACTGGTGCCTCTTCATTGCAGTCAAATCCGTGGACAGTCCGGTGTCCATTCCACCCGGCCTTTGCCGGTGTGTTTCACATTAAACAGTGATTTGTCAGCCAGTGACAGCAGCTCCGTATAATCTCTTGTATCTTCAGGAAATGATGCCACACCGAAACTGGCGGTGATTCTGACGCTACAACCCCAACAGCTTAAAAACACGGTGGATTTAATATGATCTCTTATTTTCCGGGCGACCTCTACTGCTTCTTTTTTAGCAATATCCGGCAGGACCACTACAAACTCATCACCACCATAGGCAACACCAAAGGATTCATCATCCAGACAGCTGTTAATTGTCCGGGCGACCTCTTCAATAACCCTGCTGCCATAGAGATGGCCCACTGAATCGACAACAGCTTTGAACTCATCGATATCCAGAAAAATCAGGGAAAAAACCCTGTCCATTGCAACCAGCTCATCCAGTGAGCAGTAGAGATAGCGCTGGTTGTAGAGGCCTGTGAGGCCGTCCCGGATCGACATTTCATGCATCTTTTTATAGCGGCGTGCATTTTCAACGCCTATGGCCAGGTAATCTGAGAGTAGTGAGAGCAGTGCAATTCCAGCCTTGTCGATGGTTTTGGGATTAACAATTTCAAGAACTCCCAGAGTCCGGCCTCCATAAATGAGCGGGATACAGATCAGTGCTTTTGTCAGAGAACCGGTCATCTCATCAATCCTGTTGGTGAAAAGTTCACTGTCGCTGGCATCTTCACACACCACAAGCTTCTGCTCCTGTGCGCAGTGTCCGGCCACCCCCTCGCCAAGGGCAATTCGCACATCTTTGATCTTTTCCGTGTCAAGATTAACACTCAGTTCAAATCTCAACTCACTGGTTTCTTCATCCAGAATAAAAAGCGACCAGTTCTCAGAAGGGAAAATTTCTGAAATCATATCCAGAATTTTCTTCAGTAGTCGATTCGGATTGAGCTCAGAAGTAAGCGCTTTACCGAAATCAACACATCCCAGCAATTGTTCACGTGATAACAGATTATGATCATCCATTGAAATTTCCCGGGTGTACTGACTCATCGCTCTATTTCTGCCTGACTCCTGGCTACCTTTAAAAATTGCCTTTCAAGGAACCCTCTTGATTATTATTATTGCATGAGATCGCTGGAAAGTGAAATTATTCCCCCGGAGCTTAGTGTCCCTTCTTCAATCGTCGCCCAAGCCTGCGCGGCAACCCGGCTGCACCAATGGCCTGTGCAGTTTTTTCCGTATCATAGGCCACCCGGTGAAACTCAATGAGGTTTTTGCGTGTGTCAAGAATCATATAACACCCCCTGGGATCATCATCTCTTGGCTGGCCCACACTTCCACAGTTAAAGATTCGCCGTTTTCCGTCCGGGACGATCTCGAACTGATGGTCGCCCGCAACCGGTTCAATACCAATGGACAGCCAGTGCTTGCGTGTGATAATCAGCGGTCGGTGACTATGGCCGATGAAAAGGTGACGACAGCTGGTGGCGCCGAAGCTGCGCATGGCGTA
>JBDLID010000223.1:0-3573 GCA_039715055.1 Thermodesulfobacteriota bacterium | reverse complement strand
ATATTGACCGGGAGCTGATCGTGAAATATCCGGCTCAACGATCCTCCAGCCACTGCAAAATCATTCCCTGCAGTAATGCCCCGACAAGGATATAACTGGAAAGAACAGTGGTAAAAGTCACGCCGAAATAATCGATCATCATCGGCAGCAGCGGTACTTTAATGGCCCGGGCATAGAAAAATGTAACAAGCAGACCTTCCCGTGCACCATGTCGGCGCAGATCATCCAGCAGTGGGTACCAGACATACATGGGTCCGTGGCTCACCACACCTGCAGCCATGGACCAGAGCCATCCCCTGGCGCCGCTCTCGCCACCAAGGTGGTGAACAATCTGCTTTGGCCGCAGAAAATAGTTGAGTAGTCCGGTAAAGCAGATCACCAGTGCCAGAATCGGCACTATTCTGAAAAGAACCGCTGCCGCTTTCCTCAGGGAGATGAAAACAGCGCCCGAATCAAAAAACAGAAGTACTCCATAGAGGATGGCTACCAAGACAAGGAAGCGGGTCCCTCGAAAAACAAAGGTCTGTTCTTTTGACTTTTTCTCTGTATTACTCACAACACCACCTGCATGGTCAAGGTGGTGGCAACGGCTATGAGCATGGTGAAACCAAAGGCGAGAAGATTACGAAGCACTGTAAAGCGACGGCCGAACACTTCCACCTCGACCGGCAGCTGGATAAAACCCAGGGTCACCCAGGAAAGAATAAATGCACTGACCGCGTAGCGGGAAACACCCTGCTCCAGCAACTCGCCGCCAACCAGGTAGCTGACCAGCGGATTACCGGCAGCCGTTGCTCCGGCCAGTGTACCGATCAGGGTATCAACCATGGGTATTCCCTGAAACAGTGATGCCAGCATGGCGGGTGTCACCTGGGTCTGAAAAAGACCGACCAGGCCGATGACACCCAGCAGCAGAGGGGTCATTGCCAGAAAAGACAGGGCGGATTTTTTCATTGACTGCAGAAGGGTCGGCTGCGGTTGCCTCTTTGTTTTTTTCTCTTCTCCCACTATATTCAAATCCCTTAGTTTTGATTAGTACCTGTAACTGGCAGACTGTACCGCTGTCTCGGACAGCTGTCATCACCGGCTCACTTTTATCACCACAGATATTATTTGCAATAACACATTAATCATACTGTTCAATATTTCCAACAGACACACGACAAAAAACTGCCTCATGGATAACAATCAACAACTCAACAGCCGAATCGCTGGCACCCTGCAGCTCTCTGTCAAACAGGTCGCTGCCACGGCCGGGCTCCTTGCCGAAGGTGCGACCGTCCCCTTTATCTCACGATACCGAAAAGAGCAGACTGGTTCTCTTGACGAGGTGCAGGTCGCCGACATTCGTGATCAACTCAGCCTGCTGAACGAACTCGAAAAACGTCGGCTGGCAATCATCGATTCGCTGACCACAAGAGAGCTCCTGACAGAAAAGCTCAATGTCGGCCTGGCCAGGGCTGAAGATCTCGCCACCCTGGAAGACATTTATCTGCCCTATAAACAAAAACGAAAAACCCGGGCCATGATGGCCAGAGAAAAAGGGCTGGAGCCGCTGGCCCGCTCAATCTTCACCGACCAGAACACGAGTATTGACACTCAGTCGTATATCAGCCCGACCAAAGGGGTGGCCAGCGAAGACGAGGCCCTGGAAGGTGCCAGAGACATCATCGCTGAATGGATCAACGAAGATTCCGAGATCCGGGCCCGGCTGCGGAAGGTATTTGGTGACCAGGCAGTCATTTCTTCAACGGTGGTGAAAAAGAACCGGGAAACGGGCAGTAAATTTCGCGATTACTTTGACTGGCAGGAACCTGCAGTCAGGGCACCGGGCCATCGGCTGTTGGCCATGTTTCGCGGCGAAAATGAAAAGGTACTGAGACTGTCTGTCAAACCGGACGAAAAGCAACCCCTTGGAATCCTGAACAATAAATATCTTCGAAACAGAAAACAGTATCAGCAGATGGGTATGGCCATTGGAGACAGTTACAAACGGCTCCTCTGTCCTTCTCTTGAAAAAGAGCTTAGAAAGAGTCTGAAAGAACGAGCTGACCAGGAGGCCATACAAGTTTTTGGCGATAACCTGCGGGAGTTACTTCTCGCCCCAGCCCTTGGGCGTAAACGGGTCCTGGCACTGGATCCCGGATTCCGGACAGGCGCCAAGCTGGTTTGCCTTGATAAACAGGGCAAGCTGCTCGCCTTCACCACAATCTATCCAACCCACGGTCAAGACAGGGCGCAGGAAGCAGGCAGGAAAATCAGGGAACTCTGCAGCCAACACAGGATCGAGGCCATTGCCATCGGCAATGGGACAGCCGGTCGGGAAACCGAGGACTTCGTTCGCGATCTCGGCCTGGAAGACTCCATCCTCATCACCCTGGTGAACGAGAGCGGGGCCTCGATCTACTCAGCATCAGAGACAGCCCGAAGAGAGTTCCCGGACCATGACATCACGGTACGGGGGGCAGTCTCCATTGGCCGACGCCTTCAGGATCCCCTGGCGGAGCTGGTCAAACTTGATGCCAAATCAATCGGGGTCGGCCAGTACCAGCACGATGTCAATCAGGCAGCACTCAAAAAGGGCCTTGAAGATGTGGTGGTGAGCTGTGTCAACAGTGTCGGGGTTGAAATCAACAGTGCATCCACCGAACTGCTCACCCATGTCTCGGGCCTGGGCCCGGTGCTTGCCGCCAACATTATCGCCCACCGTGACGATCACGGACCTTTCAAGAGCAGAAATGAGCTGCTGAAGGTTCCTCGGCTTGGCCAAAAGGCCTTTGAACAATGTGCGGGGTTTCTGCGCATCAACGACGCCCCAAACCCACTGGACAACTCTGCGGTTCACCCGGAGCGGTACAAAACAGTTCAAAAAATGGCTGCTGATCTTCGCTGCAGTGTCAGTGAGCTGATCGCCAGTAATGAACAACGGGAAAGGATCAGGCTAGAAAGCTATCTATCCGGTAGCCTTGGAATGGAGACCCTCCGGGACATCCTTGAGGAGCTTGCCAAACCCGGCCGTGATCCGCGCCAGGAATTCAGCGTTTTCGGGTTTGCCGAAAATGTCAACACCATGGCCGACCTGATCGCAGAAATGCAACTGCCCGGCATAGTCACCAATGTCACCCGCTTTGGTGCCTTTGTCGATATCGGCGTCCACCAGGACGGGCTGGTGCACATCAGCCAGCTCGCCGACAGATTTGTCAAAGATCCAGCCGAAATCGTCAAGGTCGGACAGCAGGTCATGGTCCGGGTTCTTGAGGTGGATGAAGCAAGAAAACGAATCTCACTGTCACTGAAAAAGAGATAAACAATAAACAACCATCTGCTGCAAGGTTGGTGGTTTTAGAATCGCAGACTGAAAGTCCCGCGATTCCGGCAGGCTGGCACAGCCTGTTTTTTTAAAACAAACCGCAGAATATTGAACAGGCAAGCTTAGACTCCGGGAAATACCGAATGTCAAAGGAAGGAATTACATGAAGTGCCCAGCAATGTGTTGTGGCCGACGAAATCTTTCACTACTTCGTCATTGGACATTGAAGGTGTTCGATATTCAATATTCTCTCATAAAGGTAA
>JBDLID010000222.1:0-3592 GCA_039715055.1 Thermodesulfobacteriota bacterium | reverse complement strand
GCTCGGCAGCGGCTTTAACCCGGAGTTTACCGGCAGGGAAAATGTGTATCTCAACACGGCTATCCTTGGGATGAGCAAGCAGGAGACCGATGCCCGTTTTGAGCAGATCACCGAATTTGCCGACATAGGTGATTTTATCGAGCGTCCGGTAAAAACGTACTCCAGCGGCATGAACGCACGGCTGGCCTTTTCCACGGCAATCGCCGTGGACCCTGACATCCTCATCATTGACGAGGCACTGGCCGTCGGCGATATCTTCTTCCAGCAAAAATGTGTCGCCCACATGAAAAAGATGATGGACGGCTGCACCATTCTGCTGGTCAGCCATGACATGCACTCGGTGACCAACATGTGTGACCGGGTGATTGTCCTTGACAAGGGCAAGGTCGTTTTCTCCGGCAATCCTCCGGAAGGCGTTGCCAAGTACACCAAACTGATTCACAGTCGTGAGGCAAAAAAGAAGAGAGGTTTAGCCGAAAGCGATGTCCTGCCAAAGCAGATCCTTAAAGCTGCCCGTGATACGGCCCCGGACTTTGACCTCTGGGAAGAGGTCTCCGATGAGGACCGGGGCGGCAGTGGCGAGATTAACATCCTCCACTATTCGGTCACCAATGAGGGTCAGCCGATAACAATGGTGCAAAGTGGTGACCGGGTCTCCATACGGCTGCTGATTCAGTCCCTGGCCTCCAAAAAAGATATCATCTTCGGCTACACAATAAAAGACCGGGTGGGCAACGCGATATTCGGTGAAAACAGTCTCTGCCTGGAAGATGCCCATTTTGAGTTTGATGCCGGCTACAGTATCGTCAGCTATGACTTTATCTGGCCCGAAGTCTATCCGGACAACTATACCCTGACCATAGGTATTGGTGAAGGCACCCACCCCTTAAGTCACAAGGTTCAGTGCTGGGCCCACAATATCGTTTCCTTCAAGGCGGTCACCTCCGGAGTGTCGATTCACGGGATGTTCAACAATCCGCTTGAGCAGGTGGATGTCTCGCCATTAATCTCTGACAGCAGCACCGTGTGATGGTGAGTCGTCTTGGTCGGCTATTTCCGGGTCTGCTGAAAGAAGGGTCTCCTGCGGCCTCCAACGGTCTGACGCTTGACCTCCACATCGGCATGCCCAAGACCGGCACCACCGCTATCCAGAGTTTTCTCTATCACAATCGGGAAACACTGATGAGGGAACAGGGGATCAATTACCCCATCTCTGCCCGTCACTGGTTCCAACAGGTCCCCCTTGTCAAGGCGATTGCTGAGCCCCGCTTTGAGTTTGCCCGCTTCAACCCGGCCATCGCCTCGGTTGACCTTGACCAGTGGCAGGAAGGCCTGGAAAGAAGCTGTCACGAAAACAACTGCAATAGAGTCATCCTCAGTTCCGAGTTTTTCTGGGCAGCGCCCGCCATGCAGGCACCACTCAGGTTCCACAAGGATACGGAGTCAAACCTGGCTCTGCTCGAAGAATTTGTCGCCGGTTGCAAAAACACCTTTTATCGATTTGACCGGGTCAGGATTATTGTCTACCTGCGCAGGCAGGATCGCTGGCTGGAATCGTTTTTTAACCAGCAGATCAAAAACGGATTCGGTATTCCACAGGAAGACGAGCTGCTTTCCACCCGCATCTACCTGCTTTACTACAAAAATATCCAGTTATGGTGTGACTGCTTCGGTAGAAAAAACGTTATTGTCCGCCCATACGAGGCCGCACTGCCCGATGTGATCGGTGATTTCTGCGCATTGACCGGCATCAGCCTTGACGATTCACTGGTCCGCTCTCAGGACAGGGTCTCTTCCACCAATCCCCGCCTCTCACCCAGGGCCATCGGGATCATGCGCAAGGCCATCGGTGAGAATATGGACAAGGATTTTCGAGAGCTCCTCCGGGTGGTGCTGACCAATACATCAGCAGCAATCCCCAAAGAGAGGTGGAACCGGAAGTACGGTGTATTCTCGGAACAGTTTCACAAAAGCACCTTGGAAAACTACCGCCAGGACACCGGGCAGCTTGTCGAGCTGTATCCTGATTTCAGTGACTACCTGACTGAAAAACAACCGGCTCAAGCAACCGTAGAATCTCAGCCCGGTGACGCCTCCCGGGGATGGGAGGAAAAGGCTGAGCTGCTGCTGGAGCAACTGATGAGCAGGCAACCGAAAACAGACCGTGAATAGGCAGCTGCATAGGGGGACTCATGGGTAAAGGGATGAAAATCGGCTTTCTTTTAGGATCCCCGGATATCAACGGCGGCACCTATGTTATCTATGAGCATGGTTCCCGGCTCGCTGAGATGGGCCACCGGGTTGCGGTCATCACCGAGCAGTTCGTTGACCCGGAGCGCCATGGCTGGCATCCGGGTGCCAAAAATCTTGAGTGGCTGACACTTGAGGAGGCTGAAAATCATACATTTGACATCGTTCTTGCCACGTGGTGGCAGAGCCCTTTTCTCCTGCCTCGATTAAGCGCCAGAAACTACGTCTACTTTGTCCAATCCATCGAATCCCGTTTTTTTGAAGACGAAGAGCCGACCCACCACTCCCGACGGGATCTTGGTATCTGGCAGCAGTACTGCGACTCGACATACTCGTTGAATATTCCAATGATTACCGAGGCCCAGTGGATTCAAAAGCACCTCTATGACAATTACAACTCCAATGCCTTCCTGGTGCGCAACGGCATTCGCAAGGACATCTATACGACTGACGGTCATTGTGCAGCACCGAGGGTTGCCGGCAAACTGAGGGTTCTCGTAGAGGGGCCGGTTGATGTCCACTATAAAAACGTTCCAAAGTCAATCCGGTTGTGTCGTGAAGCGGGTGTCGATGAAGTGTGGCTCCTGACATCATCTGATGTTGAAAGCTACCCCGAGGTCGATCGTGTATTCTCCCGTATCCCCATTCACGAAACCCCTGAGATCTATCGTTCCTGTGATGTACTGGTTAAACTGAGTTATGTGGAAGGAATGTTCGGCCCGCCTCTGGAGATGTTTCACTGTGGAGGAACAGCCATCGTCTATGATGTCACCGGCCATGACGAGTATATTACCCACGACGAGAACAGCTACGTGGTGGCAAGAGATCAGGATCAGGAAGTTGTCAGTTTACTGCAGCGCCTCAAAGTTGACTCTTTTGAGTTGAAACGTCTGAAGGAGGGAGCCGACCATACTGCCGAAAACTGGCCAAACTGGGATAATGCCGCTGCAGACTTTGAAGTGGCCCTTGCGAAAATCAGCTCCGGTCCGCCAACCAGTCGATCATACCTGAGGAAATTAACCGACCAGCTGACAGAGGCGAACAACGAACGGCTGCAGATGAGGGAGGTCAACCGTTTCCAGTCAAGAGAACAGGAGCTGGGTACACACAAGATCGACCAGGGAAACTTTCTCCAGGTCTATTACTGGGCTGAAAAAGACGGGCTCAGCGGGGAAAATTTCAAGTGGCTTTACTACGGAAACGACGAACTGGTGAGCCTCACCGTTGATCTAACGATCACAGGTTTTCCTTTCTGGATCCGTGTCGATCCAAGTACCCGTATGGGAATGGTTGCAATTGAGTCAATCTCCGTGGTTAACAAGCGCCTGGGGAATGTGGTGTT
>JBDLID010000221.1:0-3627 GCA_039715055.1 Thermodesulfobacteriota bacterium | reverse complement strand
GCGTGGGTTTTCAACAGGACTTCGGCAATACATATGGTATGTCGAAGGTCTGTTGAAAACCCACAACACAGTAGATCGGACTTTTTACGACGCCATCATATTTACAGATCATCTTCCGGCCGGTCACCAGGCACCTTCGCCTGCCACCCCATGAACAGAATCACACCAACACGAATTTACCCATGAAAAAAATCGTATTGACCTTATTTTACTCATGGTGGTCCACAACCGATACATTTGCAATTCCACCAAAGAAGATATCTATTTAAAGATGATAATTATCGACGGAGCACGCCCGGCGGGTAAAACTTCACTGTCGATCTCCCAGCTGGCGGACGGATTAGAAGGCCACCCCGCCCATCTCAACTGGGACAGCCCCAAAACCAGGCAATCCAATGCCGCTAGGAACGAACTGCCCCCCACGCTTCTTTCAGGCCCACACTGGCATAAAAGACACACTCTGCCAAAGGGTTCGCACTGCCGTTTGCAGCGCTTCGCTGGGACACCGGGAGGTCTGACACACCATCAGCACTTCAAAAATGACACAATCTCACGGGCCGCCGCCTGCCGCACCCCGGCCTGTTCCGCAAAATCCGGCCAGCGGGCAACACTCTTCCGGACTTCAGAAAAGATCTGTTCTGCTGTTTCTTTTCTTATCCCGGCCTGTTCCGCAAGTTGGAGGCAATGGCTGCGATCCGGATTTTTTCCTTCTCCCAATATGGTTGTTGTGTGTTCCCCTGCCGGACCTTCTGCAAAGGTTAAATCGTAGGCTGGAGCCAGGGACCATTGACCGCTTTTCCGGTCAAGCATGAATGAAAAATTTTTAACATGATCATCTCTATTATATGCCAGAACATTGAAACACATCAAACGAAACGCCTGCTTTAAATCCAGATAATTTTTTGTCAGGAGCGTTGTCACTTTTAACAGGTCACCATAATCGCAGCCGGGTATCCGAAAATCGGCATGAATAAGACCACCGAGGGTGTGGTTGTGGATTCGATTGTTGCCCTCTGCTCTGTCAAAACGCTTTACTCCGAAAAACTGCCGGCCGTCGGAGGTAGTGAACAATCTCATTTTTTCCATTTTTATCCCGGCAGATTCAGCCATCAAACCATAGCCATACTCAACCGGGCCTGCATCTTCCATATCCTCGTATGAGGAAAATTTGACAATCCAATGTTCATATCCGCCAGCAAGGTCTCCTTCACCGGAAATAATATCTCCAGTGTCCGAGTTGTAGCCGACAACAACTTTAGGGCGGGCTCCGCCGGGACTGCCCCCCGCCCGCATAAGCTGGGGCAGAATCTCTTCTTCCTTTCCACTGAAAACCTCTACGGCTTCCCGGGCAATCCTATCCAGATCAAAGCTCCCACTACAATTCCCTTGGCCTGCAGGAGGGTAATAGGTCAACGCCCCCATGGTCATGGAGCCCAGGTATGCCAGTCGATCAAGTATGGAGAGGGAAGCCGGATCGATTCTCCGGCCCCGGAAAAAACGATCCATGAGCAGCAATCCCCAGCCATCGGGCAGGGAATCATCAAAGAGACCGAATATTGGACCGAAGCGCCGGTCCCGGTGGGCAATCAGGCCATGCTGCAGCGGAAGAGTAAATGGCGATAATTGCAGACCGCCGTCAATCCACTCCGAGTCATACTCGAAAAACAGATCCCCATCTTTTTCAGCCAGGGTTCCCACCGAAAAGGAACTCCGCGGATTTTGCCGAAAGCGGACATCAAGCTCTTTGTAACCCGAGCCCATCCTATATACGCCCTCTCTGGAGAGGCTGTTTTACCACGGATTTTTTCAACTGGGCAAGACTGCCGGCCTCAGGCGGCAGGAAAAGAGCAGCAAACTCCTGGAGACGGCCAAGGGCATGGGCCAACCGCAGCAGATTTTTAAGCGATATTTCACCACTGTCTTCAAAACGCTTCAGCGAACCGAGGCTGACCCCTGAACGGTCGGCCAGGGTAACACGCTTGTAACCCGCGGCCAGACGGAGGGCTTTCAAACGTCCAGCCAGTTCCAATTGGGCCTCGGGCGGTGTGAGGAGTACGGGAATCATAAAAACACCTTACGCCAGCAGCACACAAAAGTCAATATATTGGCCGTTATGTAGAAAAACACCACCTTGGGGCTCATATTTTAGCCACAAACAGGCACTTCCGTTTTTTAAACTCACATAATCAGCTCACTGCCCCGGTCGCTCTGTCCTTCCACCACCGGAACAGTGATCACAACTGAGGCACCTCTGCCCGGTGGAGACTCCATTTCGATGCGGCCACCTATTTTTTCGATAATGGAGTAGGAAACAGCAAGCCCAAGGCCTGTTCCTTTCCCAGGTTCCTTGGTCGTGAAAAATGGGTCGAACACGTTGTCACGATGACCAGCGGAAACCCCCGGCCCGTTATCTTTGACCTCAAGGACCAGAACAGCACCACTGTCCACACCGCTCTCATTTCGGCTTCGCACATCAATGCGGGGAGTACCCTCACCCTTCTCCTCTAGAGCATCCACACTGTTGAGGAGACAGTTTAAAAAAACCTGCCGCAGGCCATCCTCATCAGCCATCACCGCATCGTACTCTGCCCCAAGGTCAACCTGAAAATTGATGCGGGACGTTTTTTCTTTGAGACGGACCACATCGACCACCTCAGTCAGCAGTGGGTGGACAGCAACCTCTTTCAACTCGGTATCGGTGCTCTTTCTGGAAAAATCAAGAAGCTGGCGGATCAGGCCATTTACCCGGCTCAGCTCAGATACCGCCCTTTTACTGTACTCCCGTCTCTCCTTTTCGTCCAAATCAGGTTTAGCGAGCAGCTCCAGGTACCCCTGAACGATGCCCAGCGGATTGCCGATCTCATGGGCCAACCCCGCGGACAGCCGCCCCACTGAAGCGAGTTTTTCAGCACGGACCATCTCCCGGCGATTTTTCTGCAGCTCCTCATTGGCAGCCCGGAGAGACTCTACCGTCTTTTCCAATTCCCGCCTGTCCCCGTCAATTCTGCTCAGCATCTGGTTGAGACTCAATGACAGACGACCGAACTCACCGTGGTTGCCGCCGGAGCGAAAAAGATAGCCCATATCGTCATCAAGGCTGTCGGCCCGCTGCACCAGCTGATCAATGGGCCTGATGACAAGGCTGACCATGCGGAAAAAACCGATGGTGGTGAGAATCACCACATTGATGAGAAGATAGGCAAGCGCCACCCGCCTTCCTTTGGCAACATCCTCATAAACGGGCATGAGTGACATAGTCAGCCCAACGGCTCCACCACTGACTCTTGCCGGTGTTGTGAGGTGAAAAAAATCAGGCGACGGACCGACACCAGCCCAGCTCCTCCCTGAAAAAGCGGTCTGCCGCAGGGATGTCTGTACCGTTTCAGCCAGCATCCGGTTCAGCCGATCTTCTTTGTCACAGCCGACCGGAAACGAGTGTTGAGTACCCGATGACTCAACCACCTGCAGGCAGGTGAGCTGATAACTTGCAATCAGCCATTGAAACTCTCCGCGGCCGGCCTCAGCGAAATCGTGATCAACCAGCTGCTCCAGCAGCAACCGACTGTTGTCGATCCTTGCCTGAACTCCGCTCTTCTGCCACAGTACAAGAACAACGGAACCGAGGAG
>JBDLID010000220.1:0-3656 GCA_039715055.1 Thermodesulfobacteriota bacterium | reverse complement strand
ATGAGCCTGCTGCCGCATCCAGGGAGGAAGAGACCCACGAGGCCGAGGAAACCACCACCACTTACCTGCGTGAGATGGGTCGTTTTGACTTGCTCAGTCCAGAGGAAGAGGCCAAATATTCCAAAACCATCAGGCAGGGCTTTGATGCAATCATCTATGCCATTCGCCATGAGAAGTCAGGGGCCAGTGACCTGGCTCTTCTTCGTTCAAGAATTGATCTCTGGGAAAAGCGGGACCCCACACTTAAACCCAAAAAACAGCAGCTCAATTTCATGCGCTACAGTGTGACCGCGGTCACCAAGAAGCACTCGGAAAAACGGGAACTGATCGAGCTCCAGGCCAAACTCGAGGCATATACACGATCCATTGAAGAGGCCAAGGACACCATGAT
Source organism: Thermodesulfobacteriota bacterium (assembly GCA_039715055.1). GTDB lineage: Bacteria > Desulfobacterota > Desulfobulbia > Desulfobulbales > Desulfocapsaceae > JBDLID01. Next base: position 3,265 of record JBDLID010000220.1, on the reverse strand, counting down.
CAGGGCCAACCTTCGCCTTGTGGTTTCCATTGCCAAGAGATATATGCACCAGGGGCTGACTCTTGCCGACCTGATCCAGGAAGGAAACCTTGGTCTCATGCGAGCCGTTTTTCGCTTTGACTATACCAAGGGCAATAAGTTTTCCACCTACGCCTCCTGGTGGATTCGTCAGGCCATTACCAGGGCAATTCTCGACAAAACCCGCACCATCCGATTACCTGTACACTTTCTTGAGTTGCGAAGCCAGTTCTTCAAAGCCTTTTATGCATTGTTCAAGGAGTTGGGCCGTGAGCCGACACCTCTCGAGATCTCCAAGGCAACTGATCTGCCCATGGATAAGATCCTTGCCATTCTTGAGGCCTCCAGAGAGCCTATTTCTTTGGAGACCCCTGTTGGTGATGATGATTCCACCCTGGGCGATTTTCTGGAAAACCAGGAGTCCCAGTCACCCTACGATGCCGTTCAGACGAGAGAGCTTGCCAGCCGAGTTGAAGAAATTCTTTCCACCCTCAGTGAGCGGGAGGAAAAAATCATCCGCCTTCGCTTTGGCATTGGTGAGAAGGCCGAATATACCCTGGAAGAGATCGGCAAACGGTTTAATGTCTCTCGGGAGAGGATCAGGCAGATTGAGAAAAAGGCGCTGAATCGACTGAGGCATTCCAGTCGGCGTGATAAATTAAAGCATTTTCTTGATTAATCTGGTAGTGAGTATCTGATGTCCGGAAAACAGCCGTCTAACCCAAATTCAGGGTGAGAATAGCGGTTGTCATCATACATATTTTATAAATTTATCTTCACCGGGCCTTGAGCCCGGTTTTTTTATGACCATGGAAACTTTTATTGAACAGGCCGGTTTCGGCGATATCTTAGAGAAAGTTAAGAACTCAACCCGTTTGAGTGTTGATGACGGCCTCAGGCTTTACAACTCCGACAATATTCTCGCCATCGGCTACATGGCCGACCTGGTGCGTCGCCGTCTCAACGGAGATAAAGCCTACTTCATCTATAACCAGCACATCAACTATTCAAACATCTGTACCAATCTCTGCAAGTTCTGCGCTTTTGGCAAGGACAAGGAGTCTGAGCTTGCCTACGAGATGAGTATTGATGAGGTCAAAGAGAAGGTCAGGGAGCGGCTTGATGAGCCAATCACCGAGATTCACATGGTCGGCGGCATTCATCCAGATCTGCCCTTTGACTATTATCTTGACCTGCTGCGTGGAATCAAGGAAGTTCGTCCCGAGGTCCATATTCAGGCCTTTACATGCGTTGAGATCGCCCACCTGGCTGATCTTGCAAAAAAATCCGTTGGAGATACGCTGGAGATCCTCAAAGAGGCCGGTCTCGGCTCCATCCCGGGTGGTGGTGCCGAGGTGTTTGCCCCGCGGATTCGTGAGCTGACCTGTGAGAAGAAACTGCCGGGTAAAGAGTGGCTGGAGGTTGCCAAAACCGCTCACTCGCATGGATTGCACACCAATGCCACCATGCTTTACGGCCATATTGAAACCAAGGAGGAACGGCTGGAACATCTTGACGCCCTGCGAATGGCCCAGGATGAAACCAATGGGTTTCTCGCCTTCATTCCCCTGGCCTTTCATCCTAAAAACACTGAAATGTCGACCATCTCCAGGACCACTGGAATTGATGATCTGAAAAATGTGGCCGTTGCCCGCCTCATGCTCGACAACTTTCCGCACATCAAGGCCTATTGGGTCATGATTGGCCCCAAGATGGCCCAGGTTGCGCTGTCATTTGGTGCCGATGACATGGACGGCACGGTCAAGGAAGAGGTCATCACCCATATGGCCGGCGCAGATACCGACCAGGCCATTGGCTCCAATACCCTGGTCCGTCTTATCAAAGAGGCCGGGCGCATCCCCATTGAGCGCGACACCCTGTACAGCGTGATTGAAACCCACGATTGAGAGGGAAGTGATGGCCTTAACAGAACTCAACGATATTTGCGCCAGAATTCTTGCCGGCGATCGGATAGAGGACGACGACTATCTTCTCCTGGAAAGTGAAGGAGACCTCTATCAACTCGCCTTCCTTGCCGACTCGGTTCGAAATCGTCTCCATCCTGAAAAGGATGTCACCTATGTGGTGGACCGCAACATCAACTATACCGATATCTGTGTTTCCGCCTGCAGGTTCTGCGCCTTTTTCAAGGCTCCTGACGACCCTGGCGGGTACCTGCTGTCTTTTAAAGAACTCGGCGATAAAATTCGTGAAACCCAGGATCTTGGCGGTACTCAGATTCTGCTCCAGGGAGGACTTCACCCCGATAAACCGCTTGAGTATTATGAAGATATGCTGCGTTTCATGAAGAAGACCGGCATCCATGTGCACGGTTTTTCAGCGCCAGAAATTTTCCATTTTGCCCAGCTTTCTTCTCTTCCTGTTATTGACGTCCTCAAAAGGCTGGTCAAGGCCGGTCTGGACTCCATCCCCGGTGCTGGTGCCGAAATCCTCTCAGATCGTGTCAGGGAACTTGTGGCTCCGAGGAAATGCAGCGCTGACCAGTGGATTGAGGTCATGGGGGATGCTCACAGTCTTGGTGTAAAGACCACCGCGACCATGATGTTTGGACATATCGAAACAGTCGACGAGCGCCTCGAGCACCTCAGGCGGCTGCGCGAACTGCAGGATCGCACACACGGATTCACAGCCTTTATTCCCTGGCCTTTTCAACCGGACAATACAGCCCTCAATGATCTAAAGCCCATCAGGAAGACCAGCGGTATGGAGTATTTGAGGATGCTTGCTCTCTCCCGCATCTATTTAGATAATTTTGCCAACATTCAGGCCTCCTGGGTCACTCAGGGGCCAAAGATAGCCCAGCTGTCACTCTTTTTCGGGGCCAATGATTTTGGCTCTACCATGATAGAGGAAAACGTTGTCGCGGCAGCCGGGGTCAGCTTCCGTCTTTCCGAAGATGAGATCAAGAGGCTTGTCAAAGATGCCGGTTTTGCTGCAAAACAGAGGCTGATGGACTACAGCCTGGTGTAAGTTGGATTTAGGCCACCTTTAGTGTATCTACCTGTCTGCGCCCAGCTATGACATTTTTTGCGGACCACAGAGGGACAACCCTGGTGAGTGCTCCATGGGTGCTGCCCATTACGACACCCCCCATCCGTCACGGAGCAGTTGCGATCCATGAAGGGATCATCATTTCCTGCGGTCCGGAGGCTGAAATAACAGCCAGTTTCCCTGATGCCAGGAGTGCTGCACTTGAGGGCTGTCTCCTGCCGTGTCTGATCAACTG
>JBDLID010000219.1:0-3812 GCA_039715055.1 Thermodesulfobacteriota bacterium | reverse complement strand
GCCAGATGATCGTTTCTTTCATATCCCGCGGCCCCATAGGCAGCCCGGTGGCTGACCCCACCCTCCAGGTGACGGATTCCTTTTATGTGACCCACTCCGAGTCTATTCTCTATCGGATGATTGATCCGGCCGCATTTTGCAAGGATGTGGCCCAGAAAGGCTATCTCTTTATCAACTACCACTCAAGTGGCGAATTGAACCACCAAATGGTCTCGGTAAACCTGCAATACCGGCGAATCTATATGGACGTGGAGCGCTTCCGCTCCTACTCCATGAATGCCCAGTACGCCGGTAACTCCATTGCCCCGAAAAAGATCAATCACCGTTTTGCCAATATGAACAATTTACGGAATCATTTTGGCAAGCGGCTTGACGAGCATATGTTTATCACGGGGTTGCAGGTCGGAGACGAAATCATCTACTTCGCCGGCGCTTATCCTTCCGGCTGCGGCAAAACCGGTACGGCCATGACCGGCAGTCATCTGATCGGTGATGACCTGGCCAAGATCTTCATTGATTCGGAGAGCGGTGAGGTTCGGGCGGTGAATCCGGAAAAGGGCATGTTCGGCATCATTGAATGTGTGAACACGGTTGATGATCCCGAGACCATGGAAATCCTCAGGGGTGAAGGCCATGAGGTTATTTTCTCAAATATCCTGGTTTATGACCGCACGCCCTATTGGACAGGCATGGGTGAAGAACTGCCGGAGAGTGGTCACAATTTTGCCGGCAAGTGGAGCAGCAAGTCGGGGACACCGGCCTCCCACAAAAACAGCCGTTTCACCATCCACCTCGACAGCCTGGAGAATTACGATCCAAAAACCGAAGATCCGCAAGGGGTCAGGCTGAGTGGAATGCTCTTCGGCGGCCGCGACTATACAACCATGCCCACCATTGTCATGGCCCACGACTGGATGAATACCATTGTCCACGGCGCTATCATCCGCTCGGCGACAACAGCCACCGAAATCGGTGCTGACGGCAGTGAAAAACGATCCCCCTTTGCCAACGAGGCCTTTTTCCCGGGACCTCTGGCCCAGTATATCAAACATTACCAGGCCTTCGGTAATAATCCGGATGTCGATCCGGAAAAACTTCCCTCCGGTTTTCAGGTCAACTACTGGCTTCACAAAAGCAGCCGCCGGGCTCTGGCTCCAGGCGAACATGATGGGCTCATTGGAGAAAAGCGAGACACCAGGGTGTGGATGCACATTATGGCTCTGATGCATCTTGGCAGGGTGGAAACCATCTGGACCCCCATCGGGCGAGTGCCCAAATACAATGATCTGAAAAGGTTGTTTGACGAGATACTTGCCAAGGACTACGACAAGGCCACCTACAATATGCAGTTCTCACTCTATATGGACAACCTCCTCAAGCGGGTTAACCTCTCTATCAATGAATTTGCCAGAGAGAAGGGAATGATGGATGAGTTTTTCCATGTCCTTGATACCTGGAGACGGGATCTCACCGCGCTCAGATCAATCATCGGCCCCATCGTCAGCCCTGATCAGATCATTGAGTATGTCAGCGCCCATCAGCCTGAGTAAGTTCGACTGATACTATCCACCTGATCGAAGCTGAAAAGTTCTCTCTCCCAGCCCAATTGTGCCTTGCTACTCTAAATTATCAGCCTAAGAGTCGACTTCCTGTCTGGAGCGTTCTGCTCCTCTTATTCGAAGCCACCAGAGGATAATGCCGGTGAGGACCATCAAGCCGCTGAGCAGTTGGCCCATGGTCATGGTCTCCATGAGAAATCCCAACTGCTGATCCGGCTGACGGAAAAATTCCACAAACACACGAAAGGTCCCATAGCCGATAAGAAAGAGGCAGACCATGCTGCCGTGCGGCCAGTTTGTCCTGTTTTGCCAGGGTCTGCCCTTCAGGCACCAGAGGATTATGAAGAGAAGCACACCCTCCAGGAACATTTCATAGAGTTGCGACGGGTGTCTTGGATTCGGCCCTCCTCCCGGAAAGACCATGGCCCAGGGGACGGTGGATTCTCTGCCGTAGAGCTCTGCGTTGATGAAGTTTCCCAGACGGCCAAGGCCCAATCCTATGGGGATGGTTACAGCATAGAGATCCGCAGTTTTCCAGAAGTCCAGCTTTTTCTTCCTGGTATACCACCAGCCGCCGAGCAGAGTGGCGATGCACGCGCCGTGAAAGGACATGCCGCCACTCCAGGTGGCGGGGATCTCCAGGGGATGCTGCAGGTAGTAGGAGAAATTATAAAAGAGAACATAGCCCAGACGACCACCGAGCACCACGGAGAGAATCAGGACAAGATTGAGGTTCTCAAAGCTGGGTTCCAGTTCCGTGAAGGAAAAATCACGGATCTGTTTTTTGACGAGAAAATAACTGGCAGTAAATCCCAGCACATACATAAGCCCGTACCAGCGGACTTGAAGGGGGCCAAGGGAGAAGATAACAGGATCGATGGTCGGGAATGTCATTTGGCACCCTGATTCTTTTTCAAGTGGACCTGAAGGACGGAAATGGCAGCCGGAGTCACCCCGGAGATGCGGGAGGCCTGACCCAGTGAACGCGGGCGTACGCGGCTCAGCTTCTCAACCACTTCATTGGAGAGGCCTGACAGCGATGCGTAATCAATCTCTTCCGGCAGGCTGAGTTCTTCCATTTTTTTAAAGCGGGCAACCTGTTCTTCCTGGCGTTTGATGTAGCCCTGGAACTTGATCTGCAGTTGAATCTCGTCGGCCACTTCCGAGTGGAGCAGCTGTTTGATCGCTTCCTGCTGCTCAAACGGCTCACTGGGCAGCAGACTGATTTGGACAAGGGACAATTCCGGACGGCGGAGAAGGTCGGCCAGGCTGCACTTCTGTTTCAGCCCGCTTGAGCCTTCCGCGATCAAAACTCTGTCGGTCTCCTCGCCGGGTTTCACGTAACTTGATTCCAGGAGCGCCACGCCCTGCTCAAGACTCGTCTGTTTTTCCTGAAAACTTTGGAAGGCTTCTTCGGATAGGAGGCCGATATCGTGGCCGATGCGGCAGAGTCTGGTGTCGGCATTGTCTTCACGGAGCAGGAGGCGGTACTCTGCCCGGGAAGTGAAGAGCCGGTAGGGCTCCTTGGTCCCGCAGGTAACCAGGTCGTCTATCAGGACACCGATATAGGCCTGCGATCGATCAAGGATAAGAGGATCTTTGTTTCTGATCTTGTGCACACCGTTGATTGCCGCCATCAAGCCCTGGGCGGCGGCCTCCTCATAGCCGGAGGTGCCGTTGATCTGTCCGGCCAGAAAGAGACCGTCAACCCGTTTTGTCTCCAGGCTCGGTTTCAGCTCCAGCGGGTCGATGTAGTCATACTCGATGGCGTAACCGGGGCGCACGATTCTGGCCTTCTCCAGCCCCTTGATGGAATGGAGCATGGCCAACTGGGTGGCAAGGGGCAGGCTGGTGGGTAGACCGTTGGGATAGACCTCGCTGGTGTCCAGCCCTTCCGGCTCGAGAAACACCTGGTGCCGGTCTTTTTCCGGAAAACGCATGACCTTGTCTTCAATTGACGGGCAGTACCGTGCGCCTACCCCCTCGATAATTCCCGCATACATGGGTGACTGGTCAATCCCTGCCCTTATTGCTTCATGGGTTGCGGGGTTGGTGTAAGTGATATGGCAGGGGTGCTGGGGGAGTGTATAGTCACCCTTGCTGCTGAAAGAAAAATGGGCGGGCGGCTGGTCGGAGTGCTGCTCCTCCAGCTCTGAATAATCGATGGATTTTGCATCGATCCTGGGTACGGTACCGGTCTTCATACGGCCCATGGCGAACCCCGCTTCCTTGAAGCAGGCAGAAAGACTGGTT
>JBDLID010000218.1:0-3814 GCA_039715055.1 Thermodesulfobacteriota bacterium | reverse complement strand
ATCTTCAGCAGCCAGACAGAGTGACTCGGCAAGCAGCGGCTCATGTCCATGAACCGTGACGTTGACCATATCCTCTTTTAATACACCAAGGTCAATCAGGGCCCGCTTGGGTACCGGGGTGCCAAACATGATGTCAGTCAGTTCAGTGGAGAGCATGGATGATCCCCAGCCGTCTGCAAGAGCACAACGGGAGGCCTGGAGCATGATATTATGATACTCCTGGTCAACACCCATATGGGTGCGGTGCATCATCTCAACCACTTCACGGTCAACACCGCGGGGCTCAACCCCTTGCTCAGCCCAGATTTTCTGCTGCTTTTCAGGGGCCCGGTTGAGCATGGAGAGCCGGCCGTCCTGCTGACCGAATTCTGCCAGCGCACGCTCGCCCAACTCTACGGCAATCTCGTTTTTATCACGATCCTCTGTCTCGATACCAAAGATCTCGGCCATCTTGTGCAGTTTGGCCACATCCTTGATCTCATGCTCGGTGTGTCCCTGGGCAGTGGCCAGGAACCCTTTCACCATCTCACGGGCGTGATCGGTATGTGAGGCCGTACCGGCAGCAACCATACGGGCAAAGTGACGGGCGGCGACCGTTGACGCGGTAGCGCCACAGACCCCTATCATCTGCTCGACGCCATCAATGATCTGGCACGGCCCCATATTGCAGTGGCGGCAGCAGGTTCCACCTGAGCCGAACAAACAGGCGGAAACGCCCCTGTCCTCGATTCGATCGTAGGCAGTGCGCACCTTCTTGGCAAGATCCTGGTTCAACAGGTCCTTGGTTGAAACGGCAGTTATTTCATTGCAGCGACCGCATTCGTCTCTGTCATTGCTCATAGTCTGTCCTCCAAAAAAAATACTGAAACTCTAACGAGTTTTCACCCCGGTCTCATCTGTCGGGGTTAGGCAATATACTTAAATCAGGCCGGCGGACATCTTTGCCGCCTGAACGGTATTCTTCATCAACATGGTAATGGTCATGGGACCGACTCCACCGGGAACCGGTGTGATACAGGCGGCCTTTTCCTTCACTGCATCAAAGTCCACATCTCCGGCAAGTATTGCCTTGCCCGACTCGGACTTGCCGATACGGTTGACACCAACGTCAATAATTGCGACTCCCTCTTTAACCATATCAGCGGTGACCATTTTGGGCACACCGACTGCGGCGATGATGATATCGGCACGCCTGCAGTGTTCGGCCATGTCTTTGGTACGGGTATGGCAGAGGGTGATGGTGGCGTTGCCCGCATCACGCTTCTGGAGCATCAGGTTGGCAATGGGTTTGCCGACAATGTTGGAACGACCGATGATAACAACCTCGGCTCCGGAAGTCTCAACACCGGAACGGGTGAGAAGCTCGAGGATGCCATGGGGGGTACAGGGCAGAAAACACTGCTCGCCGAGCACCATCCGTCCGACGTTGATCGGATGAAAGCCATCGACATCCTTATCCGCGTTAATGGCCTCAAGGACAGCAGCCTCATTGACATGCTTGGGCAGAGGCAGCTGAACAAGAATTCCGTTGATCTTCGGATCGTTGTTGTACTTGTCGATCATTGCCAGCAAATCTTCCTCACTGGTCTCAGCATCAAGGGTGACCTGTTCAGAGTGGATCCCCAGGGCATGGGCGGTTTTATTCTTGGCCGCCACATAGGATTGAGAGGCAGGATCTTCACCGACAAGAATGGTGACAAGACCTGGAACGACATTGTGCTTTTCCGTCAGTTCCGCCACTTCCACTTTCAGTTCTTCACGAATCTCCTTAGCCACCTCGGTGCCACTGATGATTTTTGCTGTCATGGACCTCTCCTCTTTGAGTGCGATGTTATAATCTGGTGAGATATTTGTTAATATTCAATTATCTAACAGTAACGGTTCCACAGATAAAACCTTGGAACACCTTGAAAATGCTTGCAGTAAAGTTTCCCAAATTAACTGGTTTTTCAATTTTTTTCAAGTGACCTTTCATTTTTTTTTTAGATAATCATCAGTTTTTTTGAACAAAGAAAACCAACCACTTCCCAAGAACTAAATATAATACTGAAATAACATTATTTTTTTATTCAAACCCCTCCCTTGGCTCCCTGCTCCCTGACGTCCATTCCCATCGAAACCACTTTTCTCACCACCAAAGGTTAGTACCAGGTAAGTATAGACTCCGAAGACCAATACTTACAAGTGATCTGTACACTAATTACTAATTACTAATTACACCACCAATCTCCTTTATCTCCTGATCGCACCGGTGACCTGCTTATCTGTTTTGTTCTCACATGGGTTATGCTATTATGATCTTGAAACCACAGGTCATTAATTTTTACACTTGAGTCGAACCATGAACATACTCGCCCAAAAACTCCTGGGAGCACTTGAAGTTACCGCGGGATGTACGGAACCGGCAGCCATTGCCTACTGTGCCAGCTTCGCCGGAAAACACCTCGCAGAAGTCCCGGAAAAAATCTCACTGTGCATCGACCAGCGCACCTATAAAAATGCCTTTGGTGCCGGGATCCCTAGGGCAGGCGATCACAAGGGCAGCGAATGGGCCCTGCTTTTCGGGTTTGTCATGGGTTGCCCGGAAAAACGGCTCTCTATCTTTTCCAGTCTCGATGAAGCCGCCATTGCCAAAGCAAGCGATCTTCATGACAAAGACATTATTTCCACTGAACTGGTCGAACAGGATTCTCTTCTCATTTCGATCTCTGTAGCCGGAGAAAACAACACGGTTCTGGCAACCATCGAGGGTGGCCATACCAAGGTCAGCCAGGTCATTGTTAACGGCAAAGCGGTCGACAGTGCCGGGACCAACAAACAGGTTCAACCAGATTCAGAACCTCCTCCCTTTGAAGACGAGGTTTACGAACCACAGAACTGGCCGAAACTGATTGAGCAGTGTTACAGTGAGGAAAATCTGCAGACCACAGTCCGCCAGGGAATTGCCTACAATATGGCCGCTGCCCTCCATGGCCGAAAATACGTTCCCAACGGCGACGGTGTCGACTCCCTGGTGATGGGAGCCATCTTTTCCAGAATGAATGGCGATCCGATCCCGGTTATGAGCTGCGCCGGGTCTGGCAACAAGGGATTGACCTGCATGATCCCCATCGTTTCGTACAGCCGGGACCAGGAACTTGGCGAAGAGCTGGAAATCAAAGGTGTGCTGGTGGGAATCCTGCTGACCGCACTGATCACCTCCAGGTTCGGCGAGGTTTCATCGGTCTGCGGTGCCCAATATGCGGCAGGCGCCGGTGTCATCGGCGGAATCCTCTACCTGAAGGACGAACTGGACCTGTTCAGCGGCGCATACAACAACTTCATCTCGGCCATTGGCGGAGGGTTCTGCGATGGGGCCAAGGGCAGCTGCTCCATGCGCGGAAATGTTGCTGTAACCACGGCGTTTACCGCCATCAATCACGCTGAAAATGGCTTTACCGTCTCCGGCCGTGACGGCTTTTTAGGCGACACCTTTGCAGAAACCCTGGAGCACCTCACCCACTACAACCCGCTCATTGCCAGATTTGAACAGGAAACCATCGACATCCTGCGCTCAAAATAATGGGTGCCTTGAAAAATTAGTTCTTTCACCACTTCGCCATTCGACATTCCGTGTTCGATATTCGATATTCGCTGTTAAAAGCCTCCCCTTCCTACAGCTCATGGACGAACAGCCCGGACCGTCCCCTGCTTACCCTTGACCCAGCGAAACTCTGAGCCTCCGCAGAGAGGATAGTCATCCCAGTAACCGGCTTTACCGTTTTTCCTGTCCTGCACCCAGTGCGCCCTGTCTATTTTCATTGAACAGTTTCCT
>JBDLID010000217.1:0-3834 GCA_039715055.1 Thermodesulfobacteriota bacterium | reverse complement strand
CTGTCGAGATGGGAACACTGGAGGAGATCTCATGGTCGGAGTTGACCAACCCACTGCCTGACCCGCAGGTTGCCGTCTGGGGATACGCTATGACCTATCCTGCCCACCGGGATGAGGTTAAGCTCGATGACTCGTTCTGCTTCCGTAAATTCAGCAGTGCGGTCAGCGGAAACAGCGATATCATCTTCAGACCGTACCTTGACTACGAGGCCGAAGTCGGCCTTCTCATGGAACGCAACAGGAGCGACCGTTTCGGCTACCTGCTGGCCAATGATCTCACTGATCGCGCAATCCAGGCAAGGACGTTTAACCCGGAGAACATGGGCCCCGGTTTTACCAAGGCAAAGAGCTTTGAGGGTGCCCTCCATGTCGGCCTGCTGCTTGTTATCAGCAGTGGGGAACTATGGGAGGAGCTTGAAATCGAGTTGTCTCTCAATGGAGAGAGGCGCCAGCACCTCATCGCCAGTAACAGCTTCGTCCGACCGGGGCGGATCCATGACGATATTTTCAATGAGGAGACAGGCCGATGGGCTCTTGCGGTCACCGGGACGACGGACGGCGTCCAGTTCCAGCGGCCGACCATCTGGCAGAAAGTCTCCTTGATTGTTGCCAGCGGCTTTTCAAAGGAAAAGGCGACAGAGCGCTGGCTGGAGCAGCTGACATTTCTCAAGCCGGGTGACAAGGTTGAATTTGAATCAACGATCCTGGGCCGAACCTCGGCAACCGTTATTGACAATTGATTATGCACCAGGAAAGGAGAAATCATCTGATGATGTCCCGAAGAATAAGGCGAATATTGTCCTGTCTGGCCCTGCTTTTGCTTTTCTTTTCAGGCTGCGCAACCTACCAGCCATTTGACGAAGAAGCTGCCCGAACAACTCCCGTCGATCAGCCCTCCGTGGTGCCGGTTATGGCTGAAGCCGCACAAAAGGGGCGCACCGCCTTTATCAGCGACGACAAGGGGGTCAGGGTTCCTGTGCGCATCTACGGTGAGGAACACATGGCTTACCCGGTACTTATGCTTCATGGGCTGCAGAGTCACTCCGGCTGGTTTGTCCAGTCCGCAGCCCATATTGCGTCCCTCGGAATACCGGTCTACCAGGTAGATCGGCGCGGATCAGGACTCAGTTCCGAGCCGCGCGGCCATGCCGATAGTTATGACGATATGATCAAGGACATCCTCACCGTGGCCCGTTATGCCATGAAACAGCACGGTGTGGATAAGTTTCACCTGTTGGGGCACTGTTTCGGAGCCATCCCGGCCACTGCCTTCGGTGTTCGGCACCCGGAACTGCTCCAGTCGCTGCTCATCTGTACACCGGCCATCTACACCAAGACCGGCGTCTACTTCAGAGAGGAGGTCCAGATCGTAAAATCAGAGTTGAGCAAAAATTACAAGTATATTCCCATTCATATCGATGCGGCCCAGTTCACCGAATCGCAAACCTACCTGCGCTTTATTAACGACGACCCGCTGGCTTTGAAGCAGGTGACCACCCATCTCTACTTCCAGGTGCCGCTGGCCCGCCATTACATCAAAACAAAGATGAAAAACCTCACCATGCCCGTTTTCATGGGGATGGCCGCAATGGACACGATTTGCGACAACGAGGAGAATAAGCAGTTTTTCGCTGAAGTGAAATCGAACCGGAAGCAGCTGATCATCTATGATAAGGCAAAACATATTCTGGAGTTCAGTGATGACCGGGATACCTTTTTCAAAGACCTGTCGGCCTGGTTTTTAACCGCCGGCATGAAGCCTGTTGAATAATCAGGGGTGAGTTTACGAAGATATGGTGACGATCAAATCATTTGACCTCTATGCGGTTGACCTGCCGTTTAAGAAACCGTTCAAGCATGCGGCGGCGGCCCGGACGACTTCCTCCTCCATTTTTCTTCGCTGTATTACTGACAGCGGTGTTGCTGGTTACGGAGAGTGCCTGCCGCGCCCTTACGTCACTGGCGAGACACGGGACAGTGCGTTTAAACTGCTGCACACGATAATTCTGCCCAAGCTTATCGGAAAGGAATTTGACTCCCTGGCCCGGGTTGTTTCTTTTTTGGATGAATGCAACGGCAAGGCCCCCACCGACTGGCTCGACCGGACAGTGCCCCAGACCGCAGCCTGGTGCGCAGTGGACTTGGCCCTGCTCGACAGTTTCGGTCAGGCCTTTGATGAGCCGGTCTGGCTTGACGACAGCCGGACTTTTCCATCTTCAGTCAGCTACTCCGTGGTCGGTTCCAGTGATGCCGGTCTTAAGACCCTTCTGCTGATGAGGCTTGCTGCCATCCCCCAGGTCAAGATCAAGGTGGAGAAGGATCATCCGGTAGAGTCGGCCAAAAGAGTGCGCAGGATTCTCGGTGCAAGATGCGATATTCGTGCTGATGCCAACATGGCATGGAGTGCTGACGAAGCCCTGGTTCACATGAAGGAGCTCGCGGAACTGAACATCCGCTCCTTTGAGCAGCCGGTGGCGGCCGATGACATCGACGGGCTTGCACGTCTGGTCAAAGAATCCGGGCTTGGGGTGATGGTGGATGAGAGTCTGCATGATCATGAATCGCTCGTGAATCTCATTGAAAAACAGGCGTGTACGGCGGTCAATGTCCGCATCTCCAAGTGCGGGGGACTGGTGGCCGCCCATAACCGCAGCCGGCGAGCGCTTGAGGCAGGGATGGTTGTTCAGATCGGTTGCCAGGTCGGCGAATCTTCTCTGCTATCTGCAGCGCATCTCAAGCTGCTCACCGCAGTGCGGGAGGTGACCTATGCCGAGGGTTGTTTCGGGCGTTTTCTCCTGAAAGAGGACCCGGTATCACCACTGCTCCAGTTCGGCTTCGGGGGCAAAAATCCCGTCGTGCCGACAGGCTCCGGCCTTGGTGTTGTCGTTGACGGTGAGTTGCTGGAGCGCTGGGTTAAGAAAAGCGTGACCGTTGCGTGAAAACAGAGACAGTTCTGGAAATTCATCGCAGGTTGGGCGAATAAAAGCAATAATAAAGAATCACCCGAACATGGGGAATTTACATGTCATTACTTAATCTTGTCATCAGGACGGTCGGGGCTGAAACACTTTTTCGGTTTAACAACAACTGCACATCACCGCGAAAGAGCCAGGAAGCCCTTATCCGTAACATTACCAAGCTGAATCGAAATTGCGAATTCGGCCGAAAATACAATTTCGACTCCATCCGGTCTCTAGAGGATTTTCGAAAGAATGTTCCCATCACCAGCTATTCTGACCTGAGCCCTTACATCGAGGCGTCCTTGAATGGAAAGCCTGCACAGCTCACCGAGCAGACTCCGATCCTCTTTGCCACCACCAGTGGGACCACGGGAAAATCAAAATTCATTCCGGTGACACCGGAGTCCAAAAAGATTAAGTCCCGTTTGACCCGGACCTGGGTTGCCGGAATCCATCGTGACCACCCCGATATCTTCAGCGGCAGGATCCTCAGCGTGGTAAGCCCGGAGGTCGAGAGTCATGCCCGGTGCGGCACCCCCTACGGTGCTGAGTCGGGGCAGGGCTACAGGGATATCCCCAAGGCCCTCAAGAAAAGCTACTCCCAGCCCTACGAGGTCTTTACCATCAAGGATTACGACTCCAAATACTACACCCTGCTGCGAATTGCCGCCGGGCAGAAGATCAGTTTCATGGTCGCCTGCAACCCGTCCACTATTCTGCTCATGGCCAAGCGGTTGGGAGAAAACGGTGAGGCGATTATCAGGGATGTGCACGACGGGACACTTTCAAACCGGATCGATATTTCAGACGAGATTCGAAATATTGTCGAGGCACAGCTTGTACCTGATCCGGAGCGGGCTCGTTTTCTGGAAGT
>JBDLID010000216.1:0-3858 GCA_039715055.1 Thermodesulfobacteriota bacterium | reverse complement strand
TCTTGATGGCTCCAGACGCTCCGTCCAACAGATCAACAAATGGGTCTCGGAGTCACGTAAGGGTCAGGAAACAAAGAAGCTGTGATTTCGCCATGAGTGGGCTCTCTTTTGAAACTGCCGTTGACAACTCTTTCAGCCAGACACTGGCATCTCTTACTGCAGGCTGGTGCAAACCGGAAAACTCTGCGGGGAAAACAACTGTTTTCTTCCGGGCAGACGACATCGGTGTCCCGGGGCGGAACTATCTGGAAATGATGGAGCTGTTTGACTATTACAAGCTTCCGATCTGCCTCGCCCTTGTTCCCGCCTGGCTGACCCACAGCCGCTTTGCTGCAATCACCGACAGCCTTTGCCAGGATTTTAATCGTTACTCCTTCCACCAGCATGGTTACCTCCACCGAAACCACGAGCTCATCGGCAAAAAACAGGAGTTCGGCCCCAGCCGAACCCATGAACAGCTGAACTCTGACCTCACCAGAGGAAAAGCCAGGCTTGAACAGATTGCAGGCCCCAACTTCCTTCCCGTTTTCACCCCCCCCTGGAACCGCTGTTCCGCTCACTGCCTCAACAGTCTGGCAAGCCTCGGTTATGTCGGGCTATCCCGTTTCAGCGGAGCCTCTCCCGCCATTCCGCCTGGTCTTCACGACCTCAGTGTCGGCCTTGATCTTCACACCCGAAAAGCTGACAATCCAGACAAAGACCTGACCCTCTTTTTAACGCAACTCAAAAAAGGGCTAAGCGACCAGCATCTTGGCATCATGCTCCACCATCAGCGGATGGACAGGAAGAGCTTTGTTGTCCTCGACAGCCTCCTCAAGGTGCTCAGCGCCAGCAACCGTATTGAATTTGCCACCTTCCACGATCTTGTTCATCCCCGCACGACAAAATAGACCAACGTTGAACAGACACTGAGCAGTCTTCTTCAACAACCAGCCGAATATGGCATCAATGCCTCCTGGCGATTGACTTTGCCAGCTCAATAGGCATACAATGGTCTATTCACAAAGACACAGGCCAATAGTTTTCGGTACAAAATTGAATATCATGTAACAGCAACCCGGGTCGGGACGACCCTGGAGAAATGCAGGCCAACATCAATGGGAAACTCCACAGAGCATGACTCCCGCACCCGGCGGCCTATCCTGTCTGCCCTGATTATATTCCTCACCCTTCTGATAATCAGCCTGACCGGGTCGGCTGCCATTCAGCACAACCTCCAGTCCAAACGTCAACTCAACGATACCCGATCCATTGGGACACTTTTAAGTGACTATATCAGGCTCAGGTTTGACGAGGCCGCAACTATCCTCGCCAGTGATCTGTCTGTCGTTAACTTTGTCGCCGGTCGAAAAACCACACTCAACCAACCCCTCCTCCGGTTGCTTCATTTTTCCCGTGACATGCTGGGTGCCTCCATTGTTTACATCATGGATGACAGCGGCACCGTAGTGGCCTCCACCCAGACCGGTCCCGGCCATAGCCTGACCGGGGAGAACTATCAGTTTCGACCCTATTTTCAAAAGGCCATGAATGGTCAGGCGACACTTTACGGTGCATTGGGTGTTACCACCAAAGAGCGCGGAATATATTACAGCCACCCTGTCATCGATGGTGCAAAAAAAGTCATTGGTGTGCTGGTCATCAAGGCAGGAGCTGAAAAAATTGATGAAATCCTCTCTGTCGCCCAAAATGACAACCCCATCGCCGTTCTGTCTGCCAAGGGAATCGTCTTTTCCTCCAACCGGACTGAGTGGCTGTATCATGCCGCCTTTCCCCTGTCTCCTGATGGTAAAAGAAAACTGATCGAGTCACGCCAATTCGGCAATCAACCACTCCATGACCTGGAATTTTTTTTAGACAGTGATGTGGTTCGCTTTGGTAAGCAAAAATACAACCTGACCAATATCGAGCTGCCGCTTGAGGGCTGGCACCTTGTCAGTCTTGCCCCTAAAAGACCATTTTTCATCACAGGTCTGCTGGTCACTCTCCTGGTTGCTGTTCCCTTCATTTTCATTTACTCCAGGCTACACAGCTATATCCGGGAGCGTGAACTTCAAAAACAGCTCAAAAACAGAAATCTCAGTCTCAGCAAGCTCAACACTTCAATGAAGGAGGAGATCGAGGAGCGAAGAATAGCCGAATTGCGACTGCAGGACAGTGAAAATCAGTTTAAAAGTCTTTTTCATTCCTCCCATGACGCCTGTCTTCTCTTTGATAAGAACTCAATCCTCGACTGTAATGAGGAGACCCTCAAGCTTTTTGCCTGCCCTGACAAAAACAGGTTCCTCGAGATCAATCCTTCCATGCTCACCGCTCACGCCGGACCTAAAACAGCTATCGGAAATAGAAATCGGCTGGTGGAGATGCTCGCTCTTGCCCTTCATGAAGGTAACCTCAGGGGAGAATTGAAGTTTCTCCGCTGGGATCAGTCCATATTTTCCGGTGAACTGCTCTGCACGATCATGCCTTTCCAGGGTCATTCAGTCATTTACGCCGTCATAAGGGACATCACCGACCAGAAAAACGAGGAACAGCAGCTGCGCATGTTTCAACGGGCCGCGATCCAGTCCATTGACGGGCTTGCCATCACCAACCTTTCAGGTGAGCTGACATTTGCCAACCAGGCCTGGTGTGAAATGCACGGCTGCACCATTGACGAACTCATCGGGGCGCCACTCTTTATCCACTGCACCGATGAAAGGATGCTGGAACAGTTCGATGGGTTGCTTCGTAAAGCCTCGCGTTTAGGCTCCGTGACTCAAACGATTGAACATAAACGTAAAGACAGCCACCTCTTCAAAGCTCTGACTTCGGTCACCTCGCTTCTCGACAACCAGAAACACCCTTCCGGCTATCTGATCATAGCCCGCGACATCAGTGAACGGATCAGTTATGAACAGGAACTGAACAAACTCGTCCAGGCCATGGAGCAAACCATTGATGGAATCTGCATGACCGACCTGCAGGGCTTTGTCGAGTACGCCAACCACGCATGGACCGAGATGCATGGGTATACCGAACCGGTTCAGCTTCAGGGCAGTCATATTTCCACCTTTCACAACCAGGCCCAGCTGCTCAATGAGATCAAACCGTTTTTCAAACTCGTCAAAACAAACGGCTTTCACCAGAACGAAATTGGTCATATCCGTAAAACCCTGGAGACTTTTCCCACTCACATGACCGTATCGGAGATCAGTAACCAAAATGGAGAACTGATTGGTCACCTGCTCACCGCCCGCGATATCACTTCGCAGAAAAAAGCTGAAAATCAGCTGATCCTTGCCACGGAGGAAGCCAAGCGCGCCAACCGTGCGAAAAGTGAATTTCTCGCCAACATGAGTCATGAGATCAGGACTCCCATGAACGGTGTCCTCGGCATGACCGAACTGCTTCGCAATACCTCTCTGGACGACCAACAGCTTGATTATCTGAAGATGGTTGAATCTTCCGGTAAGCGTCTGCTTGTCCTCATTAACAATATTCTTGATATCTCCAAAATCGAGGCAGGGAAGATGGAACTCACCCCGGCCCGCTTTTCACTGGATGAAAAAATCAACGAACTCATCGCTCTCCTCTCCTACAAGGCAAGGGAGCATAATGTGAAGCTGCACTACTCTATCGGCCCTGATATTCCGGAAACCATTATTGGTGACGGCGACAAGCTCATGCAGATTTTCATCAACCTGGTGAGCAACAGCCTCAAATTCACAAGAGACGGCGAGGTTACCATCACCGCCTCCAAAAAAGAGGCGGTTGACACTAATATTACCATCTACTTCGAAGTGATCGACACCGGAATAGGCATCGCCCCCGACATGCAGAAAACAATTTTCCAGGCCTTTTCCCAGGCTGACAGCT
>JBDLID010000215.1:0-3864 GCA_039715055.1 Thermodesulfobacteriota bacterium | reverse complement strand
TATTCTCTCTGAAAGACTTTTAACAGGGTAAGATTGCTGTTTTTTATAATGAATCGGTAACATATCTGAAAGATAAATGAAAATGGGCAGAGAAAGACGTAGACAGGCACGCTACCCAACCGATATTGACGGCTCTCTGTATCTTTGCGGCAGAAGAGATGGTCAACGCCTAAGCAACTCATTAGACTGCCGGGTTGTTGATTTCTCCCGTTCCGGCGTCGGGATTATCAGCTTTAAGATTTTTGTCGACAATCAGCACTTTTTTTATGAGGCCCTGGACTCTGACGAAGTACTCCTTACTCTCAAAATAGCTACTTCGAGAAATTCGAGAGACCTGGCGGCGCTGACCTTTCTTGGGCGGCCTGTCTGGTTTGATCGAATCCTTGACCAGGAAAGTAAACCATTCAAAATGGGTATAGAGTTTCTGGAAAAGATCTCTGATGATGAGTGGAAGCTCCTTAGGGAACTCAGCAGTACAGAGAAAATGTGAAAGGGATTTCAGTAGGTGAGTCTCTTCGTCCAGGCGGAGGAATTACTCTTTTTACTACGAATTGAAAAGGAGTCATACGGCGGCACCATATGACTCCTTCCACGGACTGAAGATCAGAAAGGTTTCAGGGTCCAGATACCACAGGGACAGGTATCTGCACAGAAACCGCAGGCGATACATTTATTATCATCTGATATGTATTCGTAAGAACCGCCAAGACCGGATTCATAGCCGTTGCTGTGCGAGTATTCCAGCTCACGCCGGCTGATGGCACCCTCCGGACAGATAGTTTCGCAGAGGTGACAGTCCCGGCAGGAGGCGCAGGAGAGACAGCGGTCTGCTGCATCCTGCTGGCTGAACTCATGCTCAATCTCGGGAGTGTAATGAGTGATGGTAAGCGCCTGTTGGGTGATGACCTCTTTGGTAAAAGGACGCCATTCTTCACCCTTGAATTTGGAAACGATAAACTCGGCAGCAACCTTTCCGGCTCCCAGGGCATTGGTGGCAAGTCCGGGTTTCTCTACATCACCAATGGCAAAGACCTTCTCGTCACTGGTCTTGTGAGCCTCGTCGGTTTTCACCCAGGCGGCACCGCCCACGGTCACAGTCTCCACTGAATCGGGGAGAAACTTGAGACTGGGTACATCGCCGATTGAGATGATCACGGTCTGAGCTGGAATCAATTCGCCACTGTCGGTGACCAACCCATCATCGGTGACCTCTTTGGTCATAATGGGCCAGAGAAACTCCGCCCCCAGGGCCTCGGCAGCCTCTTTCTCGTTACCAAAGGCCAGAGGTTTCTGAATATCTACCAGGGTAACCTTTTCGGCACCGAGACGATAGGCCTCGCAGGCCACATCGCAGCCCACGTTACCGGCACCGATGATGACCACCTCTTTACCCACTTTGTCAGGGGTGTCGCTTTTGGCTTTTTTGAGGAAGTCCAGGGCAGGTATGACCTTTTCGTGTCCCGGGAAGGGTATCTTCCTGGGTTTGTGGGTACCGACGGCCACCAGGACATAATCAAACTCTTTCTTCAATTCGGCAAAACGCTCTTTGGTCATGTCCACCTCAAGGTTGACATGGATATTGGGCGTTTCCATGAAGCGTTTGACCTCCTGGTCCCAGACAGCCTGGGAGAGGCGCTCCCAGGGAATGACCTGGGCCAGTTTACCACCGATCTGTTTGTCCTTTTCAAAGATATGAGCTTCAACCCCGGCCATGGCAAGCTGCCAGGCGGCATTCATACCGGCGGGGCCGCCGCCGATGATGGCCACTTTCTTTCCAAGGGAGGGGGCAACCTCAGGGGCCTTGGCGCTGCCTACAGCACGACCGAGAACCTGTACTTCAATTGGATCATCAACACCCTGTCGGGAGCAGCTTTCCATACAGAGGTTTGGGCAGACGGATCCGCACACGGATGCCGGCAGCGGAGTATAACGGAGCAGCATCTCATAGGCTTCGTCGATCTGGCCTTCCCGGATCAGACGCAGACGGTCAACGGTGGGAATATGCACAGGACAGTAATAGGTACAGGGGGCTGCAGATTCGCGGTTGGCCCAGTAGGGCTTCTTGCGTCGCAAGTCACCCGTCGGTACGGCACCGATGGCAGAGCGGTCCAGCCCGGGAGAGAGGTCACGCAAGGGATCGCCGCCGCCGAAGGCCTGGTTCCAGTGTTTGTTGCGGAATTCAGCCATGGGCATGGGACCGGAAAACATCAGGGCCCGTTCCTGAGGAGTGACCGCGTTAAGGACCTGCCACTCATTCCGTACCAGGAGAGTGTCCTGCAGATCTTCACGGGAAATCCTGGCAAGATAGCCGGGCATATTGTCCTCCAGCCACTGCCACTGCTCATCGGTGAGGTCGGCCAGTCTGGAATTGGTCTTGGAAAAGGAGTCGTCACTAGGGCCGCGGAAGTAGATGGTTCCTCCGACCATACCGACGCATGGACGATAGCCCAGGACATTGTCGGGGTTTTTGGCATCGATGCCGCAGACAACCGCAATGCCGCCGCAGTTGAATTCGGCAAAAGAATCACCGGTGGAACCGAGCACCCAGAGTTCCGGTTTCTCGTAATCGGGGTTCCATTTGGTCATAGTCAGGCCGCGGGCACCGATTGAGCCTTTGATAAAGACCTTGCCGTTGGCCATGGCGTTGCAGACACCGTTGGTGGCATCGCCAAGGACCGTTATTTCCGCACCGATGTTGAGATAGCCGACATCATCGGACGCAGCACCATTACAGGTGATAACAGTGCCGGGCATCCCCATGCAGCCCAGACGCTGACCGGTTGGCCCGGAAACTTCAATATTCAATCCATCTGCGTGCTGCAGTCGAATACCAAGGTTGTGCTGTCCCATGGATTCGATCTGGATGTGATTATTGCTTTCGGCAGCTGCCTGAACCATGGTCTCAAAGTCCATGGAACTGATTCTATGGCCATTTTCATCCTGGCCTTTTACAACTGTTGCACTCACGAAAAACTCCTTATAAAAGAAACTCTTAGTTGTTTAAAACTAAATATAACTTTAAATTTTTGATGGCTAAGGAAAAAGCTTCATATGCGAGGCGTGCAAAATTTCTATCACACCAGCGTACAGGAGGTACGTTGGTGTGATAGAAATTTTGCAACAACGAAGCAGATGAAGAATTTTTACAAAGCCATCAGCATACGTATTTGATATTTAATCTGTCGGCTGCATCCTTATCGGCGATACCCAGTGCGTCAGACATGCCCACCGGCAGGGACTGCGAACGTCCGAGAGGGGCCATGACCTTTTTCATCTCGGTCCGAATGGACATGAAGGTCTCGGCAACACGCTCGGCCACCAGGTCGGGATCGAGGCGCCGATACAGTTTCGGGTTCTGGCTGGTGATGCCCTTGGGGCAGATACCAACGTTGCAGACGTTGCAGCGGTTCTTCTCGTTGCCGAGACAACCGGCGGCCGACTGCATGATGTATTTGCCGATATGGACACCGGAGGCACCCAGCATGACGAGAGCCATTCCGTTTTGGGTGACATTGCCGTTCTTACCCACACCGCCCGCAGCAAAGATCGGGATCTCATTCTGTTTGCCCTGGGCCACAAGATCAAGGTAGCACTCGCGGACATTGGAGGCGATGGGGTGGCCGGTGGCGTCCATGGAGACGTTGTAAGCCGCACCGGTGCCGCCGTCCACACCGTCGATCATCAGCGCTGAAGCGTAGGGGTTACGCACCAGGTTGTTGAGCACTGACTTGGCCGAGGTGGAGGCCGAGATCTTGGGATAGACCGGGACCTTGTGTCCGAATGCGGTGGACAGGGACTGGATCATCTTCATGACACTCTCCTCGATGGAGTAGAGAGTCTGATGAACAGGAGGCGACGGCAGGT
>JBDLID010000214.1:0-3890 GCA_039715055.1 Thermodesulfobacteriota bacterium | reverse complement strand
TAGAAAGGGCCGTCCCACCACTTGTAGTTGGGGATAATAAAACTCTGCTTGCGCACGAGGTGAGGGGCGTTACGGGTCATGATGCCCCGTTCCTTCAGGGCCTCCAGCACCAGGGAGATATCGCCCTGTGCCAGATAGCGCACCCCGCCGTGAACCAGCTTTGTGGAACGACTGGAGGTTCCTTTGGAGAAGTCGTTCTGTTCAAAGAGTACAGTGCGGTAACCACGGCTGGCTGCATCAAGAGCAATACCCAGTCCGCTTGCCCCACCGCCGATGACGATGACGTCATAAGAAGTCACCAAACCCTTCTTCAACCGTTCGAGCATTATGTCTCTTTTCATGGCCGCTCACTCGTAATGTTTTTTTTACGACGTCATCACGGATGGCAACTGCTCACAATGGAGGATATCCGGATGGCGTCAACATATTTTATCGTTATTGGTAATGGATCCTTCGCTCCACTATGGCAAACTGAATGATGGTGACAAGTGCCAGGATCAGTACCAGAACAACAGTCAGTGTAGCTGCATAGGAGGTATCCCAGAAGCTAAATGCGTTTTCATAGATATAGTAGAGCAGCAGCGAACTGGCGTTGTCCGGTCCACCCTTGGTCATGATCACTAGGTGATCCACCAGTTTGAACGAGTTGATAATGGCATTTACCGTAACAAACAGGGTGGTGGGTCCGAGTAGGGGGAAGGTAACGCGCCTGAAGTAATACCAGTTACTGGACCCTTCAACCTTACCGGCCTCATGGAGTTCCGGCGAGAGCTGCTGTAACGCTGCCAAGTAAAAAACCATGAAGAAACCGGCTTCCTTCCAGATCACCATCACTACGAGGCAATACAAAACAGTATTTGGATTGCCGAGCCAGTTGTGGGCACCGCCGCCAAAAAATTGCGATATCTGGTCGAAAAGGCCGTATTCCGGCGTATAAAAAAAGAGCCAGATATTGGCCACCGCAATCATGGGCAGGACGGTAGGTGTGAAAAAAGACATCCGCACCAGCGACCGCCCCACAATACTCCGGTTGACCAGAAGAGCCATGCCAAGTGCCATGGCAACACTCAAGGGAACGGTGCACATCGAGTAGATTATGTTGTTCATTAGCACCTTGCGGAAGATATCATCCTCAATAAGGTAGGAATAATTTTCCAGGCCCGTGAAGATCGAGGGCCGGGTTGGCGTGCCTGTTGAAAAGAGACTGTGGTAGATGGTCGAAAAGATCGGATAATGGGTGAACAAACCGATCATGAACACGGCCGGCAGGACCAGCAGCCAGCCATTGATATGATTCCAGTAATGTCGCGGCATGTTTATTTCCCCCCGCCCTGCAATTCGATTCTTTTGCCGTCAGCTGAGTTAAAAAGATGGGTGTGTTCCAGGCTCCAGCCGACTTTGATGGTTTCACCGTCAGAAAAAACCAGCCTGCCCTGTCTGGACAGGATAAAGGTCTGCTCTTTCACACGGCAAGTGATCAGGGTGTCCGCTCCCAGATACTCTGTGGCGACGACGGTGACTTCACAGCCGTCCTCTTCACGAAGCTCAATGTTTTCCGGCCGTACGCCGATAAGCAATTTCTCACCCCTGACCGAATCAGGGATCATGGTGTTGCAGAGAGAGAGCATTTCCTTGGTCGGTTTGAGAATATTCATGGGCGGGTTGCCGATGAAGTTGCCGGTGAAGGCTGTTGCCGGCTTGTTGTAGAGCTCCGCAGGAGTACCATGCTGCTCGATGCCGCCGTCTTTCATAAGGATAATCTTGTCGGCAATGGTCATGGCCTCAACCTGATCGTGGGTTACATAGACCATGGTCATGCCCAACCGCTGTTGCAGGGAACGGATCTCCTGGCGCATCTCCTGTCGGAGTTTGGCATCAAGGTTTGAGAGGGGCTCGTCCATGAGACAGACCGGCACATGGGCGACAATGGCGCGTCCTAGGGCCACACGCTGGCGCTGGCCACCGGATAGTTGGGCGGGCTTCCTGCCCAGAAATATGTCGAGTCCGAGAATTCCCGCTGCATCCTTAAGCCGTTTTTCCTGCTCCGCTTTGTTTACCTTGCGGGCCTTGAGGCCAAAGAGGATATTTTCGGCAACATTGAGGTGTGGGAAGAGCGCGTAATTCTGGAAGACCATGGAGATGTCCCGCTTGACGGGCGGCAGGTTCGTTACGTCACGGTCACCGATCCTTATCGACCCGGAGGTGGGCGACTCCAGACCGGCAATAAGTCTGAGGGTGGTTGATTTACCACAGCCTGATGGCCCGAGAAGTACGAGAAGCTTGCCCTCCTCGCAGGTGAAATTAATGTTTTTCAGGGCCTCAAAATCATCCCAACTTTTACAGACATCCGTAAGGGTTATTGCTGACATTGTTTTTCTCTATTTCTAACTCTTTTTAGGTCATTTGATGCCTGAATGCATGAATGACTGGACAAACTGACGCTGGAACAGGATAAAGGCTATCAGCAGCGGGGCCATGGTCATAACCGTGGCCGCAGTGATGATGGACCAGTCTACCCCGGATTCCGGTGCCCCGAAAATAGCCAGACCCACTGTCAATGGTCGGCTGTTGACGGATTGGGTGATGACCAGGGGCCAGAGAAAGTTGTTCCAGTGATAGCTGACCGAGACCAGGCCGTAGGCAATATAGGTGGAACGGGCCAGGGGAACATAGACCTTCCACAGGATCCCAATGGCCGAAACCCCTTCAACCTGTGCCGCCTCAACCAGTTCATTGGGAATGGTCTTAAAGGACTGACGAAGGAGAAATATACCAAAGGCACTGGCCATGTAAGGAAAGCCGATAGCAGGGATAGTATCCAGCAGGCCCATACTACTGATGGTCCGGTAGTTTTCAACCAGTAAAACCTCGGGCATAATCATCAACTGGAGGAGGACCAGGGCGAAGAGAACATTTTTGCCTACAAAGTTAAACCTGGCAAAACTGTAGGCAGCCAGCGTGCAGAGGACAAACTGTGCGGCCAGGATCATGGTAACCAGGAAAAAGGTGTTAAGCAGATAGCGGGGGAAGGGAGCGTAACCCCAGGCCCTGACAAAGTTATCAAATGTCAGGGGGGCAAACAGCTCAAAATTGGTCGAATATTCTGCCGGATGAAAGGCACTCCAGAAGGCAAACACCACCGGCAGAAACCAGAGCGCACCAAGAATCCACGCACCCAGAGTCTCGATACCCTTTACAGTTTTCATGGTAATTATTTCAAGTTGAGAAGATCCCAGCCCTGCAGGGGGCGTCATACTGCGTCCCCTGCAGGGTCATAGGGTTTACCGGTAACGCTTCAATACACGCTCGGCCTGTTTCTGAGCGCCATTCAAGGCTGCCTCGGGAGACTTGGCTCCGGTGAGTGCCGACTGGATGGAGTCGTTGAGGATCTTATAGACCCGACCGTTCTCATGGACGGAGAGCTCGGCAGTCGCGTATTTAAGTTGATCCCGAGCCACGGCTGCCGGGGGGAAGTCCTTGACATAGGCCTTCAGGGCTTCGGTTTCGTAGGCGTCGGGACGGGTACCCAGGTAACCGGTGCCGATAGACCACTGGGCGGTCCGCTCGGGCTGTGTCATCCACTTAGTGAAGGTGAGCGCTGCGGTACGCTGTTCGGGCGTGCAGTGCTTGAAGATGTAGAAGTTGCCGCCACCAGTTGGGGTTCCGCGCTCCTTGCCGGCGGGCAGCATGGCAACGCCGAAGTCAAACTTGGCGTTTTTTTTCACCGCGGTCAGGTTGCCGGTGGAATGCCACATGATGGCGGTCTTCTGCTCCAGAAAATCGCTGCGCAGCGTTCCCCACTCGATGGTTCCCTCAGGCATAATACCATGCTTCTTGCCAAGGTCCTGCCAGAACGAAAGAGTCTCGACCACGCCCGGCTTGTTGAAGTA
>JBDLID010000213.1:0-3905 GCA_039715055.1 Thermodesulfobacteriota bacterium | reverse complement strand
AACCCGCGCCAAAGGCGCCTAACCGTCACCTTCAAAATTCGACATTCAAAATTCAATATTCAATATTCGCTTTTCCCCTTTCACCCTTCGCCCTATACCTTAAACCCTAAACCCTAAACCCTTCCTTATACCTTAAACCCTGCACCCTATACCTTTTTTTATATTCCCAGATATGCAGCCTGCACCGCCTCATCAGCCAGCAGTGCCTCACCGGTGTCGCTCATTGTAATCCGGCCGTTTTCAATCACATACCCACGATCGGCGATATGAAGGGCCTGGTTGGCATTCTGTTCAACAAGAAAAATGGTTGTATTATGCTCCTCGTTGATCTGCTTGATAATCTCGAAAATCTGTTTGATAACCAGCGGCGCAAGGCCCATGGAGGGCTCATCGAGCAGCATCAGCTGAGGTTTTGCCATGAGTGCCCGTGACATGGCAAGCATCTGCTGTTCACCACCGGAGAGGTTGCCGCCGGCCAGGTGCCGTCTTTCGGCAAGGATGGGAAACAGGGAAAAAACATACTCACGATCCCTACCAATCTCCGCCTTGTCGTTTCTTAAAAAAGCGCCCATATCGAGATTTTCCTGGACACTGAGCTGGGGAAAAATATGTCGGCCTTCAGGCACCTGGCAGACGCCCATGGCCACGATTTTATCCGGAGACAGTGACTGGATCTCCCGTCCGCTCAACAGAACCTTGCCGGCCCGGGCCGGAACAATACCTGAGATCGTCATCAACGTCGTCGACTTACCGGCTCCGTTTGCGCCGATGAGAGTAACGATCTCCCCTTCTCCCACCGTGAGGCTGATATCCTTCAGGGCATTGATATTTCCATAGCTGGTCTGAATATTTTTAAGTTCTAACATAGGGGTATCTTGAAAAATTAGATTTTCGGAGTCTCGCAGGCTCGCTTACCTCGTTCAGAATCGAGGAATGATGAAAATTTTACCACAGGGTACCTTGAAAAATTAGTATTTCAGGTCAAAGTCGAGGCACGATAAAAATTTTACCGCAGGCATATGAGTGATATCGGAGTCTCCCTGCGGTCGCTTACCTCCGAGGACAAAGTGCTCGGCTAAGCTTTACTCAATCCGGGTATAAAATTTTTCTCGTAACGAAGAGTTTGGCCTGAAAGGCAATTTTTCAAGGTTGCCATAAGATTATTCCCCGAGATAAGCCTTGATCACTGCCGGATTAGCCCTGATCTCCTCAGGGGGGCCCTGGGCGATTTTTTTCCCATAATCCACAACAAAAATATGATCGGAAAGACTCATCACCAGCTTCATGTCATGCTCAATGAGCAAAATGGCATGGCCCTCTGCACAGATCAGCTGAATCAGCTCAACCAGCTGCGAAGTCTCCTGGGGGTTCATGCCGGCCGCCGGTTCATCGAGCAGCAGCAGGAAAGGTTCGGTGGCCAGAGCCCGGGCAATCTCAAGGCGCCGCTGAGCTCCGTAGGGCAGATTTTTTGAATACTCGTCAGCCTGATCAGCCAATCCAACCTTCTCCAGGATCTGATAACTCTTCTCCAGGATATCATGCTCTTCCTGCCTGGTCCTTTTATCGCGTAGAACAGCTCCGAGGATCAGGGAACGGGTGCGGCAGTGCCTGCCGATCATAACATTTTCAAGAACCGTCATATTCTTGAAGAGCCTGATGTTCTGGAAAGTTCTCGCCATGCCCTGTTCGGTCACCCGGTTGGGTTTCATGCCGTTGAGCCGGGTCTGTTTCTGGGTCTTCGGGTTGGTGAGCAGGATATCGCCCCTGGTCGGGGCATAGATGCCGGTCATGCAGTTAAAAAAGGTGGTCTTACCGGCACCGTTTGGGCCAATGAGCGCTGACACCTCCTCGCTGCGCACCTCCATGGTGAGGTCATCGAGTGCGCGAATGCCCCCGAAGTCCATGGTCAGCCCATGGACCGACAGTATTGTCTCTTTCATTTGTTATCTGCTGGTTGTTTTTCAAAATGATAGACCCGTCGAACATTGGAGATCATTCCCTGGGGCTTGAAAACCATCATGAGGACGAGTATGCCACCGAATGCCAGCATTCGATACTCGGAAAGCGCTCGCAGGTATTCGGGCAGCAGGATGAGCACCAGTGCACCGATGATGACGCCGGCAATGGATCCCATACCACCCAGAACAACGATGGACAGGATAATCGCCGATTCAAGGAAGGTGAAACTGGCCGGATTGACAAAGGTTGTCTTGGCCGCAAAAATCACTCCCACAAGACCTGCCCAGAAAGCTCCCAGGGAAAAGGCCATCAGTTTAGTCCTGGTCTTGTCGATGCCCATGGCCTGACAGGCGATCTCGTCCTCCCTGAGCGCCAGCCATGCCCGGCCCAGCCGTGAATCCTGCAGCCGGTTCACGACAAAGATGGTGAAAAGCACCATGATGAGCACCAGATAATAGATATAGAGGATGGCGTGATCCAGTGACAGCTCCATTCCAAAAAATCCCGGCCGATCAATATTTGCGATTCCACTGGGCCCCTTGGAGAACTTGTCCCAGTTTTCGAGAACCAGTCTGATGATCTCACCGAAACCAAGGGTCACAATGGCCAGGTAATCACCACGCAACCGGAGCACCGGAAAGCCGAGAATAATGCCGAACAGGGCCGCAAGAAGTCCGCCAATGGGCAGCACAATCCAGAAGCCCAGGTCAAAATGCAGGTTCAGCAAAGCATAGCTGTATGCACCCACCGCGTAAAATGCCACATAGCCAAGATCAAGCAGGCCGGCCACCCCGACAACGATATTGAGCCCAAGTCCGAGAACCACGTACATCAAAGCGGTGGTCATGATATTGGTCTGATAGGTTGAAAAGAGGTAGGGAAAAAGTGCTGCAAAGAGAAAAACACCTCCGCAGACCGGATAGAGAAAACGCGGCTCGCGAAGCAGTCGCTGAATGTAGGGCTCTGTCAACTCCGTAGACATTTCTTTTTGCCTGCCCCTGACCTGCTGTCTGCGGATAAAAAAGAGCTTGGTTAAAAGGGAGAGCAGGAAACTGCCGATGGCAATATAAATCATATTGTCCCACCTCCAGACCACCGTTTTTTCGATGGGGTCGGCCTTGATCACCATGAGTGGAAAGGTGAGGAAGGCAAACCAGCAGGCGATGAGAAATGAACGCTTGATTTCTTGAAAGATAACCATGACGAACGATTAAACCTTTTGAATTTCCGCCTTGCCGAGGATACCGGAAGGTTTGAAGATGAGGATCAGGACCAGAAGGGAAAAGGCAAAGACATCTTCATAGTCACTGGACACATAACCGGTGGCAAAGGCCTCGGTCAGTCCAAGGACCAGGCTGCCCAGCACTGCTCCGGGAATTGAGCCGATACCGCCGAGAACTGCTGCGGTAAAGGCCTTGATGCCGGCGATAAAACCAATGTAAAAGTTGATCTGGCCGATATGCGACGCAATGAGCATGCCGCCGATGGCAGCCAGTGCCGAGCCGATGATGAAAGTGGCCGAGATAATTCGATCGACATTGATGCCGACCAGCATGGCCATGGTCCGGTCCTGGGCTGTGGCCCGCATCGCCTTGCCGATCTTGGTGAACTTGATGAGAAAGGTCAGCCCGATCATGGTGATTGTTGTCGTCACAAGAATGGCGAGGTCTGACGATCCCACCACATGGGCCACAGGCTCCATGAAGGCAAACTCGGGAATAAGCTCGGGAAAGGGCAGAAAATCCGAAGTCTGGGCCAGCAGGACATAGTTCTGGAGAAAAATCGACATGCCGATGGCGCTGATCAGGGGAGACAGCCGTGGAGCATGGCGCAACGGTTTATAGGCCAGTTTCTCAACGGTGTATCCGTAGCAGCTGGACCAGAGCGCTGCTGCCACGCCTGCCAGGGCGATAATCGCCAGCAGCGGAAAACCGTAAATGGAGAGC
>JBDLID010000212.1:0-3969 GCA_039715055.1 Thermodesulfobacteriota bacterium | reverse complement strand
CCTTTCCCGAGAACAGGCTGACATATCTCTAAGCGCGGTTATCCAATGAAGCATCGGATGACCACCGCCATTCCCACTACCCAGTGTGTCCGTTGTCACAGCGGCAACCGGGTGGGCACCGAGTACATCGGTCTCTTTGAACATGATTTTGAGAAGATGTACCGTTCGCCGCGTTACAAGTGGAATGCACCGCCTGCACCTTATGGAATCGATCATCACACCCTGATGCCCGATATCCATTACAAGGCAGGACTGGCCTGTATTGACTGTCATACCGGCAGTGAGATGATGGGTGACGGCAAGACCTATGCCGCGGCCCACCAGGCAACCGAGGTTACCTGTGACACCTGTCACGGCACCACGGATGCACCGGCCAAGACAGCTGCACTTGCCAAAGGTGATGCGGCTCTGGCGGCTGCCAATGCCAATCCCAACTTTGACGCCAAGGAAGGCGACATGGTTGCAGTGACCGCCAAAGGCACCAAACTGTCCAATGTCAAGAAAACCGACAAGGGCATGGTGCTGACCTCCAAGGTAACCGGCAAGGCTCATCCTATTCCGCAGTTGAAGGATATGGAGAAGCAGCCGGTGGCTCACCAGGTCGGCAATCACATGGCCAACATGCAATGTTCCGCCTGTCACTCCGGTTGGGCATCGCTTGATTTCGGAACGCATCTGATGCGGGAAGACTATCCATCCTATAAGAAGTGGAAGCGCTGGCGTGAACCTGATCCCCAGACTCTGAAACTTCTTTACGCCACATTGGGCTCCAATGTTGGTGACAAGATGGTAACCCCTGATCGCAAGTTCAAAGGCGCCAAGAAAGACGCCTGGCCTGCTGCCGAGGAAATGGATCTTCTCAATGGCGAGAAGACCACCGGTATCTGGTTTGGTTCTATGACCATGCGTAACTGGGAAGATGTCATCCTTGGCAAAAATGCCAACGGAAAGGTTTCCATGTTCCGTCCTCAGTACCAGTACTTCATCAGTCATATCGGACCTGACGTGGGTAAACTGCGGATGGCCGAAAAAGACCTGAAGAAGAAGCTGCTGATGACCGCAGAACCTGATGCACGGAAAAAGGTCAAGATCGAGCTGCGCGACATGCGCAAGAAGATCAAGGCTCAGATCTTCATGGATTCCGAGCTGGTGACAACCAAGGACGGTATGCCGGGGCTGGTTATGAATGCCTATTCTCCGCACACCATCCAGACGGTTGGTCGTCGCTGTGAAGAGTGTCATGCCAACGGCAGCGCTGCTGGGCTTGGTCGTTCTGTCTTCTATAAGGCAGAAGATACCTGGGCACCGCAGCTTGACTCTGCAAGAGCTGGCCTGCCCATTGATTTCCAGATCAAGCAGGCTGTTGCCGAAGACGGCAAGCCGCTGCAGATAACCACCCAGAAGGGTGCCCGCTTCCTCAACAAGAAGGAAATGGATGCCCTGCTTAACAAGTCGGATACTTACCGGGCCATGCGTTACATGGATCTCCAGAAGGGGAACTTTGGTTCTCTGATGGATCGGAAACCGGCTCAACTCCAGGGTGGCGCCAAGCGGATGGTCAAAAAGGGAATCTCCAACGGCGATGTCCGTGAGGTCGGTTCCTACTATGACCAGATTCGTTACGGCTTCTGGCAGACCGATCCGATTGTCTTCACCGATGACTATTTCAAGAAAGGTCTGAAGGCGAAGACCGGCAAAGCTGTCTGGGGTGAGGCTGTAGTCAAAGAGGAGCAAAAGGTCATTGAGGCCGGCTCCCGAACCTACCTGACTCCGGAAAACACTAACTTCAACTGGATACCAGAAGATCAGAAGTAACAGCTGATCGTTATTGATATCCAAGCCGGGATGCCCGAAGTTCAGGGTGTCCCGGCTCTTTTTCGTTTTTGGTCAAGTTGTCCTGATACAAGTCTGGAAGCAATGATGGAAGCAGACCGGATGCCAGTGTGTTTCATGGTAATAGCGGGCCGACTTTTTGAGTGTGCTATGAAAATTATTTAAATTCTGATGTGTCTGATTCTATTTTTTTATATTATTTGATAAACTCAAGATCTAATCAGTAAACACTAAACTTTTAAGCGTAGTAAGCGGAGCGAGAGGATGAAACAACGATTGAAGATGTTACGGACCATCATCCGGACAACCTTTGTCATCGGTCTCATAGTCGGTTTTGCCGGCACCAGTCTGGCGGCAGGTGATGTCAAAAGGGGTAAACGAAAGTATAATGAATTCTGTACCCCCTGCCATGGCAGTGACGGTCAGGGCGATGGAACACGGATGAAGGTGGAAAAGTTTGACCCGGCGCCGAGAAATCACACTGACGGCAAGTACATGAACAAGCGAACTGATGTTCAGCTGTTCAAGGTTGTCAAGGAGGGAGGTAAGGCAAACAACTTTTCCCACATCATGCCCCAGTGGAACCATATCCTCAAGGATAAGCAGATCTGGAATATTGTTGCCTATATACGTTCGCTTGCCGTGAACCCGGCATGGTCCGGTAAGCCGGATCCTCCTGACCCGGCAGATGGTAAGAAGTAGTAGAAAGAATTGTTTTTTCGGTAAATGATGAACTGTACTTGTAAAGTCTGCAGTAAAAAAATTTAATTATGTTGGTTTCGGAGTAACTATGAAGAAGATTGTTTTAGGTTGTGTCGCTCTGCTCTTTTTTGGAGTCAACGCCCAGGCCGAGGAACAGGAATTTGGCTTTGAAGGCGTAAAGAGCTGTAAGAAATGTCACCGCAAGGTCTGGAAGAGTTGGAAAGAAACCCCCATGGCTCAGTCCTTTGAAATTCTTAAACCCGGTCAGCGGGTGGAAATCAAAAAACAGGCCGGCCTTGACCCCAATAAGGACTACACCACGGACGAGACCTGTTTGCCATGCCATACCACCGGTTACACCAAAAAGGGTGGCTTTGTAAGCCCTGAGAAAACTCCGTACCTGGTCGGTGTGGCCTGTGAAGCCTGCCATGGTGCTGGTGAAAAGTATAACAAGGTCATGGCCAAGCACAGTCGGACCTATACCGAGGAAGAGGTCGTCCACGCCGGTCTCATCCTTGATCCGAAAACAACCTGTCTGAGTTGTCACAATGACAAGAGCCCGACCAGGAAATTCCAGGAAGATTTTGATCCGGCAGATCACGACTGGCCGGGGCATGATCCGGTGAAGCTGAAGTATCATACGCCGGAGTACCAGGTGAACAAGTTGTAAAATCTCCAGCTGCAGTCCGCCGTTGAACGATCCGGCCTGCCTGGATAGGAGTTGCCATACCTCACAGGCCAGCTTGTCCAACGGCGAACCACATCTGAAGATTTTACGTTTAGGCACTAATGTTTATACTACTTTGAAGAAGTACTACAAATTATAGGCCACCTTGAAAAATTGCTCTTTCACCCGATTTCTTCGTCTCTGCGAAAAGAAAAATGCTCACATATGACTAATATGCTGCGCTTTTTATTTTCACAGTTTCTTGAACT
This sequence comes from Thermodesulfobacteriota bacterium, assembly GCA_039715055.1. Lineage (GTDB taxonomy): Bacteria > Desulfobacterota > Desulfobulbia > Desulfobulbales > Desulfocapsaceae > JBDLID01. The sequence continues at coordinate 498 of JBDLID010000212.1, read as the reverse complement.
CGAACGAAATAGCTGATTTTCCAAGGCACCCTATAGAACTGAAAGGATTGATGATGAAGAAAATCTACATCACCCTGTTGATCCCGATCCTGTTTTTCTTTGCTGCCGCAGCCCAGGCTGAGACCGTGGAGATTGAGATAAGGAATTTTAACTTCTATCCGCCTGATCCTGTGATCGATGTGGGGGATACTGTTGTCTGGACCAATAAGATGAACTACGGCCACTGGGTTATTTCAGGGGTCGACATGCGCCACGACAACAAGTTCTTCTCCTACCTGTTGCTCAAGGGGACCAAGTTCAGCTACACCTTCCGTACCCCGGGCGATTATCCTTACTACTGCCCGATTCACTCCATGCAGGCCATGATCTCGGTTGTGGGTGAGGAACCGTCTGTTGAAAAACCGGCAGAAGAAGGTGGCGAGGCTCCGACCCGTCGCCGGCGCCGCCGCTAGGCTCAGTTGACTGATGGGAAGGGAAGTGGCCGCCTGCCTTGTGCTG
>JBDLID010000211.1:0-3978 GCA_039715055.1 Thermodesulfobacteriota bacterium | reverse complement strand
GGCTACAGAAGAGTTGGCGGTTGAGATTGGATTCCGTAAACCGGTCCGGATCGGTGAGGATGATGCTGCCGACACCGAGCCGGGTGAGGAGTTCCGCAGTGCGTCCTCCCAGGCCCCCGCAGCCGATGATGGACACAACGGCCGACTGCAGTTTCTCCTGTTCTGCCCGGGAGAGCGGATTTCGGCTGTAGCGCTCAGCCACCGCCGATTACCGGAAAAATGGAGTAGGTATCACCTTCCCGGAGGACAGTGTCAAAGCTGCAGTGCCTGGAGTTGATCATGGTTACTCCAACATCATCCCGGACAATTCCCAGAGAGTCAACAACATGGCCTGCAGTTGTCCCCTCCGCAAGTGCCCTCTCCTCCCGGATAAAGCGCCCTTCACGAAAAGTGGCAAAGAGCTTTATTGTCACCCGCATGTTTCTTCCATGGGAATCCTCATAACATTGCTTTAAGGCTGCAGGCCATTAATCAGTTTTGTTCATTTGCTAACATCCTAAGCCCCTACAGCCTAAAAGCCAAAATTAAAAAATCGTATTTCACCTTTGGTGAAAAGCTACAATCCCAGATGGTTAAGTAAAAAACTTCATATGCGAGGCGCGTGAATTTACCATCATTTCGGCGTACTAAGGTACGTCGTAATGATGGTAAATTTACAGCAACGAAGTAGATGGAGGTTTTTTACGACGCCATCAGAAGTTCCAGAAACTATCAAGCTCTTCAGGTGTAAAATCCCACACCACATTGTGCGGCGGGATCGGTTCCAGTTCAAAGAACTCGGGGAGACGGTCATCGGCACTGGTAAAGCCGGCTGCCTGGTTGAATGCCCGCTCGGTTTTGAGAATGTTCATGCCAAGGTTGGTGACGTCATCTCCAGTGAGGCTGATGCCAAAGCGGGCATTGATCATATCGATCAGGGCCGGCAGACAGGTGGGGTCACCCAGGGCGGCAAAGGCGATGAAGACGCACATCCCGGTTGAGTCAATCGCCGCCGTTGCGATTTGCAGGTTACGGGACAGCTCAACCTGGCCCTCTTTGGACAGGGGATCCGCCTCACCGCCGACACCGAGGATCTCCGTAGCAATGGTGTATCCAACGGTGTGGTCGGCTCCCATGGTGGAGGTGGCATAGGTGACGCCGATGCCCTTGATGGCACGCGGATCATAGGCCGGGATAGCCTGGTTTTTTACAACCGGGACTCGGGCAACGCCATATGTTTTGCCCACGTTGCCGGCACCGTTCCCAATCACTCGTCCAAGGGGGGTCCCCTCTGCTATTTCTTCCTTCAAAATACGGATCATTTCCTTGGAATCGCCGAAATCGAGCACTCCGCCGTCCATGGCCACCCCGAAGGCTACCGAAGTTTCAATGGTGTCGATTCCGATATCATCCATGATCGAGTCCATCTCGGCAATATCATCGAGGTTGTCCACCGTACAGCCGGCCCCCATGGCCCAGATGGACTCATACTCAAATCCTGAGGTTTTATACTTTCCGCCTGTGTCATTGTAGACCTGGGAACACTTGATAACGCAGCCCTTATGGCAACCATGCTTGGGTTTGCCGCCGCGCTCGACAATGACATCGTGCATGGTCTCTCCGGAGATCGACTCATGACCATCAAACTGTCCGAGGGTAAAGTTTTTTGTCGGCAGCCCGCCGGCCTCGTTGATGACGTTGATGAGGATGGAGGTTCCATAGGTGCCGAGGGTCTCGGAAACCGGGTGGCCGACCAGGGCCTTGGTAAAGATCTGGTTTGCCGTTTTGAATGCGTCAATGTCGGCGATTTCCACTTTTCCGCCTTTGGCATCTATGGAGATTGCCTTCACTTTTTTTGATCCCATTACCGCGCCGAGACCACCGCGGCCACAGGAGCGAAGGCGGGAGTCCGGGTCTTTTATGGAGATGTTGGCAGCAGCCATCTGCATCTCTCCTGCCTGGCCGATGGTGATGATGGCGGAAGCATCCGGATAACGCGCCTCAAGGGCTTCGACAACATCAAAGTTGCCTTTGCCGATCAATGCCTCCTCTTTCTCGATGCTGACCCCGTCCGGAGTGATATGCAGGCAGTGCCAGTCATCGCCTTCGGGTTGGCCTTCGATGATCAGGGCTTTGCATCCCATTTTCGCCAGGGTCTGGGCAGTGGTGCCGCCGGAGTTTGCCTCTTTGATGGTGCCGGTGAGCGGGCTTTTCGCGCCGCAGGAGATACGTCCGGAGTTGGAGGCGGCGGTTCCGGAGAGGAGACCCGGGGCAAAGACCAGCTTGTTGTTGGGCCCCAGCGGGTGACAGGTGGGTGGGACTTCGGCAGCGACGATGGTGGATGTCAGGCCGCGGCCACCATGGCCTGCCCAGTCGGCAGGGACATCTTCAAGGGATGTGGAAAGGTCCGTCATGTTTACGCGAAAAATTTTGTCAGCCATGGTGTCTCCTTTATGAAGTGATGATGTATATAGTCAAACAATTTTCAGATTATCACAGTGAATCGTATTTGAAAAGGGTGAGAAATCTTCTCATTTATATTGTTTCGTAAATAAAATACCTGATTACCACTAAAGCTCAGCCAACATGATGCTCCCTGACTTTGAAACACCAATTAATTACCAGAAAAAAACTGGATTCCCGCTTAAAGACTGCGGGAATGACGAAGTGGACGTAACCAATCTTGCCACACCCCGACGTTATTACAAGATACCCAGTGATAACCACCACCCCGTCATGCCCGAAGGTAGTTATCGGGCATCCATAAAGCTTATCAGTAGCTGAGTTTCGGTGGTAATCTGATTTCCATAAGCGATCCCATAAACATTTCGTATCTACTGTTGATGGACACCATACCTGATAGTTATCCCGATGACCATAAAAAGGAACGATTTCCATTGCCATACCTTCATCAGGCCATGTAGAATAAACCTCGATCCGTAAGCTTTACAGCACTTCCTCAAAGGACAACAAGGCTATCCCAACCGCTATGGAATTTATAATCGACAGTGACTTTCACGATGTAAGACTGGATAAATTCCTGCGCAAGACATACCGGGAGATTCCACTGTCCGGAATTTTCCGTATGCTGAGAAAAGGCAAAGTCAAGGTAAACGGAAAGAGGAAGAAACAGGACTACCGGCTGCAGCGAGGTGATTGCGTCAGGGTCTGGGAACAATCCGCCCCATCCTCCGCCCCGCCCCTCCTGGAGTTGTCAAAGGAAGACCAGCATCTTGCTCGCAGCATCATAGTCTTTGAAGACGATGACATCATCCTCTGTAACAAGCCATCAGGTCTGGTGATGCATGAGGGAAGCGACCATGTCTATGGCATGACGGAACTTATCCGTGCCTATACCCGGAACCAGGGGTTCAACTTTGTCCATCGGATTGATAAAATGACGGCTGGCCTGGTCATTGGCGGGAAAAATCCTCAAACCATCAGAAAACTCTCTCAACTGATCCGGGAGCAGATTGTGGAGAAACAGTATGTGGTGCTGGTGGAAGGGGTCGTAGTAAAAGAGTTCTTTCTTATCAACACCTTCCTCAAAAAAGAGCATGACCGGGTTGTGGAGCAGATCGACGGGAAGAGCGGCGGCAAAGAGGCAAGAAGCGAGTTCAGGGTACTAAAGCGCGGCCCGGGAAGGACACTCCTGCAGGCCCGGCTGCACACCGGCAGGACCCATCAACTGAGGGTGCAGCTTGCCAACATTGGTCACCCAATCGTCGGCGACCCGAAGTATGGCAAAGCGGCCAGGGAGGAAACAATGTTTTTATTTTCACAGCGTCTGGTTGTTTCACCACTCAATATTGATTTTTCCCTAGCTATACCAGGGAGTTTTGAGAGGGCTCTGCAGCAATAGGCAGCAAATAACCAACACTGTCATTCCCTTGAAAACGCTGTTTTTTTGTTCCCTGAGCTTGTCGAAGGGTGGATTCCCAGCCCATTCTCCGACCCTTCGACAAGCTCAGGGCACTCTCGGCTGTAGGCTCAGGGAAC
>JBDLID010000210.1:0-4014 GCA_039715055.1 Thermodesulfobacteriota bacterium | reverse complement strand
GATGGTGGGAGCGCCGAAGGATTTCTCAATCAGAACGTTACGGCCCTTGGGACCGAGGGTTACTTTTACTGCATCGGCAAGAGCATTGACGCCGGTCAACAGCGACTCGCGGCCCTTTACTCCGTATTTCAGATCTTTTCCAGCCATTGTATTGTTCTCCTATATAGTGATGGCGTCGTAAAAATTAGCCATCTGTATGTTTAATTTTAAAGATAAAAGATAAGGAAAGAAGAGATTAGAATTATTCTACAATTCCGAGAATGTCATCTTCACGCATGATGAGATGATCCACACCATCAAGTTTGACATCGGTTCCGCCATACTTGGAGAAGAGAACAGTATCTCCCTCTTTTACCTGCAGGGCGACACGCTCACCGCTGTCAGCAACTTTTCCAGGTCCGACGGCAATAACTTCACCTTCGGCGGGTTTCTCTTTGGCACTGTCGGGGATGATGATACCACCGGCTGTCATTTCTTCTTCCGCAAGTCTCTTGACCAGAAGACGGTCATTTAATGGACGAATTTTCATTTACTTCCTCCTGTAAAACGTAGAATGCCCACAATGGACGGGAGTCTGTCCCTCTCTTGCAGGCTATGATTAATAATCCGGTTAAATTCCGGCTGTTATTGAACTGGGCAAAACTATAGGATTGGATTTATGAAAATCAAGGGGCGAATGCAAAAAAAATGCATTCGCCCCAAGTCGTTGAGTTGTTGATATTTTATCTCAAGAGAGATGACTGAAACGGGGGAGGGATCAGCCCACACGGACAATCCAGTTGAAAGGATCGTCCTGTTTTCCGCTTTGGATGGCCTGTAGCTCATCAAAGAGGCGCTGGGACAACTGGCCGGTGCTGCCGTCGCCCACCGTGTATTTTTTCTCCTGGTAACAGAACTCGCCCACCGGTGCAATCACCGCAGCAGTTCCAGAACCGAAAGCCTCCTGCAGGCTGCCATCCTCACTGGCTGCTATCACCTCATCGATGGTGATCCGTTTTTCCACCACATTCACTCCCCAGCTCTGAGCCAGTTCGATGACGGAATCACGGGTGATGCCGCCGAGAATGGAGCCGTTGAGCGGCGGGGTGATGAGCTCGTCGCCGATTTTGAAGAAGATGTTGGAGGTACCCACCTCTTCAATGTACTTGCGTTCGCAGGCATCGAGCCAGAGAACCTGGGTATAACCGGCCTTGTGCGCCTCTTCGGCCGCCATGATGGAGGCCGCGTAGTTGCCGGCGGTTTTCACGTGGCCGACTCCGCCCTTGACGGCACGCACATACTTGTCCGTCACCCAGATCTTGGTGGGATTGAACCCTTCGGGGTAGTAGGCCCCCACCGGAGACATGATAATGAAGAAGTAATACTCGTTTGACGGGCGTACGCCGAGCGCCGGTTCAACGGCGATCATGGTGGGACGGATGTACAGTGTTGCCCCGTTGTTGGTGGGAATCCAGTCGCGGTCCAGGTAGACCAGGGCCTTGAGGGCCTTGAGTACATTGTCCACGGGCAGACGCGGCATACACATGCGCAGGGCCGAGCTGTTCATCCGCTCCAGGTTGTCTTCGGGACGGAACATGTACACCTGGTCATCCTCGCCCTTGTAGGCCTTAAGCCCTTCAAAGATCGCCTGGCCGTAATGGAGAACCATGGCAGCCGGATTCATGCTGAAATTCTCATAGGGACAGATCTCCGCATCGTGCCAGCCCTTATCCCGATTCCACTTCATGAGAAACATATGATCGGTAAAGTGGACACCGAAGCCGAGCTTATCCTGGTCCGGTTTTTCCCGGCAGCTGTCCGAGTCACACTTACGGAGTGATATATCTAAATCTTTCCACATGATACGCCTCTTTTGCGGTTTTGAGAGTATTTCTCTTTAATTCAACCGCCGTCCATTATATAGTAAAATTATTTGGAGATGATCGCAGGAAAGGTAAAATTACTCAACTCCGTGAAAAATGCAACGTTTTCCTGCCGGACAACAGCAGCCCAACGAGGGACAACAACCACATGAGCGACCACGACATGATACCGGATGCCCCTGACAAGCGGCCGAGTTCCATACAGATCTGGTATTTCCTTGGAATTTTTCTCATCTCCATTTTTTTCCTCGGCCATATCCTCTGGCCCTTCTGGCCCATCCTTGTTCTCTCTTTTCTGCTCACCAACATATTCCGCCCGCTCTTCAAGATGCTGAACAATAAGATATCGAGCGGTCTGGCCTCCATCCTCACCTGCTTTCTGATCATCCTTATTGTCTTCATTCCGATCCTCTTTTTTGTCGGGGCCCTGTCCAATGAGGCTCTGGGGCTCTATAACTGGGGCCGTGACACGCAGATCGGCATGAAGATACAGCTCTTCCTGCAGAACAGTCCGCAGGTGGCGCAACTCCAGAGTTACCTGGAAGAGTTTGGATTTCAATTTAAACCGGCCCAGGTAACTGGTGCATTTTCATACCTGGCCAAGGTGGCAGGCCTCTTCCTCTACAATCAGGCCAGCGCCTGGGCGGCCAATATCCTCCAGTTTCTTATTTCTTTTATCATGATGATCCTGATCATCTTTTTCCTGCTCATTGACCTGGAGCGGTTGATCAACTTCGTCATTGCCGTCTCCCCGCTGCCCGACGATGAAGACCGGCTGCTCATTAGGAGATTTGAAGAGATCGCCAATGCCATCCTTATTGGAAACGGGGTCTGCGGCCTGATTCAGGGGGTGCTGGGCGGCGCTGTTTTTTCCATTCTCGGTTTCAGCTCCCCGATTCTCTGGGGCGGAATCATGGCCATCCTCGCCTTTCTCCCCATATTCGGCATCGGCCTGGTCCTTATTCCCGCCGCCGGCGTGCTCATGCTCAGCGACCGTATCGGGGCGGGAGTCTTCCTTTTCTTTTTCTATATGATTCTCTCCTTTTCCGTGGAGTATGCAATCAAGCCGAAGATGGTCGGCAATCAGGTGAAGATGCATACCCTGGTCGTCTTCCTGGCAATCATCGGCGGCCTCAGTGTCTACGGGGTGATGGGCATCATTTACGGGCCGCTCATTTTCACTGGCTTTTTGACCCTCACAGAAATCTTTTTTGCCAAGTACGATCGCCATGTCCACCAAATGTAAGTCGGAGAAAGTGGTATGTGTCTCCCTGGAGGTGGACGATACGGCAGTCCCGCAATTTACCACCCTGCTCCAGTCCGGTATTTTCCTGGAAGCCGAGCAGGGGGAGACCATAGGCGGACTCCTTGCCGCCCTGCCGGGTTTCAGCGAAGAATACATCAAAACCCGGGTGCAGACCATTTTCCTCAACGGCCTGCCCGCCGACGATCTGGATCAGCCGATCTTCGGCAGTAAAGCGCTGCTGGCCATTAGCACAGCCATGCCAGGCCTTGCCGGAGCCATTTTCAGGAAGGGCGGTAAACATGCTTCCCTGCGCACCACTCCCATTGAAAAATCTCCAGCGGCCGTGACCCGAGGGAGTGTTGTTGTCCGCCTGAAGATTTTTGCTCTCATTGCCAAAGAAAAGGGTGAAGAAATCCTTGCCCACGGCTGCCGTGTCATGGCAGCTGGGCTTGGAAAGAGCCTTGCCTACCGCCCTCCCCTTGTTGACGCCATACGGGAGGCAAGACTCAACGGCATGAGTGTGGACATCCAGAATCTTCTCCATTCTCTATCTGAGAATACAATGATTGACCTCACCATCAGAGGCCACCATGGCAGTTGACGGACTCAAAGACATGCTGGGGCGCGCGGCCTTGACGCCAGTGAAGGAGGCCAGGGCCATTCTCCTTGAGAGTCTGGCTCCAATCACACGCAGGAGTGAACTCTGCCCCCTGGTCGATGGCCTGGACAGGGTGCTCAGCGAGAACATCCTCTCCCCGGAAGACCTGCCCGCCCATCCCCGCTCTACCATGGACGGCTTTGCCGTACAGGCAGCAGACACCTTCGGCGCCTCCGGCTCAATGCCCTGCTACCTGGAAATCGACGGCGAGGTAGCCATGGGAGAGATGCCCGAAGGGGAGGTGCGTC
>JBDLID010000209.1:0-4031 GCA_039715055.1 Thermodesulfobacteriota bacterium | reverse complement strand
CAACAACCATGTCCTCTCCTTCCTTCCGCAGAATCTTATACTGTCTTCTTATCATCCTGACCTCGGTTTTTCTTCTCCTGCCCCATAACACTCTTGGCACCGTAAGCGAAAAACGTGATTTTTCGGTCACCACCAAAAACCCCTATGTTCCCTCAGAGGAGTTGGAACTGATCCTCAAGGCGTTCACTAAAAAGGAGCTCATCATTGAAGCCGCGGGCTGGCAGGCCCTGTTGCGGGACAAGGCCATTGAAATAGCCAAAGCGGAGATAGCGGTTAAACGGCAGAACAAAGAAATCGAAAAGGCTGTGGAGATCCAGGAACAGACGGAGAAAGCCACCGAAAAGCTGGCCCAGCTGGAAGACAAAGTTGATGCCGCCAAGGCGACCGGTGATGTTGGCAAAATCAAGGAGACTGAAGAGGCGGCCCAGGAGGCCCAGGAAATCGTCAGCGACATCAATGTGATGGTGGACCAGGCAGCCGATGCCGCCCAGAAAACAGCAGAGATCCGGGACAAAATTGATACCCGGGTCAAAGAGGGAATCAAGGAGACTGTCAAGGCGGCTCAAAAGGCCGAAGCAGCCCTGGACAAGGTGCAGGAATCGGTCACCGAGGCAAATCTTGATGATAAAAGCTCAATCCGTAAAGCCGCCGGCCAGGCGGAAGAGGCTACCCATGTGGCCCAGCAGGCCACCGCCATGGTCGAGGAAAAGGTCAGTACCGCTCTTGGCAATGCTGAAAAACATGTCGAAAAAACTGCGCTCATGGAACAGACCGAAAGCACCATGGAGCAGCTTGAGACAGCCAAGCGGGACGAAAAGGTCGAGCTCCTCGAAAGCGTCAATACGCTGCGCGAGGAACGCACCCTGATCATCGACAACTTCAAGGCCGTCGTCACTGAGCTCATATCAAAAGCAGACGAAAGCGACAGTGATACCCAGGCAAAAATCAAGGATTACCAGCTCTATGTCCACTCCGTGCAGGGGTTCAATATCGATGTATCCGATACCACTTCCTCATGGATTGCCGTCAAGGGCTGGCTTCTCTCCGATGAAGGCGGGTTCCGCTTCGCCTTGAACTTCCTGCGCTTCATCGGTATCCTCGCCACCTCCTGGCTGCTGGCTTCAGTCATCAGCCGCCTGATAAGCCGCGCCCTGAAGATCACCCACAACATCTCTCACCTGATGGCCGACTTCCTCCAAGGGGCGGTGCGCTGGATCATCGTCTCCATCGGTGTGGTCATGGCCCTTGCCGCACTGGAAGTGAGTGTCGCACCACTGCTCGCCATGATGGGCGCTGCCGGGTTTATCATTGCCCTGGCCCTCCAGGACTCCCTGTCCAACTTTGCCAGTGGAATCATGATTCTCTTTTTCCGCCCCTTTGATGTCAACGACATCATTGAGGCGGGCGGTGTTTCAGGCAAGGTGACCACGGTGAGTCTGGTCTCCACCACCATCATGACCGTTGACAACAAGAAGATGGTGGTGCCCAACAACAAGATCTGGCAGGACGTGATCATAAATGCCACAAACGTCAGAACACGGCGGGTGGACATGGAGTTCGGAGCCGGTTACGATGACAACATCGATGAAGTCCAGGCCCTTCTCAAAGAGATTGTCAGCGATCATCCCAAGGTGTTGAGAAATCCGGCGCCGAAGATCCACCTCCACGTCCTTGCCGACTCCTCGGTAAATTTTATCTGCCGTCCCTGGGTCAGATCAACCGACTACTGGGAAGTCTACTGGGACATCACCAGAGCAGTGAAGATCCGTTTCGATGAGGCTGGTATCTCCATCCCGTATCCCCAGCAGGATGTCCATCTCCATGTCCAGCAAACATCTTCAATGGAAAATGAGACAAAAGACATCACTTAACGGTCACTGGTGGTGAGCAGACCAGCCACCTGAGCAGTCTGCTCTACTCAGCCCACCGTTTAAATGACCGCTTCAGCCTGCCCTGCCCTGCTGATCACGATGCAGAAAAAAAGCCCACATTCCCCCCAGCCCGGTTGACAGGAGGTTGAGGAGAACATCCTGCCAGTCCCCGACCCTGCTCGGCAGGTAGTACTGGAGAAGTTCATCAAGGCCGGCGACCATGAGGCAAAGGACAATGGCAAGGGGCAGCGAAAAGAGGCGCAGCGTCAAAAAGCCGAACAGTCCGAACACCATAATATGGCTCAACTCCACCATGGACTGGGTGGTGAGAGCAATGACAATCAGCAGCGGAATCGAGCAGAGCAGGTAACGGGGCTTGATTCCCTCACCGTTGCTGACAAAATAACGGACAACAAGGCAACCAAAACCAAGCAGGCTGACTGCCAGCAGCAAAACTACTCCATTCTGGCCAATGTGACCAAGAAACCACTCCTGCAGGGGGCGGCCACTGCAGGACAACAGGGGAATTGCACCAAGGGTGAACAGCCAGAGCAGCCAGGCGGGACGCAGCACTGAATCCCTTTCCTGACTACTCAACCCAGCGGACAATCTCCTCCACACCACTACGCTCCGTGCGGTAGGCGTTCACCGGGGCATCTTTGACCGGGTAGCCCAGTGAGAGACCGAGGACCAGCCGTTTTGAGTCGGCGATCCCCAGGAAATCCTTCACCTCTTTACTGTAGTCGGTGAGAAAGGCCTGGGGCACGGTGGCAAGGCCCTTGGCATTGGCGGCAAGCATCAGCGACTGGGCAAAGAGACCGAGGTCAAAGAGCGACCACTGGCTCAGCGACGACTCCTGGTAGAGGAAGATACCGTGAGGGGCAAAGTAAAAGTTAAAGTTGGCCTTTTTCGCCTTGAAGATGTTCTCGGGCGCGGAAAGATCGATACCGGTTAGCTCCATACGCCGCTCCATCAGATACTTGATCCGGGCCGATTCGGGCTCGGGCCAGCCTTCCGGCGCTGCAATGTCGGGCCGGCTCTCCTGCTTCGACTCCAGGAGCTCGACAAGCATCTTTGACAGCGCCTTTTTCTTTTCGCCGGAGACGATCATCGCCTCCCATGGCTGACTGTTCTTATAGGACGGGCTCCACCTGGCGATCTCGATCAGCTCTTCGAGGTCCTCACGGGGTACGGCCTGATCAGTAAATTTACGAATACTCATCCGGGTTTTAATGCATTCCAGTGCGTCCATGACTTTTCTCCTTCAGCAATTGGTAAAAGACAGCTAAAATAACAGAAACTAATATGATTAAACAATGAGTCTGATGTCAATCCATTTTCCACCTTTTATAGCAAAAGCGATATGAGTGAACGAATCAAATCCCCCTCCAGTGAGCCGGCCATCCGCATGGTGATGATGCCCAAGGACACCAACCCCGATGGCGACATCTTCGGCGGCATCATCCTCTCCATGATCGACGAGGCTGCGGCCGTCGAGGCCCAGCGCCAGGCCTGTCACCGCTATGTGACGGTGTCCATGGACTCCATCCAGTTTCATCAGCCGATCCATGTGGGCGACATCGTCAGCCTCTGGTGTACAACCCAGAAAATCGGCACCAGCTCCATCACCATCCATATCGATGTCATGGCCAAACGCAGGCGGGTGGGCAGGGAATTCAAGGTCACCGAGGCACAGGTCACCATGGTCGCCATTGATGATGAACGAAAGCCGGTGACCATCCACTCATGACCCTTCTCCGCTTTAGCCGGGATTTACTTCCCAGTGCTCACCGATGAGTGGTGTTCGATAAACCCGTTGATGGTCGGCCAGTACGGCACATAGAGCTGAATATCGTTGTGGCCGGCCTCGGCGAATCGCAGCACCCGGGTCGATTTCGGCAGCGACTTGAGAAGTGCCTCGGTTCGCGGCGGCAGAACGATCCGGTCCTCTCCACCATAAATAACCAGGGCGGGAGCTTTAATCAGAGGTGTATATTTCGTTGAAGGAAAACGGTGGCGCATGAGCAGCGACACCGGCAGCCAGCGGTAATGGTCTTTGGCCACCATTTCCATTGAGTCAAAGGGGGTGACAAGGATAACCCCGTCGACCTTTTTCCTGCTTGCCACATAACAGGCCACGCCCGAGCCGATAGACCGTCC
>JBDLID010000208.1:0-4051 GCA_039715055.1 Thermodesulfobacteriota bacterium | reverse complement strand
CGCAGTCTGGATTTCATCCAGCCACTCCTGACACCCCACACCCTGCTCATTTTCCTGCAAAACGGCATAAGCCATCTGCGCTACAACAACGCGGAACAGCTCCCGGCGACACCTGTATTTGCAACCAGTTCGGAAGGTGCGACCCGTCTGGGGGCTGGGCATATTCGCCATGCGGGGTCCGGCCATACCTACCTGGGCTTTCTCAGGCCGCAGGATAACGGTGCCACAACAAAACTCGAACAACTGCTCCCCATCCTGCAGAACAGCGGCCTTGCAAGCTCCCTCAGCAATGACATCCAGGCAAACCTCTGGGCAAAGCTCTTTGTCAATGTGGGCATCAACGGGCTCACAGCCATCCACAACCTCAAAAATGGACAGCTGTTACACTCCAGTGAAATGCGCGACAGGCTAAGCAGATTGGTACAGGAGACGGAACAGGTGGCACGGGCGGCAGGCATTGCCATCCATGACGACCCCATTCAGTTGACCTTCGAGGTCTGCAGACGCACGGCCCAGAACATTTCCTCCATGCTCCAGGATGTTCGCAATCATCGCCCCACTGAGATAGCTGCCATTAATGGTGCCGTCTCTCAAATCGGAAAAGAACTGCAGATCCCGACGCCTGAAAATGATGCCCTTATTGCCAGGGTCCTGGAGATTGAAGCCAACTACCCAAACTGATTATTAAAAAAAATGAAAATTCAAAGCCACGAAATAGGATTTGATCTGGACGGTGTTATCGCCGCAACCGGCGAAACATTTCTCCGCCTTGCCTGCGAGAATTTCGGCCACTGCTCCTTCAGCCTGGACGATATCAAAGATTTTGAAGTTGAGGACTGCCTCGGTATCCCCAAGGATCATGTGGAGCAGCTTTTCCATACCATCATGAAAGACTCCCTGCAGACCGGACTGCAGCCCATGGACGGTGCGGTGGACGTCATCTCAGGACTGGCCAGACAGTCGACGGTGACCATCATCACCGCAAGACCTCTGACCCAGCCCGTTGCCGATTGGCTGGGTCACTTTTTCCCGGATGACACATGCAGAAATATCAAGCTTGTGGCCACCGGTGACCACGACGACAAGACACGTTACATCAGGGAGCATAACCTGCAGTTCTTCGTGGATGACCGGGTGGAGACCTGCCTACAGCTGGCCGAAACGGATATCACCCCCATCGTCTATAATCAGCCCTGGAATATGGGCAGACATACACTACAGAATGTGAGTAACTGGCAGGAGCTCAAAAACCGACTGCAAGGGGTATAATCCATGCGCTGCCCCCATTGCCAGGAACCCATACAGGTCTATCGAAACCCGGTGCCGACGGTTGATATCATCATTGAGGTCGGAGAAGAGATTGTACTGATAAAACGGAGGAACCCGCCCCACGGCTGGGCCCTCCCCGGGGGCTTTGTGGATTACGGTGAATCGTATGAGACTGCAGCCCTCAGGGAAGCAGAGGAGGAGACGGGCCTGAGCGTCACCAATTTACAACAGTTTCGGACCTATTCCGACCCGAATCGTGACCCGCGCCAGCATACGGCATCGACGATCTTTATCGCCCGGGCCGACGCCCGGCCTGTGGCCGGTGACGATGCGGCCGAAGCGGAGCTTTTTACAGAAGAAACCCTGCCTGAACTTGTCTTTGACCACGCAAAAATTGTCGCCGACTACTTTGCATCGAAGATGCAATTAGCTTAATTATTCAGCCCAGGCAACTGACACGCTGAACAGTCAGCACAGTCACGATTCAGCATCAGAAAATTGTTTTCAACAACCAGAACACACCAAGCCCCGTACCTACGGCGCTGTAGAGCAGCAGTCAGGGAATACAGTCACTGCCATATTTTTTGGCAATAAAGGCAAAGACACCGATGCCTGCAAGCCCGGCAATGATCAAAAAAATCAGATCTTTCATAGAACTTTAGCCCCGAACGCGAACACCTGTTTTCTTGCGCAGACGGATGGACTGGGGGGTCACCTCCACCAGCTCATCGTCATTAATATAGGCGATGCAGTCTTCCAGGGTCATATCAACGGGCGGGGTCAGGACCACCGATTCATCGGTACCCGATGCCCGGACATTGCTCAGTTTTTTACCCTTGCCAGGATTGACCACCAGGTCGGCGGCCCTTGCATGTTCACCGACGATCTGCCCCTGGTACAGCGGCGCACCGGGATGGACAAAGAGCTTGCCGCGATCCTGGAGGTTATAGAGGGCGTAGGCAACAGCCGTGCAGGCCTCCTTCACCACCAGGACCCCGTTCACCCGGTTGATAATATCACCGGCCCAGGGGCCATACTCGGAAAAGACGTAACTCATCATGCCCATGCCCTTGGTATCTGTCATAAAGTCCGAACGATAGCCCAGCAGGCCGCGGGTGGGTATTTTAAATTTCATCCGCACCATACCGTTGCTGCTGGTCATCTCTTCCATCTGGCCGCGCAGTTTTCCAAGTTTTTCAATGACCGGTCCCTGGTACAACTCGTCCACATCAACGGTGAGTTCCTCGTAGGGCTCCAGGGTTTTTCCATCTTTTTCCTGGAGGATCACCTGGGGCCTTGTCACCTGCAGCTCATAGCCTTCCCGCCGCATATTTTCAATGAGGATGGAGAGATGCAGCTCGCCACGGCCGGATACCCGGAAACCGACCCCTTCGGTCAGGGGTTCTATCTGCAGGGCGACATCGGCCAGGATCTCTTTCTGCAGACGTCCCTCAATGTGGCGTGAGGTCACAAATTTTCCCTCTTTACCGGCAAAGGGCGAATCATTGGGAATAAAATTCATGGAGATGGTGGGCGGATCGATATCGATCAGCGGCAGGGGCTGCGGGTCGTCGGGATCGGTAAAGGTAACCCCAACGGTTACATCCTCCATGCCTGCAACGGCGACGATCTCGCCGGTGGTGGCGCTCTCAGTGGGTATTTTCTCGTCACTGGAAAAACGATAGATCTTTGAAATACGGACAGGCTTAACACTGCCATCACGCCGAGCCACAACAATGGGCTGATTGATGGATATGGTGCCATTGACAACTTTACCAATGCCCAGTCGACCGAGATAGGGAGAATAGTCGATGGTTCCCACCTGCATCTGCAGGGAGGCATCCGTTGAGCCCAGCGGGGCCGGAATATGTTCTGCAATCATCTCAGAGATCACATGCATATTACCACCATCTTCCACGGGATCGGTATGCTCTTTCAAGGCATAGCCTTCCTTGGCAGAGGCATAGACAACAGGAAAATCGAGAACATCATCAGGGGCGTTGAGCTTGACAAAGAGATCAAAAACCTGATCCACGACCCAGTCACAGCGGGCGGCCGGTTTGTCAATTTTATTTATAACAACAATAACAGGCAGATTATTCTCAAGGGCCTTTTTCAGCACAAAATAAGTCTGGGGCATGGGACCTTCCTGGGCATCCACCAGAAGCAGCGCGCCATCGGCCATACGCAGTACACGTTCCACCTGACCGCCGAAATCGGCATGGCCCGGAGTGTCGATGATATTGATCCAGAAATCTTTATATTCATAGGATCCGTTTTTGGCGGTAATGGTAATTCCACGCTCTCTTTCAAGATCCATGGAATCCATCATGCGCTCGGCAACTTCCTGATTATCCCTGAACATTCCTGAGTGCTTGAACAACTCATCAACCAGAGTAGTCTTGCCGTGATCAACATGGGCAATAATTGCCACGTTACGAATCTTATCCTGTTCCATCTGCTGCCTCGTATAAAATAAAAAAAGCACCCTGCTGGTTGCGGATGCTTCAAAGGTGTCCTTACAAATAGGGACGAAAACTTTACAGAATAACAAAACTTCAAGATCTTGGCAAGACAATTCGCTCAGATTCCAGCCAGAATCTTTTTTCTCCCTTCGGCGGAACGATTGAGGACGGAAACGGATTCATCCACATAATCATAGACCCGGGCACGCTTGCCGGCTGCCGGCCGCATAATTCGCCCCAGCACCTGAAGCAGGCGTCCTTCGAAGGTGATGGGGGTACTGAGGAAAAGGGTG
Source organism: Thermodesulfobacteriota bacterium (assembly GCA_039715055.1). Lineage (GTDB taxonomy): Bacteria > Desulfobacterota > Desulfobulbia > Desulfobulbales > Desulfocapsaceae > JBDLID01. Next base: position 24 of record JBDLID010000208.1, on the reverse strand, counting down.
GTCAATCCCGGACAGTCAAAGCCC
>JBDLID010000207.1:0-4157 GCA_039715055.1 Thermodesulfobacteriota bacterium | reverse complement strand
CGGTAAGAAGTTGAACCTCTCCCTGCAGGTCGCCGATATCCGCCTCCAGCCTGACAATCTTCTGCTCCATATGCACCCGCAACTGACAGTCACACCAAAGAAACGATAATCCGGCCCGGGAATCCGGGGAGCTGTAATCTCTTGACAACAGCTTGTAAAAATAGGAAAAACAGCATCTTTCTCTGGAGAAAGATACTTTTTTATGATACCGTTCTGGAGTTTAAAGAGGACTGAAAATCAAAGAGCAGCATAACAGATCAAAAGGATTGGTATGAACATTCTTGTCACGGGAGGATCCGGCTATATCGGTTCCCATACCTGTCTTGAATTGTTGGAGGCCGGTTTTCAGGTAATTGTCCTCGACAACCTGAGTAATAGCAGCAGGGAAGCCCTCAGACGTGTTTGCCGACTTACCGGTAAAGAAATAGACTTTCACAGGGCCGACCTGCGCAGCAGTGATGAAATTAAGCAGGTATTTTCCTTGAGCCCGCCCATTGATGCTGTTATTCATTTTGCCGGACTCAAGGCAGTGGGCGAGTCCGTGGCAGAGCCGCAACGTTACTACGACAACAACATCATCGGCACGCTGAACCTTACCAGAGTCATGGCAGACCACAGTGTGAAAAATATAGTATTCAGCTCATCCGCCACCGTCTATGGCAATCCGGCTACCGTTCCCATTACCGAGGATTTTCCCCTCTCCTGCACCAACCCGTATGGCCGAAGCAAACTCATGATCGAAGAGATCCTCAGCGATATTCACCATGCGGACAGGGAGTGGAACGTCTGCCTGCTGCGCTACTTCAACCCGGTAGGCGCCCACGAATCCGGCCGGATCGGTGAGGCCCCCAGCGGCACACCGAATAACCTGATGCCCTACATTTCCCAGGTTGCAATTGGCAAACTGGCCGCTGTTTCAGTTTTTGGTGACGACTATGACACCGTTGACGGGACCGGTGTCCGTGACTATATCCACGTTGTCGACCTGGCGAAAGGTCACGTGCGGGCGCTTGCAAAGATCAGGGAGAAAACCGGTATCGAAATCTACAACCTTGGAACCGGGAAGGGCTACAGTGTCCTTGAAATGATCAAGGCCTTTGAAAAGGCCGCCGACACGACGATTTCCTACACCATTGCCCCGCGCCGCGCAGGTGACATTGCACAGTGCTACGCAGATCCCGGGCGTGCCAAAAGAGAACTGCACTGGGAGGCAAGGCGCGACCTTGAGACCATGTGCCAGGACACCTGGCGCTGGCAATCACAAAATCCCGAAGGATATAAGTCATAAGGAGTAGTAGTCAGCCATGAAGATAACTATTATCGGTACCGGATACGTCGGTCTTGTCACCGGTGCCTGTCTCGCAGAGTTCGGCCATCACGTCACCTGCATGGACAAGGACGAGACAAAGATATCTGCCCTGCAGGGCGGCAAGATTCCCATTTATGAACCCGGCCTTGAAGAACTGGTGAAAAAAAACTGTGAGGGAGGAAGGCTCTTTTTCACCACCGAGCTGGCGGAGAGCGTTGAAAGCGCATCGGCTGTTTTTATTGCCGTGGGCACCCCCTCATCCCGGCGTGGAGACGGCTATGCGGACCTGACCTACATCTATGCAGCCGCAAAAGAGCTGGCCCGACACCTGCAGGGTTACACGGTTGTCATCGACAAAAGCACGGTACCCGTGGGTACGGCAAAACAGGTTGCCAGGCTGATTCACGAAGAAAATCCGCAGGCGGACTTTGACGTGGTCTCCAACCCTGAATTTTTACGGGAAGGAGCAGCCATTGAAGACTTTCAACGACCGGATAGAATCGTTATCGGTGTGGAGTCCGAAAGGGCACAGGCAACGATGCAGGAGATTTACGATCCCCTCTATCTCCTGTCAACACCCTTTGTCTTCACAGGTCTGGAATCAGCCGAACTGATTAAATACGCGGCAAACGCCTTTCTGGCAGTCAAGATTTCCTTTATTAACGAAATGGCCAACCTCTGCGAACAGGTCGGGGCCGATGTGGCCGACCTGGCAAAGGGGATTGGCCTTGATGGCCGCATCGGCTCTAAATTCCTTCACCCCGGGCCCGGATTCGGCGGATCATGCTTCCCCAAAGACACCATTGCCCTGCTGCGCACCGCTCAGGAACACGGGGTTTCCGCCCGCTCTGTTGAAGCGGCGGTTGAAATCAACGCCTCGCAAAAGGCGGGAATGGTCAAAAAGATACGTGATGCCCTTGGCGGCGATGTGGCCGGCAAGACCATAGGTGTACTCGGTCTCACTTTTAAGCCGGAAACAGACGATCTGCGGGACTCTCCTGCCTTGAGTATTATCCCGCCACTCTTGGAAAAAGGAGCCTCGATACAGGTGCATGACCCGCAGGGAATGGAAGAGGCGAAAAAGATATTCCCGGAATTTACCTATGCGGCCGACGCCTATGAAGTTGCCAGGGGATGTGATGCCCTTGTCCTCATGACCGAATGGAATCAGTACAGGGCCCTTGATATGGAAAAAATCAAATCTCTCCTGAAACACCCCCTCTTCATTGATTTAAGGAATGTCTACTCCCCTGAAAAAATGAAATCACTTGGTTTTCAATATATTGGTGTCGGGAGAAGGTGAAGGGTGTATAACATACCAATAAAATAATCTGTTTACTTCTGGACTGATTTTTTGTAGTAATCTGCTTCCCTGAAACAGTCGCGCACATTGAGCCACTCTCCAGTTACTGCACTGCGATGAGCGGTAATTAGCAATTTTTCAAGCTGAAAAAAAACAGTTATGAAAGTTAAAAAGGCGGTTTTTCCCGTAGCCGGACTCGGGACTCGTTTTCTCCCTGCGACCAAGGCCATGCCCAAGGAGATGCTTCCGGTGGTTGACAAACCACTTATTCAGTATGCGGTTGAGGAGGCACTGGCTTCAGGTATTGAGCAGTTAATCTTTGTCACCGGCGGCGGGAAAGGAGCCCTGGAAGATCACTTCGACCGGTCCGTACAGCTGGAAGAGACCCTCAGACAACGGCAGAAGGTTGAGCTCCTGAAGCAAGTCGAATCCATTGTTCCGGAATCGGGAACCATCATCTACACCCGTCAGAGTGAGCCGCTGGGGCTGGGACATGCCATCTGGTGCGCCCGGGATGTTGTCGGCGATGAACCTTTTGCCGTCCTTCTGGCAGACGACCTGATACAGAGCGACACCCCGGTTCTCCATAATATGATCACTGAATTTGACCGGCTGCGGGCTTCCACGGTGGCGGTCATCGAGGTTCCAAAAGAAGAAACCTCCCGCTACGGCATCCTCGATGCTGATCAACCGAATGAAGAAACTTTTCGAGTCCGGGGAATGGTGGAAAAGCCGCCTGCAGAAGAAGCCCCATCCAATCTGGCTGTCATCGGCCGTTATATCCTCACACCGCGGATTTTTGACATCCTTGGCAAACAGAAAATAGGAGCAGGCAATGAAATCCAGCTGACAGACGCCATGTCCCAGCTTCTGGACGAGCAACCGATCTTCGGTTATCGTTTCAAGGGTGTCCGTTTTGATTGTGGCGACAAGGCCGGCTTCCAGATGGCCAACCTCGCCTTTGCCCTGGAGCATCCGGAAATAAAAGACACCTTGGAACCCTACTTAAAAAATCTACTCTGTTAAACAACAATGCACTCACCCCATGTAGTCAGACACCGGGAGACGGTCAGCCGCCCACGTCGTGAGACCCTGAACGGTCATATGAGCATCAACCTCTGGTTTACCGGACTTTCCGGTTCCGGAAAATCGACCCTTGCCCATGCCGTGGAGGAACGCCTCCACCTCATGGGATGCAGGACCTATGTATTTGACGGAGACAATGTGCGGCACGGGCTTTGCGGCGATCTCGGCTTCAGCCTGGAAGACCGCAGTGAGAACATGCGCCGCGTCGCGGAAATGGTCAAACTCTTTCTCGATTCCGGGGTGATCTCACTCACCGCCTTTATCTCCCCCCTGAAGAGTGACCGTAACCAGGTCCGGGAAATTATCGGCCCTGAAAACCTCATCGAGGTCTACTGTAACTGCCCGTTGGAGACCTGTGAGCAGCGGGACGTCAAGGGACTGTATAAAAAGGCCAGAGCCGGTGAAATAAAAAACTACACCGGGATCTCTTCCCCCTATGAGGTGCCTGAAGACCCCGAC
>JBDLID010000206.1:0-4164 GCA_039715055.1 Thermodesulfobacteriota bacterium | reverse complement strand
CACCCTCTATTATCTTGAATATAACGGGTTTGAACATCGTCGCCTGATGCGGATGCGGGAAGGCACTGCTGAAAAGCTCATTGATGTTAACCCCGGGGGTGCAATCGACGGCAATGAGAACAGCGGTATCCTCCTCTCCCAGACCGAAACCTGCTCCAACACCTTTGACGTTTCAGACCTTTACCACTGGGATCCGGAGACGGAGGAGCTGAGCCGCCTTACCCGCTGCGCCCGTTATATCGGAGGCCGCTGGAGTCCGGACGGAAAGCTGATTGCTGCCATCAAGAATGAGTTGGGCAGACACCGGATCGACCTGCTGACCAGTGACGGTACCTTTATCAAAACCCTGTTTGAGGGCGAGCAGTGGGATGCGGTGCTTGGCGGTGACTGGTCGCCGGATGGCAAATTCATTGTTGTTTCTCTCTATCGACGCGGTCTGGGCAGTGATCTCTACCGTTTTGAACTGGAAAGCGGCAGTAAAACCCGTTTGACCAGAACCAGGGAGAGTGAGACCTCGCCCGTTTTTTCAAATGACGGCCAATCGCTTTATTTTTCCGCCGACTATGGCGGAGTCTCCAACATTCACCGCTTGGTTCTTGCAGGCGGCAGGATAGAGCAGATAACAGATGTCCTTGGCGGGGCCAACCGGCCGAGACGTGGAGCCGGAAAAACTTTGCTCTACAGTGCGATGACGCCAAAGGGAACCGAAATTCACCGACTGCCCCGTCCGGTTTCACTTGGAGACTCGGTCACCAGTGAACAGGGTGATACCAGGATGACCGGTTTTGAGTCCGGCAATCGGTTTTCAACTGTTGCGACAAGACCCTACTCGCCCTTTTACAGCGGACGACCCAGCTGGTGGCTGCCATTTTTTGAAATCGGTGACGACCGGACTGGAGTAGGAATTTCCACCTCCGGCTCTGATGTGCTTGATCGCCACCGCTACTCTCTCGGAATTGGCTGGGAATTTGAAAACGATCTTGCAATCTGGGATTTAAGCTACACCTATGACCGCTGGTATCCGACTCTGCGGCTTGGGGTGAACCGTTCAAATGATCTCTATCGTGATGATCAGGGTGATCTTGAGCGGATTCGTCGTGAGGACAGCGGAAAAGTGGAATTGATTTTTCCGTGGATCAAACAGGAGCGGATTTTTGCCCTTGATATCGGAGCGGTGTGGGAGCTTCGTTCAGATGTTATGCACTCAAAGCAGCTTGAGTCCGAGCCCGACGAGCGGGATAACCTGCTTGGAGCTGCCCTTGTCTGGGACAACACTAAGCACTACAGCTATTCAATCAGCAGCCAGGACGGGCGAAGAATAACTGCTGTGGTAGAAGACGGCGGTCTGCTGGGCAGTGATTTTGACGGCACTGTTTACCGCTTTGACTGGCGGGAGTACTTTTCTCTATGGAAAAATCATGTTTGGGCCACTCGTCTGGCCGTTGGCCGAAGTGAGGGCCAGACGACACCCTTTGAACTTGGCGGTTTTTTTGGCTCGGGCTATGACGGAATCTCGGCGCTGCTCTATGGCGGACTTTCCGCATCACCTTTCAATATCAGGGAGTTTGCCCTGCGCGGATACAGCGATGGCCGGAAGTCGTTGAGCGGCAGCAGCATGAACCTTTTCTCGTTGGAGTACCGCTTTCCCCTGAAACTGATCGAGCGGACCTGGACTGTCCCGCCCTTAGGTATCGACCGGCTCTCCGGCAGCCTCTTTGCTGAAAGCGGTGCGGCCTGGGACAGCACCACGACATCAGAGGAGTATCACAGCGCGGCCGGCGTTGAAATCAACGGACGTTTCTCTATCGGCTACTGGCTGCCCCTTGGTTTTCGTCTCGGTTACGGGCACGGTTTTGATCAGGGTGGAGAGGATCGGCTGTACCTCAGTGTAGGCAGTTCCTTTTGATCACTGCCGGGAAGTGTTTTGACATTGTGATGCTGCTCCATGGCGGGTAATCAATAGAATTGAGTCAATTGCACTAATTTGCTGTTTGTGACTTGAACGTTTCTTGTTGTTCTGAACCTTGGATAAGTCTCGCCATCAAAAATAGCAGGGAGAGAGGGGTGACCTTTTTCTCATGTTAACAGTGAGGTGATAATAATTTGAAACGAAAGGTGCGTGGTGTCGCAGAATTCTGAAAAAGGATACAGGAAGCTGGCAGCCGGAACGGGTCCGGTGAAGCTGGTGCTCGTCTTTTTTTTCCTGCTGTTTTTAGTTTCCTGTGAAGAAGTCGATGTGGGGATGATTGCCGGTGCAGGCATTGATGCGGTCAAAGCCGTCACTCTCTCCGATGAGCAGGTGGTCCATCTGGCCCGCCAGGCGTCATCACTCAATGACCGGAAAAACAGAATTGCTCCAGCGGATCATCCTTACAGCAGGCGCCTTCGTCTCCTGGTGGGAGACCATCTTGAGGAGGACGGCTACCGGTTCAACTACAAGGTTTATCTCACCAAACAGGTCAACGCCTTTGCCATGGCCGACGGCACCATCCGAATCTACAGCGGCCTCATGGAGATGATGGACGATGGTGAACTTCGTTTTATTATCGGCCACGAGATGGGCCATGTGGTGAATAAACATATCAAGAAGAAAATGATGCTGGCCTATGGCGGCAGTGCCCTGAGAAAGGCAATCGGATCCCAGGATAATCTGGCCGGTGAAATTTCACGTTCTGCTCTCGGCGGTTTTCTCGAAGTGGTGATGGGTGCACAGTTTTCACAGCAGGAGGAGCGCGAGGCCGATGACTACGGACTCAATTTTCTCAGGCGTGAAAAATATGAAAAGGAGGCTGCGATTTCCGCTCTGCGTAAATTGGCCACCCTGGGGGCGGATCACTCCTTTCTTTCCAGCCATCCGGCTCCTGATAAGCGGGCCGACCGGTTGGAAGGCCAGCTGGTTGGGAGTGATCCCGACTCACCGTCACTGTGGCAGAGATTGATCGAGTTGCTCCTGCTGGTATGGTATTTTCTCAAGAACCTGATTGGATCTTTCTTCTGATTTTTCTGCAGTGGTATTTAGTGGTTCTCTTTTTCATTTTTCCTGACCGTTGTGCAGAATTCTGAGTACCTGGCTGCCGGATTTCCAGATATCATCGATGAACGGTTCAACCTCTTCACCTTTGACACGAAGGGTAATGAGTTGATGATCCGGGCTGTAATCCCTGAAAATGGTGAGGCTGTTCAGCCTCAGGTCATGGTCGCAGCACAGGTCGATGACCTCGTAAAGAGTCTCTGAGTCGTTGTCAATGATCAGCTCGATTCGGACATCGTCTGGTCTTTCTGCGCCGAGAAGTGTGGAGAAGGCCTGAAAGATGTCTGATTCAGTGATGATACCGACCAGCGTATCCCCTTCACAGACCGGAAGCCCTCCAAGTTTATTCCGTTTCATGGTGGCGGCTATATCTTCGAGGATATCCATTGGTGCGGCAACAATCGGATTTCTGCTCATCAGAGTGGCAACCTCGGCCTGGCTGGCGGAATCCCATTGATCACTACCGGCAGCGGGGTCAATGACCGAGGGCATGGCCTGAAAGAGATCGTCCCGACTGATGATGCCGACCAGCCTTTCACCTTTGACCACCGGCAGTCTTCGAATTTTATTTGTGGACATCAATTCCTCGGCTTCTCGAATTGACTGGCCGGGAGAGATGGTGAGAAGTGTTGTTTTCATCCAGAGTTTGACAAACATGGGGTACCTCATGCGACTGCCGTTATTGCAACCGGAGAAATTGCATTATTAATCGTCTTGAAATGCACCTGCTGCTTTTCTTGTCGGAGCCCGGAAGTGAAAACACAAGGAAATTCAATAGAGATTCTGAGTGGCACGGGCCACCACCGGGAAACGACTAACAGGCCACCTTTAAAAAATACTAGTTTTTGAAGATACCCTACAGCGGTTGGTGGATTATTTTGTCTTCGTCCGGGGAGACGATGAAACGGGCTCGGCTGATGTCGGATTTCAGGGTGGTGGAGAGATTACCGATACGGATTTTGGTGCCTTCATAAACTGTTCCGTATATTGAGATGGAAGCGGTGCGACTCTGTTCAACACCTTTGTCGGCTGAACGGGAGTCTGTTTCCGGAACCAGGTTGAAGGAGCGCAGCTTTCGGGTCAGTTTGTCGATCTTCTTTTCAAGTTTCTGCCGTGCGGGAGAATTGACTGCC
>JBDLID010000205.1:0-4180 GCA_039715055.1 Thermodesulfobacteriota bacterium | reverse complement strand
GCAGGTTAACTATTAATACTCCCCTCTCCACCAAGCTTGAGATTGAGCAGATAAATCGTTCCCACCAGCAGAGTTGAGACTGCGGCCATGGCAAAAAAAACCGAGTTGAGTCCCCAGTTCACCGCCACACCCTCAACAACTTTAACACTCAAGGCGCCGACGCCGAATGTGAGGACAAACTTCAACCCATATGCCGAGCTGCGAAATTTCGGTGGTGTCAATCTGGCCAGCAGGGTATTTTCCAGGGGCTGCATGCCAAGAAGAAAAAAAGAGTGAATGGCGGCAAAGAGCACCAATGGGCTGTTGGCGGTGAGTGCCATGGCAACTGCTGCAGGAATCGTTACAACATGAAAGATAAGATACCCTTTTGAGAGTTCCATCCGCTCTCCGACCCGGCCGCCGAGATATTGGCCGCCCATACCGACCAGGTAGATGGCAGAGGTGAGCAGGGTAGCCGCCACATTGGCCGAACCGACAGCTCCTCCCAGGGAGGCCAGAGCCTCAAAAAGGCTTCTGTTCTGCAGCTCAAAATAGGCTGGAAGCGACACGGATGTCCCCCGGTAGACAATACCGCCGAGCATCATGGCTGTGAGCAGGTAAAAATAGGGTGAGATACCAACTGCAGCCGGACTGTGGTTCCCGGCAGCAACCGGTTCATGCCCTTTGTCCCTGGAAGGCAGGAGGAGAAGCAAACCGGCCAGGTTCATGATGCCGAGGAGCACATACACCATCTCCGGGCCGTAAAAGTAGTTGAGGATTCCAGCGAGAAGCGGTGCCATGGCAAGCCCCAGGTTGCCGAACATACCGTTCAGTGCCAGCCCCCTGGAGGTTTTTTTCACCTCACCGGCCACCCAGCCGAGACCGACCGGATGATAAATACCGGAAAAGAAACCGATGGCGCCAAGTCCAAAGGCCAGCCGGACGGAATCATCAAAGGTTTTCATCACCCACAATCCGGACAATCCGGAGCCAAGAAAAAACAGGGCCAGTAACGGTTTTGGGCCGAACCGGTCGCCGATGATGCCCCATGGCAGGGCGGTGAGGCCGAAAAGAAGATACATCCAGAACGACAGCGCCAGAGTGTCTCCCATGGACATCCCGGTCCTGGCCGCAAGGGGCAGCAGGATTGCCGGAAAGACCAGCATATTGAAGTGGCTCATAAAGTGGCCGTAGCAAGCCACCGTCAGAACAGAGCGTTCACGGGGTGATAGATCACTCATCAGCTTATTGACCCTCCTGAACCGTGTTGAGCCGTCGGACGAGATCATCGAAGATCAGCTCGGCGGTGTGCTCTTTGGTGGTCAGCGGCAGATCGCGGCAGGTATCCCTGTCAACAAGGTGGACCTGGTTGGTATCGACCTCAAAACCGGTATTGAGACCCTTAATATCGTTGACAACGATGAGATCAAGGTTTTTTCCCTCAAGCTTCTTTTTGGCCTGGGCTATGATATCAGAGGACTCGGCTGCAAAGCCGACAAGGAAATAGCCATTCTCCTCTTTGAGGCGGCCGAGTTCTTTCAAAATATCTTTGGTCTGTTCAAGCTCAATGGACAGGGCAGCCGTCTCTTTTTTCACTTTTTCAGCCATGTAGTTCTTCGGCCTGAAATCACTCACCGCCGCCGATTTAATTACGATATCAGCCCCATCGCAGTGTGCCATGATCTGTTGGTACATCTCGTCACCACTCTGCACCGCTACCCGGTGAATACCGGGGGGTGTCTCAAGGCTGGTGGGACCGGACACAAGGGTAACCTCAGCCCCTCTTCTCCTGGCTGCCCGCGCCAGCGCATAGCCCATCTTGCCCGATGAACGGTTGCTTAAAAAGCGAGCCGGATCAAGTGCTTCGCGGGTGGGACCGGCGGAGATGAGAACCTTGCGCCCTTCAAGATCGTGTGGTGTCAGACTGGCCAGGACAGACTCCCGCACCACATCCCACTCAGGCAGCCGGCCCGGCCCCTCCTCCCTGCAGGCCATGGTGCCGACATCGGGATCAACCACATGGTAACCGTAGCTCTTCAACGTCTCCAGATTACGTTGGGTGGCAGGATGAAGGTACATGTTGGAGTTCATCGCCGGACAGATCACCACCTTTGCCTTTGTGGCCAGAATGGTGGTCGCCAGAAGATCATCGGCCAGACCATGGGCAAGACGACCAATGGTCTGGGCGGTGGCCGGAGCGAGCAGGACGAGATCGGCCTCCCGCGCCAGCTCGATGTGAGAGATTCCATGCTCCTCCTCACCGAAGAGGTTGGTGTGGACCGGTTCCCCTGAAATGGCACCAAAGGTCAGCGGTGCAACAAAACGGGCGGCCGACTCGGTCATGATGACCTTTACCCGAACCTCCTCCTTGACAAGGCTGGACACCCAGCCCGCCACCTTGAAGGCGGCAATGGAGCCGGTCACTCCGACAATAATCCGTTTACCGCTCAACTGGGTTGTCATGGGATGTCCTTTTTTCCAGTAAAAAAAGAAAAGCATGCCCCGGGTTGAGGCATGCTTTTAAACCGGTTGAATTCGTAGATTGTCAGTCTCTGTTGCCGAAAAAAGTAAGGAGCATGAGAAAGAGGTTGATGAAATCGAGATAGAGGGTCAGGGCTCCCATAATAGCACCCCTTTTGACCATGGCCTCGCCCTGATCCATAATGCCCTGCTCCCCCATCCTCTTGATCTTCTGAACGTCATAGGCGGTGAGTCCGACAAAAACGAGAACGCCGGCCATGGAGATCACCCAGTGCATCATCGGGCTTTTGAGAAAAAAGTTGACGATGGAGGCGATAATGACGCCGATCAGCCCCATGAAGAGGAACGAACCCCAGCCGGAAAGGTCCCTTTTAGTGACAATGCCGTATACGGACATGGCGCCGAACATCCCGGCGGTGATGAAAAAGGTGCCGGCAATGGACGACTTGGTATAGGCCAGGAAGATGGCTGAAAGCGTCAGGCCGTTGAGTAGAGCGTAGCCGATAAATACCCCTGAGGCGGTTGTCGGACTTAGTTTTGCCACCCGAGCGGAAAGAAAAAAGACCAGTCCCAGCTCGGCAATGAGCAGGATCATAAAGATCGGGCTGGCGACAATAGTCATGGCAAGACCGGACTCGGCGGCGGCAAGAGCCACCACACCGGTGATTCCAAGGCCTATGGCCATCCAGTTGAAGACTTTGGCGAGAAAGACGGTTGACGCATCCCTGCGTGCCTGGGTCAGGGTAATCTGAGCTGCCTGATTAACGTTTTGATACATGATTAACTCCTTTTCAACATTTACTGCTGGTTGGATATGCATTATAGGTATTACTGATTACACCATGCTATTGTAATCATTTGAGAGAGCCTTGCAAGAAATATGAACCAAAACAGGATGTATTTAGGATACCTTGAAAATTCGCAGTATGTCCGACAGATATTGAGAGAGGTTGTACAGCCAAGATGAAAATTGCAATCAGTGGTAAAGGCGGAGTGGGTAAGACCACTATCATGGCATTGCTGGCCGGTGAATTCAGCAGGGCCGGTAAGGATGTCCTGGTGATTGATGCAGACCCCTCACCCCATATGGCCGAGACCCTCGGAGTCGAGGATGTGGAGGAGATCAAGCCCATTGCCGACATGAGAACGCTGCTCGCCGAACGGGCCGGCAAGACCGAGGGATCGCCTTTCTATAACATGAACCCGGAAGTCAATGACCTGCTCAAGGATTACATGGTGAGCCACAAGGGCATAAAACTCATGGTCCTTGGTGCCATTCAGACAGGAGACAAGGGCTGTGCCTGTCCGGAGAACACGGTACTGCGCCGCATGCTCACCAAGCTGCTGCTCAGTAAAGACCAGGTGGTACTGCTTGACATGGAGGCGGGCGTCGAACACCTTGGCCGCGGAACCATCGCCGGTATCGACCACCTCCTGGTGGTGGTGATCCCGTCACGCTCCTCCATCCGCACTGCCCAAAAAATCGAAAAACTGGCCGCAGACGTTCACATCCCCAAGGTCGACTTCATCGGCAACCTGATTATGGGTGACGAGGACCGGGACTTTCTTGAAAAGGAGCTCGGAAAGGCTCCCATTGCATTTTTCCCTGATTCCACGGCTATTCGAATGGCTGAACGCAGGGAGCAGCCGCTGATCGATATCGATCCGCATGCCCAGGGAGCGCCTCAGCTATTGATGGAAACGTTGCTTAAAAACAATC
>JBDLID010000204.1:0-4220 GCA_039715055.1 Thermodesulfobacteriota bacterium | reverse complement strand
ATCCCTGCGTCACCGAGCACGCCCGTGCGGTCAACAGCCTCTCTGCCGCCCTCAGAATCATGGACGGCAGTAAAAAAGGATGATGGGCTGATAGGTCTGAGCCCGGGGAATTCGTCGGAGAGACTGTTAGAGAAACCTGAGAAAAATGAGGTTAAGGCAACCGATCAGAAATCCGAGCAGCGCACCGAAAAGATTGATATACTTGAACTGCTCCTCCATGATGGAGAGCAGCAGCCTCTCCAGCCTCAGCAGGTCCAGTGAGTCCACCTTGTCGGAGACAATCTGTCTGATGTTGAGGCTGTCAACAAGGCCCGGCACCTCCACTGCAAGCATGTTGGATGCGGCCTGTTGAACAGACTGATAAATCCCGTCTCTTACCCCTGCCGGTAAAAGCCGGGAGGGGCGGCCGATGGCTTTTTTCAACAGATCGCCGATCAAACGCTCAACCATGGAGTTTACTGCCTTTCTGCTCTGTGTAGATTGGAGCAGCTCTATAAACTCATCTTTGAGCCACTGTCTTGTCTTCTCTGTCCCCTCTTCACCCACAAGGTCGAAAAAAACTTCCCGCAGAGGCAGCTTCCCTTCCTGGATGTGTGCCTCGATGGAATCCTTGATCATGGCGGTCAGTGCGGCAGTGGTCTCCTGCTCCCGCAGCAGTCCCATTACCTGAACGGCCAATCCGTTGCAAAATTTGTCGACTTCCGCATCCCGGCCTTCACCGAGCATCTCAGCGATTGGGTTTTTCAGAAAGGCCTCTGTGCGTTCCCGCAGAACCGAGGCCACCCTTTCCCTGGCCTCAGGATTGTGCAGCCATGCCTGAATTTCGTCTTCTTTGTCTTCAAGGTACTCACGGATTTTTTCCGCGACACTCTCCATGGAAATAAAACCTGAGACCATTGAACCCATAGCGCCCATGGAATCGATAAAATTTTCAATCCCTCCGCAGACGGCAACCACGATCTTATCTCGTACCGCTGGTTCTTTGAGGATCTCGGCAAGTTTTTCAAGAAGAGCCGGTGTCTGGTTCTCAATGGTCTCAATGATGAGATGGGTGAGTGATTCCGGAAGGATATCATCAAGGCTCCGATTCTGCTGAAGAACCTGGTAGACCTTTTGCTGAATGAACAGGGTGACCCATTCCTCGGTGGCAGGGTCTGCAAGCAACCGGCCGATATTTGTTTCGATAAAGCCGTATACTTTTTCCCGTTCCCCTCCTGCCAGAACCCTGTCAAACTCCTTATCCAGTAGACGGTCAAACTGTTCGTCGGCAACCTTAATTATAAGAGTGGTAAATACCTCTGAGCGGGTAAAATGGTGCAGATTTTCCTGGAGTTGGGCAGTAATAGCCTGAACCGCGGCCTCCAGATAATTCTTGTATCGAGTGGGGACAATGTCTTCAAGGGAACCGTAATCACGGTGAAGAATATCACCACCGCGACTCTCAATCAGCCGATAGAGTTCGCTCTGGAAGGAGTCCCTTTTAAGGGCACCGCCGATCTCCTTGCTGGTGAGGAGATGCTCACCAACCATTTCACCGATATTGATTGCCAGGTCATGCCTCTTTGAAGGGATAACTCCAGGGGTCATCGGCACCCTCCGGCCCATGACAATCCAGGGCTTGAGCGGCCTGAACAGCATTTTGATCGCCACCTTGTTTGTGAGGTAACCGATAAAGGCGCCAAGTACCGGCGGGGCAAGATAGGAGGCAAGCACTGATAATTCAACAGTTGGTAAGGACATGATCGACTATCTCTTGAGGGTGTTCAATAATTTTTCCGGCACCTGACTGTTCCAGTTCCTCGCGGTCCCTGAAACCCCACAATACTCCAAGGGTGAACATTCCCGCATCTCTGCCCGTGGTCATGTCCACCGAGGTGTCGCCAACGTAGACGATCTCAGCAGGATTCAGTCCCAGCAGTCTGGCGATTTCAAGTGCACCGGCAGGATCAGGCTTCTTGGGGATTCCTTCACGCTGACCAAACACATGACTGAAAAGATCTTTTGAAAATGACTCCTGGACGCACATTGTTGTAAAATCATGAGGTTTATTTGACAACACAGCCAGCTCAACGCCTTGTTCTTTGAGCGATTTCAGCATCTCAGTAATGCCGCCATAGGGGCGGCTCTTGTTGTTCCACATGGTAATGTAGATCTCGCCGAAACTTTCCATACACTCTCTGACTGTCTGTTCATCAACCCGATCAGGAGGCAGAATCCTCTTAATGAGGGTTTTCAGACCGTCTCCAACAAAATGGTTGTATTTTTCAACCGGGTGGATGGGAAAGCCGCCGCGGGAAAGAACCTGGTTGGCTGCATCGGCGAGATCTTCGACGGTATCAAGGAGTGTACCGTCCAGATCGAAAATAATAGCCCTTGTTTTCATAGTATTCAATGGTGCTGACAAATTAAAAATTGGGTAACAGTTCAGTGTAGTGGGTAATTTATTCCCCTTGCTGAATAGTTACAAAGTTGATTTGGCAAGGGGCAACTATATCATCTCGGAAAATTTGAAACAATGACAAAAACGATGACACTAAAAGTCTTGGGACACGCAAAAATAATCTTAAAAACCAGCAAGTTACTTGCTTTGCCTTAGAGGTTCGACCATTTTTCACCTAACCTGCGACAATAAATATGAAACAAGAACAAAAGAAGACTATTCATTTGAAGAATAATCATTTAAATTATTCAAATAACCTTACTTATAAAGGCATTCTCAACTCACACCCGAAAAGACCATGTGGATCATTCGTTTTCTTCGCTCCTCCATTGGAAAAAAATGGGTCATGGCCTTCACTGGCCTCTGCCTCATCCTCTTTCTCTTCAGCCATGGTGCAGGTAATGCAACGATATTTTTCGGCGGAAGTCTCTTTCAAAACTACGCCGACCAGCTGCACAGCCACCCTCTGATTGTAGCGATCTTTTCCGGCCTGGTTCTCCTTATCCTGCTCACCCATGTCGGTACCGGTTTGTTTCTCTTTTTTGAAAACCGTCAGGCCCGCCCCCGGGGCTATCTCGTCGCCAGTCGTGCTGTAAAAAACCCATGGGCATCGAGTACCATGGCCTACAGCGGACTCATCATCCTTATCTTTATTCTGATTCATGTTTTCACCTTCAGGTTCCTTGATGAAAGCACCCTCATCTCCACCGCCGTGGAAGACCTCCTGAGCGGCTTTTTCACAGGGTTGTTTTATATTGTCTCCTTCATCGTCCTCGCAGTTCACATCAGTCACGGCTTCTGGTCCATGCTGCAGACCTTTGGTGTCAATCATCCCCGTTACACTGTTTTTATCTCCAGGCTGACACTGGCATTGCCGATTTTTTTTCTCACTCTCTTTACGGCAATTCCCCTGTATTTTTTTCTGGGCGGCTCACTGCAGTAAGTATTCATCCGGAACACGTTAATCCCTGAGTCGGTTCATACCGGCCCAACAAAGGCCAACCACATGGAACTCAACGCCCGAATCCCCGAAGGCGATCTTGCCGACAAGTGGGACAACCACCGCTTCAGCAACAAACTGGTTAATCCTGCCAACCGCAGAAAGTACAAGGTACTGATTATTGGTACCGGTCTTGCCGGAGCGTCTGCGGCAGCCACCCTTGGTGAGCAGGGCTACCAGGTGGAGGTGCTCACCATCCATGACAGCCCGAGAAGGGCCCACTCCATTGCCGCCCAGGGCGGTATCAATGCAGCAAAAAACTACCAGAATGATGGCGATTCCATCCAACGCCTCTTTTACGACACCATCAAAGGCGGCGATTTTCGTTCAAGAGAGGCAAATGTCTACCGCCTTGCCCAGGTCAGCAACAACATCATCGACCAGTGCGTTGCCCAGGGGGTGCCCTTTGCAAGAGAATACGGAGGTCTGCTGGCCAACCGTTCCTTTGGCGGTGCCCAGGTTTCAAGGACGTTTTATGCCCGCGGCCAGACCGGCCAGCAGCTGCTTCTCGGCGCCTATTCCGCCCTGTCCCGCCAGATCAGTAAGGGTACTGTTATTCTCCACACCCGGCGTGAAATGCTGGACCTGGTAGTGATCGATGGTCATGCCCGGGGTGTGATTGCCCGTAACATCATCAATGGCGACCTTGAAAAATATGCTGCCGATGTGGTCATTCTCGCCACTGGTGGTTATGGAAACGCCTATTTTCTATCGACCAATGCCATGGCTTCAAATGTCACCGCGTCATGGCGGGCTCATATGCGAGGCGCTGGTTTTGCC
>JBDLID010000203.1:0-4280 GCA_039715055.1 Thermodesulfobacteriota bacterium | reverse complement strand
CCGTTGTCGATCTCACCCTCCATCAACAGGTCAACCCCCTTGAGAAGAGCCCCGGCGGCAAGACAGGCGGCAGCGTAGGAATTGGGCGAAGTCTTGGTATCGGGATCCAGGCTGTCGAAGATTTTACAGGCAGTCTCCGACACCCGGTTGATGAGAGCCTTACTGTGGTTCAGCGCCAGTATTTTATGGGGAGCCGGCTCAAACTCTGGATAGAGGAAGGACTCCTTTATCCCTGGTCGGTCCAGAACTTCATAAATCACCTTCAGCCGCTCCGGCGACTCAACATGGTCAAAGCCCGGATCATGATCAAGAAAAAGCGAATCTCTGAAAACAGCTGTTTTTCTCATTCAACCACCTCGTGTTAACTTTGCGTCCTGCTCATAAAAGAGGCAACCCTGCCCGATCATCTCCGGTTGGAAGAGATAATCCGTTTTTCTGTGATAACAGTATCAAGCAGCTCATCATGGGGCTGCAGTGACAGTCTTTTAACCAGTTGTTCCTCAAAGGCCAGTCCCAGTCGGTAGGCCCCGGGGGCCTCCTGACTGAGAAACCGGTCATAATACCCTCCGCCGTAGCCCAGTCGCCCCCCCCTTTCATCGAAGACCGAACCGGGCAGGATCACTGTATCGATTGTCTTCGGGTCACAGCTTTGGGCGACAAGTTCCTCCCTTGGTTCCGGAATTCCACAGTAACCGGGTTCAAGATCCTGCTCAAGGTCATTGATCCTCACGGCAAGGAGCCGCTTTTCATTCACCAGGGTGAGCGGCACCAGGATCTCCCTGCCCTGAGCCAACAGCTGGCTGATGAGATCAAAGGTGGCCACTTCACTGCGAAAAGAGACGTAGACAAAAAGTGTTTGCGCCTCGCTCAACCGGGGAAACGCCAGAACCCTTTCAGCTATGCGCTGACTCTTGTCATTGCGCAGCTGCTCAGCTATCTGGTCACGCTCTTTCAGGACCTCTTTTCTCAGGTTCAACCTCTCTTTCATTCAACCTACCTTCACTCTCTCTAATTTACAAAAAAAATCGCAGGCCCCATGGCTGGAACCTGCGATCACAAGATTCAGACCCGAAAAATCGGATCATTTATCTTCTTCAGTGTCATCACATGGGAACGATCAGTTTATTGGAATCCTCATTCCAGGTGACGATCAGATACCAGATCATCATGATAACAGCGATCATGAACAGGGTTCCACCGAATCCCATGACATCGGGAAGGAAGACATATTTACCCAGTGCGCCAGATTTCTCCAGATTGATCCCGTCGGCTCCGAAGTCCTTGAACCAGGTGGTCATGAGGGAGTTGGTTATGGCGAAAAAAGGCACAACCATGATCAGCTTGACCTGGCCTTCACCGACCCGCCAGAGGGTTCCGGAACCGCAGCCACCGGCAAGCATGGCGCCGAGGCCGAAGATAAACCCGCCGACCACCGAGCCCCAGCCAAATGTGCCGCGCACATAGTTGATGGGGTGAAGAACAGGCTCTCCGCCGTGGGCGACAGGTACCGCGTATTTCAGTACCACACCGCCAATGGCAACGAGCAGGATGGACAGGGCAACGGATTTTGCCAGGGTGCAGTCACCGGTCATATGCGGCTCACGAAAACCCTGGACCATGCACCAGCGGCCGCGCTGCATGGTGTAGCCAAGTGCCGCGGCAAGCATGATGATTCCGGCCAGTGAGGCGATATACTCTTCATCCTTATCACCGGCCCAGGAAAAGGCCCCCTCTTCAAAGCCGGCATACGCGTAAGCAGCCCAGACAAGAGCAGCAATGGCAACAAGGGCCAGGAGGTTCTGCAGCATATTGGGAATATTGATGGTTTTTGCACCACCATCACCCCAGGAAATGTACTCCATCTCCATATAGAGCAGCTTAAGGCCGAGCAGAACACCGATTACCAGGCCGAACCACATGGTAAAACCGTTGGCCGCCAGATTGCCGATGGCGTTGTACATGCCGCCCACGTTACAGCCACCGGCCAGGGCTGAACCCACACCCATAAAAACACCGGCGATGACCGCTTTAACCATCTCCCGGTAGGGGGGGATACGAAAGGCAAAATCTTTGCCCAGGCAGGCGGAAATAAAGGCGCCTGCAATAAAACCGATACCGATGACGGAACCGGTGCTTCCCATAATCGCGGCAGGTGCATCTTCATAAAGACCAACACCATAAAGAATCCAGTCGCCCCAGTTACGAATGGCGCCGACAGCCCCCCATGGACGCCACCAGGCCATGATCATTACAGAGAGAAAGGCAACAATCACCCCGGCGGTCATTGCGTTCCATTCACTCTGGCATAATGTCTTGTAAAGGTCTTTGACCTTTTTCCCCATTATACTCTCTTCACTCATCTTCTCCTCCTTCCGGCAAAATATTGAAAACAGCTCATACAATGTCCAAATTAGGAATTTCTTAACCTTTGGGAAGGTCTTTTGTCAAGTATCTATAACAATTTATCCTTCAAAAACAGCCCTGGGTAATCGCTAAAAACTATTTAAAATCAAACTGTTAACACTCAAGGATTTACTTGAATAGCCATTCATTTTCATCTTGACATAAACCAAATGCTAAAGTATAGGTCAATCTGTTGGTTAAAATGGCCAGAAGCATTTTGCTCTTTCAACCAATTTGAGTTGCCACAAAAGTTTGGTTATCAAACTCTACCGAAAAATATCTTAGGAGGAAATTCAGATGAGTGACATTAAAGTTGCCGAAGACGGAATCAGTGTAGCCGCCACCTTGGACGCCAAAGGACTGAGCTGCCCCATGCCGCTTCTTCGTACCAAAAAAGAGATCGGAAAAATTGCTTCCGGTGAAATCCTTCAGATCGACGGCACCGATCCCGGTTCCCGTAACGACATCCCCGGTTGGTGTGCCCGCGCTGGTCACGAGTACCTGGGAGAGAAAGAGCAGTCTGGCTACATCAGCTTTTACGTCAAGAAAGGTTGATCCATCAGAGTAATCGTTGATTGCCTGTTAAATAAGTAATCAACTCTTTTTCAAGGAGGAAAGCCAATGGCTGCCGATCCTAATAAGTTTGCTATTTTCGTCACATCTCCGCAGCATATGCGGCACGTTGTGGGCATTGCCGAGGCCGCTGACCGCGCCGGTAAAAAGCCCATGATCTTTTTTACTTTCAAATCCATTCATCTGACCAAGGATCCCCGCTTCCAGGCTTTGGCCGAACTGTGTGGTGAAGAGGATATCGCAATCTGTGCAGACAGCTACACCTGCGAAGGTTATGACACTGCCGCCGACGTTCCGGCCGGTCTTACTGACAAACAGATGAGAACCCAAGCATTCCATGGCGCCCTGCTGGACGAATGTGGAAAGTACATCGTTCTATAAGGAGCAGATAAATGGAATCTTTAAAAGTATACATCCTTATTGCCAACAGAATGTACAACGACGGTGTGCGTTCCGGCCTGGGACTGGCAGTTGAGAACCACTATGCCTATCCCGTTATCTTCAACGGCGAGTATCCGGCCTTTTCCGACTACATGAAGGAAAACATCGCCTGGATTACCGATATGGAAGGACAAACCTACTCCTGCGGCGCTCCTATCCCAGAGGAGACCTACGATCCAGACCTGGAGGAAAACAACATCAAGGAGATCAACCTTGAAGAGCTTGGTGAAGCCATGCGTGATGCTGACTTCATTATCCCTTACGGCCTGCCTAAGCAGACCAATGAGCCGCCTCCGGCCTGTCAAGAATAAGTAAAGGAGAACCATATAATGAAAATTTTACAGGTATATCGTTCCGAGCCCAGCGAAGAAACGAAAACTCTGGTCGGAATCTTAAACAGAGATCGTGACGCTGACGAGTTCAATCTCAACGTAGAAAGCCCTGACTATGATCAACTGGTGGAAAAAGTTCTCGCCGCTGATCAGACTGTCTGCTGGTGGTAATATCTAGCTGAATACCAGCCACGATGTTAAAAGGCCCTTTGGTTAATTCCAAAGGGCCTTTTTTTTTGTTTTCTGTAAATGGTTAAAAGCGCCACCTTTTATGCGGACAGCTTTCGTTTGCCTTTAAAAGAGAATATTGAATATCGAACAGGGAATGACGAAGTGGTGAAAAATCTCGTCGGCCACAACATGTTGCTGAACCACTTCAGGTAATTCCATCCTTTGATATTCGGTATTTCTCGGAGTCTGCGGTTTGTTTTTAAAAAACTGGTTACGCCAGCCTGCCGGTATCGGTGAACTTTCGGTCTGCGATTCAACATCCATCTACCTTTAAGTAAATGGGTTTTTTTTCATCAGGAT
>JBDLID010000202.1:0-4441 GCA_039715055.1 Thermodesulfobacteriota bacterium | reverse complement strand
TGAAAGACCATGCCCACCTCCGCCCTGACCTTGTTGATGTCGCAGGCGGGGCTGTTTATCTCGACACCGTCAATGACTATGGAGCCGGAGTCAATGGGTTCAAGTCGGTTGATGGTGCGCAGCAGAGTCGATTTTCCTGATCCGGACGGGCCGATGATAACCACCTTCTCCCCCTTGGTGATAGTGAGGGAGACATCGGTCAGGGCCTTGAATGAACCAAAGAATTTGTTGATTGCTGTAATTTCGATAATGGGTTCAGCGGCGTTCATAATAGCTCAACTTGTACTCCATGGTGGAGAGTATTTTTGAAAGTACCAGGGTGATGAGGAGATAAATCAGGGCAATCAGGGTGTAGGTCTCAAAATAGAGAAAGGACTCCGAGGCAAACTCCCTTCCCCGGCGGAGGATGTCTGACACCGCAAGGATTGAGACCAGGGAGGTGTCCTTGAGAAGAGCTATGAATTCATTGCCCACCGGCGGCAGGATGGTCCGCCAGGCCTGGGGAAGAACGACGTAGCGCATGGTCTGGGAGCGGTTGAAGCCCAGGGAAAGCGAAGCCTCGCTCTGGCCGTGGTCAATGGATTTGATGCCGGCCCGGAAAACTTCACCCATGTAGGCTCCGTAACAGAAGCCCATGGCGATGATGGCGGCCACCAAGTCGGGGACCTTGACGATCCGGCCAAGGGCGAAATAGATGTAGAAGAGCTGGACAAGCAGCGGTATGCCGCGAATAACCTCGATATAGGTGGAGGCGGCAAGGTTGAAGAGTCTGTTTTTTGAGATTCGGCCAAGGCCTGCAACAAGACCGAGCACCAGGGCCAGGCAGATGGAGGCGATGGTGACCTGGAAGGTGACCAGAATGCCGTCCGGCAGAAATTTGATGATGTCAAGATACGGGTCAGGCTTGAAGATCACAAGGTAGCCGATCATGGCGATGGTGCCGATAAATGCGACCCACCAGGCGGAAAACAATCCTGTGTCACTGGAGCGTGGGATGGCGGCGCCGTCCCCGACTTCGATGGTGGTGGTTTGTTGTTGTTCTTGCATTGTTGGCCAGGGGAGAAAGTGGTGGAAATAAAAAATCCGGGACCCGGGTCAAACGGCCGGGACCCGGATTCGATAATCCGATATGGAGTTCAGGTCGTTACTGGCCGATCCATTTTTTGTTCAGCTCTTTGTCGTAGCCGCTTTTTTTGACCGCCTCAATGCCTTTGTTGACCAGGTCAAGCACCTCTTTGTTGCCCTTTTTGATGGCAATGCCGTAATACTCAACATCTCCGGACTCGATGACAGCAGCAATTTTCAGAGTGTCCTTGTACTTGTCCATGGCGTAGTTGGCGGCAACAGGATCATCGCAGACAACAGCTGCGATACGGCCGACATTAAGATCCTCCATGGCCAGGCCGACTTCATCATAGGACTTGGGCTTGACACCTTTGACGGCCTTGATGGCAAAATAGCCGGTGGTGCCGATCTGGCCGCCCACCTTCTGTCCTTTGAGGTCTTCGAGGCTTTTTGCGGTAGATGCCTTGGGAACGATAAGTGCCTGGCGGACCTTGAAGTAAGGGGTGGAGAAATCCATGGCTTTTTTGCGTTTGTCGGTGATGGAGACTGAAGAGCAGATTGCATCATATTTACCTGAAGCCAGTCCGGCAAAGATACCGTCCCAGGCAACATTTTTAAAGACAGCCGTAAATCCGGCGGCCTTTGCCGCAGCGGTCATGTAGTCAGTGGAAAAACCGACAAGCTTTTTGTCATGGTCAAGAAATTCCATGGGCGGCCAGGTGGCATCAACGGCAAAGACGATCTTTTTTTCAGCGAGACATTGGCCGGAAAAGGCAAGAAGGAGAAGAATGGTCAGTATGAGCTTTTTTATCATTTTATTCGCCTCTGATTATAGGTGAAAAGGAGTATGATTCTAATCTGACAAGTCGCAAAAATTTTTAGAATCGCTGGATAAGTGTCTTGATGATCACTCTAAGTTTACGATTTTAAAACTATCTCATTGCTTCTTGTTTTTTAGTAACTACTCACGGGGTGCGCAAGAAGCTGGAATTACATCGAAACTGTAACTGCTCACAGGTGCTTCATATTTGTTTAAGCAGGTCGACGAGTCTATAGCCCCTCTATGTGAGGAGATCTGATCAAACGAAGATGGAGTACCTGTGAGTAGTTACGTTTTTTATTGACGTTTTCATGGAGTAAGGCACTAAGTTTCGCATACCATGAAACAAGATGCCGGGCAAGAAGATTATAGGGCGACCCCGGTGAGGCAGCAGCAGAGAAAAGGGGCGCTGACCAGTGAGTCGGCAAGTGGTGGAGGGGCGTAAAGGGCGAAAGGTGATACCGTTTGGTCGTGGCGTGGGCGTATTTTGATTCCTTTCGGTAACATTTCTGATAAGTTTGAGCTGAGGGCGATTATGCTGTGTGTCATTTTTGTTTGATTGATATCATGTGGTTGGGTTGAATTGTCAATTTTTGTGGACTCGCCATGCTTACTGGCATAATTGTTGCTTTAATTAAATGTAGCTGATTTCATTAAGCCAATAACGAGAAGCAGCTATGGCGGATTTAGGGTGGCGGCCCTGAATCCGCCAATTTTTTTGCTCTGTGCTGGTTGCCCCGTCCTGGAGTAACTAAGGAGACAGTTTCGGCTGAAAGCCACTGTTGCCCTGAAGTGACGAGTGATTCGTCAAGTCGGCTCCCCTGTTGTACAGTTTGTTTCATGCAGGTATCTCCAGGTGAATCTGAGTAGGGCGAATTTTGCGTCTTAAAGCTCGTCAAGCCATTCCTGGCGGCGACAGGAGCTGCCGTTGATTGCCTCAAAGGGGTAGATGACAACCACATTAGGACTCGGTTGTCTGATGACGGTGATGTCTTTTTTCGAGTACCACATGCCGAATTGCCTTCCATCCGGAGCAATAAGTGGTCCGCCCCGGTTAAAGCAGGTCCCCATCTCGTCGGTCCCCATCCAGAAGATAATATCCTTGAATTCCTCCTGGCTCCAGTCTCTTCGGCTCCAGAGATTGGACTGAAGCTGAAAGTCATTGTGAATGGCAATGATTGCCTCCGGGCTGTCACTATGGCCCTGGCTGTAATAGGTGTGGTCAGGCAGCAGGGTTCCGGATGTGAAGAGATTTTCCATCTCAGCGCTGACGATTGTATTGCTGGTTGAAATGGATAATCCGGCCAGGCAGCCTTGCAGGGACAGGGTGGTGAGGCCCAGTAAAATAAAGATAAGGCCGGTTGGTAGGCGATGGGTAGTCATGAGATCCTCCGCGGTCAATAGATGAGTGGAGATTTCCTGTTTGTTTTTCTGTCTGGCAAAGGGGTGAAAACATTGTCGATGGTTACGAACTGTTTCATTGAAAAGTTGTCGTAGCTCTAGGGTGTATGTTTGCGGCGAACCAGTCGGGCTCCGAAAAAACCACCGATTGCTTCCGACGGCAGGCAGCGGAAGCAGCCATTATCAATGAACCGGTGGGCAGCCTCCGGCAGAAAGTTACTACAGTCAGTCAGTGAAAGATCGGGGCAGTGTTGCAGGGCATGCTCGATGACATCGTCGTTTTCCTCCTTTTCAATGGAGCAGGTGCCATAGACAAGGATACCGCCTGGCCGAAGACGCGCCGCCGCCGCTTTGATCAGCTCTCGCTGGAGTTTCTGGTTGCGTTTAATGTCGTTGGCTTGCCGATTCCAGCGAATATCGGGGTGGCGGCCGATCACTCCGGTTCCTGAGCAGGGGACGTCAAGGAGGATACCGTCGAATTGTCTCCCGCTGGTTTGCAGGAACTGCTGCAAATGCTTTTTGTGCAGGTTGATCTGGAATTGGGGGAAGAGCCGCTTGATATTCTCGTTGAATTTTTTCTGGCGGCCTGCCTCGGGTTCAACAGCTGCCAGAGTTGCCGTGCAGCTGCTGATTCGCGGAATAAGGTTTGCTGTTTTACCACCGAGGCCTGCACAACCGTCCAGGTAGTTGCCATGTCTCATGATGGGGCCAAGGAGTCGGCTGAGCAGTTGTGCGCCTTCGTCCTGAACCTGGAAGAAGCCTTCACTGTACCCGGGTAAGCGGGGGATAGGGACAGAGTTGTCCTGGAGAATAACAGCAAGTTCATCGAAATGGCCTGCGCTGCTGTGGATCCGGTTGTCCCGGAACAGTTTGATCAGCTCCGGTGGTGAACATTGTTCCGTGTTGCAGTGCAGTGTCAGTGGCGGGATTGTGTTGTTGGCCCGGCAGATTCGCCCGGTCTCTTCGGTTCCATAGCTTTTTTGCCAACGTTCAACCATCCACGACGGGTGGTTGGGCAGGGCGTCGGCTGTCTCGGAGTCGGGGGCGGGCAGGGCGTCCATCTGTCGCAGGCTTTGCCGGAGCACCCCGTTGATCAGGCTGCACAGTTTTTTCGGCAGTCTGTTTTGCCTGGCAACTTTAACCGATTCATTGACC
>JBDLID010000201.1:0-4457 GCA_039715055.1 Thermodesulfobacteriota bacterium | reverse complement strand
AATATCAGCGTCTCCAATTAGCATCACAACAAAGAAGAACCGGGAACAGCATTTACAACTCCACCCAGCTTCCCGAAGCGGATGACTGCAGACAGGCCGCACAGAAGCGGACTGCTGCCAGTCCGTCCTCACCGCTGACGGGATTTGGACCGTTGCCGCTCAGATAATCGCGCCATTGATTGAGTAGTGGGACAATGGTTGATACCGGTGATCCCGGATCTATTTCAGTTCTTTGCATTCCCCTGATAATGACCAGCCGGTTATGAATCTGCTCCCCCAGGAGCTGCCCCTGTCGGCTGACAAACTCAAAACGGCCGGAACGGGCATCCCCGACCTTGGAGCAGTCAAGGGTGCCGATGACGCCGTCCTCCATTTCAACCATAACGGTGAGCAGGTCTTCAAGATTTGCGTTGTGCCGCTTTTTTGCAAGGGCCATCAGTCGTTTAACCTTGAGGCCTGTGATAAATGACACGGCGTCGATGACGTGGACCGCCGTGTGAAAACTGACGCCCGCCCCCGCCAATGCCGGATCTTCGTGCCAGGCAAGGCTGGAGGGTTCAAGGCGCTGATTTGCCGAAAAGCTGTATAGCTGACCAAGGCCGGGCAGCTCCTTTCTCATCCGTTCCACAACCTGGTTGTAACGAAGGGTCTGGCCAACGGTGAGCGGCAGTGCGTTTTTTTTACAGATCGACACAACTGTTCTGCCGTCCGCAACACTTGCTGCCAATGGTTTTTCCATAAGCAGTGGTTTAGCACAACCAGCAGCCGCCTCGGCGATTTCCAGGTTGAGACTGGGCGGGACAACCGTAATAAGGGCCTCAACCTGCGGATCAGCCACCAGTTCTCTCCAGTCCCGGTAGGCACGGCAGCCCCACTGTCGCCCCTGGTCAAAAACACTCTCTGCACGGCGGCAGACCGCACCAAGTTCCAGCCCGGCAACATCATTTTTAATATGAGCAGCATAACGGCTGCCATGTCTGCCTGAACCGATAATGCCGACCTTGATATTTTTCACTGAATTCACTCTGTTGATGTTAACCGGGTGGACCCGGTTGTACCGTTACCTGTGGCGCTTGCTCTTTCTTTGTGCTAGCCTGCAATTCTCATGAACCGAGACGACTGCAGTCATTAAACCTCACCTGACCAACCCGCCGTGTTCGCCGACGACTTTCTTCAAACCGTGTCCCACTCCCCCGGTGTCTACCTGATGCTGGACCGCAGGTCAAAGGTGGTTTATGTGGGTAAGGCCAAGGATCTTCGCAAACGGCTGGCCTCCTATGTACGCTTCAGCGGAGTTGCCCACTCCAAGACCGGCGCCATGCTGGCCCGGGTCAAAAAAGTCGATACCCTGCTGACCCGTACCGAAAAGGAGGCCCTCATCCTTGAAGCCTCGCTCATCAAGAAGCATAAACCGAAGTATAACGTCATCCTCAGGGACGACAAGAACTATCCGCTGATCAAAGTCACCCTCCAGGAACAGTGGCCGCGGGTGATGATGACACGACGCCGCAGAAAAGACGGTGCCCGATACTTCGGCCCCTACTCGTCAAGTTCGGCGATGTGGCACACTCTTCGCCTTATCGCCAAACTCTTTCCCCTGAGAACCTGTAAGGGCAGCGAAGTTAAACTGAAGAAAAGGCCCTGCCTCAACTTCCAGATGAACCGCTGCCTCGGTGTCTGCGTCGGCCTGGTGAATCAACAGCAATACCGGGCCATGGTTGACCAGGTGCTTATGGTCCTTGAGGGCCGCAACCGGGATCTGATCAAAGACATGCAGAAACAGATGCACAAGGCGGCTGAACAGCTGGATTTCGAGTCAGCTGCCACTCTGCGTGACCAGATCGGCGCCCTATCCAAGACCCTTGAAAAACAAGTGGTGGCCGCCGGACATTTTCGCGACCAGGATATTTTTGGTTTTGTCCGCCATGATGTATCTGTAGCGCTGACGATCCTCTTTATCAGAAGCGGCCTGATCAGCGGCAGCCGCAGCTTCTTTCTTGCTGACCCTTACGGTGACAACCGGGCAATACTGTCCCAGACCCTGAACCAGTATTATGACCAGGGTGACAACCTGCCCAAAGAAATACTCCTCCCCTTTAAAGCCGAGGACCAGATGCTCCTGGCGGAAAGATTTAGTGACCTGAGGGGAAGCAATGTCAGGCTGCATGTGCCGCAGCGTGGTGACGGCCGCTCTCTCATCGGAATGGCAACGATGAATGCCGAACAGCTCTTTGAGGAGCAGGAGAAAAAAGAAAAATCGTGGCTGGACCTGGAAAAACTGATGATTCACAAGCTGCGCCTGGACCGTGGACCTCAACGGATCGAGTGTCTGGATATCTCCAATATCAGTGGCACCCACGCGGTGGGAGCACTGGTCTGTTTTGTCCGGGGAGAACCCCTTAAATCGTGCTACCGGCATTATAAGATCAAGACCGTCAAGGGCCCGGATGACTACGCGATGATGACTGAGGTGCTGCAGCGCCGTCTCAGTCGCGGCCTGGCTGAAAATGATCTGCCGGATCTCTTCCTTGTGGACGGCGGCCGTGGTCAGCTGTCCATGGCAATGAGGGTCGCATCAGAACTCGGTATCGTTGATGAGCTTGACTGGCTCGGTATTGCCAAGGAGCGTAGCGATGAAGGTGAAAAACTGTACAAGCCGGGCCGGAAAAATCCGATCATTCTCCCCCCCCATAACCCGATAATCCTCTACCTCATGCGAATCCGTGACGAGTCTCACCGTTACGGTGTCACTTTTCACCGCAAACTGCGCAATGCAGCGTCGCTCACCTCCATTCTTGATGGAATCAACGGAGTTGGGCCTGCCAGGAAAAAACAGCTGCTCAAGACACTTGGCAGCCTCAAACGGGTCAAGGCGGCCAGCAGGAAACAGCTGGCAGAGGTACCAGGGATCGGCCCCGAACTGGCAACAGAGATCCACAGCTGCCTTCATCCTGACAGCAATAAGTGAGGGAGGGGAATTCAGGTGGACGCAGAGGTAAAGACCGTCTCGCCACCCCGGCTTCAGCTCCTGACTAGCTTCTTGCCACTGCGAAGAAATTCATCAATCTCAAGACACACCCTGTCCAGTTCATCGAGGAGGCTGTTGTAATTATCAGTCAGGTCTTCTCCGGCAAGAATTGACTGCTCCAGCTCCAGGGCAATCTTCTCAAGAGAGACGGCCCCGACCTGGGCGGCCTGCCCTTTAAGGGTACGGATGGATTGCTGCAGACCATCGCGGTCATTGTTTTCAAATACATTTCGGAGTGCATCGCCTTTGTTTTTCTGAGACTCGACAAATCGTTCAAGAATCTTGAGGAAAAAAGTCTCATTGTTGCCGACAAATGAAAGCCCCTTTTCAACACGGAGACTGGAAAGAGCTGAAAAATCGCTGTCCCCCTGCTCTGCTCCCCCCTCTTCATCGTTGTATTCCGGCAACAACTCCAAGTCACCAGGCTGATCAACAGTCTCCACTGCAGGATCACTGTCTCCAATTTGGATGTCTTCATCCACTGATCTCTGAAAGTTCACTGTGAACCAGACAGTGGTCCCTTTTCCAGTCCCGCTCTCCATGCCGATCTGTCCGTCCATCAACTCGACCAGCTGCCGGCAGATGGCAAGCCCCAGTCCGGTTCCCCCGTATTCCCTTGTAGTGGTTCCATCCACCTGGGTAAACGAATCAAATAAACCGGGCTGATCCTCTTCGGCAATACCGATACCAGTGTCGCTGACTCGGAAGTGGAGCTGCACCTCAGTTTGACTCCCCTTTTCCAGCCCCACTGAAACCTTTATCCTGCCCTTCTCGGTAAATTTGATGCTGTTGTTAATCAGGTTCACCAGAATCTGACGCAGTCTGACAGGGTCACCTTTTAACAGAAGCGGAACATCGGGTTCAATGGACAAAGACAGCTCCAGCTTTTTTTCAGCGACTGGAATGGAAAAAAAATCGATTACACCCTCAATGGTCAAACGCAGATCAAAATCGAGCATCTCAAGATCCAGCTGACCGGCATCAATCTTTGAAAAATCGAGGATATCATTGACTACCCGCAGCAGAGACTCTCCACTGGAGCGGATGGTTTCGGCATAATCGCGCTGTCTATCATTGAGCCCGGTTCCGAGAAGCAGCACCGTCATACCGATGACCCCGTTCATAGGTGTCCGGATTTCATGGCTCATATTGGCCAGGAACTCGCTCTTGGCCACATTGGCGGTCTCGGCCTGGTCCCTGGCCGCAGCAAGCTCCTTATTGCTGCGCTGCAGATTCTCGACCATGTGGTTAAATGAATGGCTGAGGACTCCGATTTCATCCTTGCCGTGGACCTCGACCGTGGTCCACTCTCCCTGAGCGATTCGCCCGGCAACCTTGGCCAGATCAATGATTGGACGGGTAATACTTTTTGATAATATTGCCGTAAAAAGGGCTCCCAGTATAACTATAACAAGGGTCAAAAGAGAAG
>JBDLID010000200.1:0-4491 GCA_039715055.1 Thermodesulfobacteriota bacterium | reverse complement strand
ATGATGAGATTTTGACGACCTACAATGAGTTTCGTGATCAATTCGGTCGTGATGACCTGCTGGTTATGGCCATTAAAAGTGGAGAAAACGGGATATTCAGTCTGCCATTTCTTGAAAAACTCCAGAAATTTCACGAGCAGCTTGAAGAGAGGGTCCCCCATGTATATGAAATCAATTCCCTGGTTAACGCCAGAAATACAAGGGGAGAGGGTGACACCTTGCTGGTGGATGACCTGTTGGCCAAATTTCCTCAGAATGACCTGGAAATTGCAGCATTGAAAGAGCTGGTTGCCGCAAATCCCACCTACCTCAATATGCTGATTTCAGCCGATACCACCTTTACGACAGTCCTTCTCCAGAGTGATACCTATTCCTCCACCGGTATCGGTGATAACGGTCAGGCAGGACTCGACGATGAGTTGGCCGGTTTTGATGACGAACTGAGTGCACCTGCAGACGGCGGCAGCGCTGAGAAACCCGAGTACCTGACAGATCAGGAAAATGCGAAAATGGTGCGTGTTGCCCAGGAAATCGCGGGGGAGTTCAACGGCCCGGATTTTCAGATATTGACGGCAGGCAGTCCGGTGGTAACCCATACGGTCAAACAACTGATGATGGCGGATATGAAACGTTTTCTGCGCCTGGCTGTGTTGACCATCGGCATCTGCCTCTTTTTCATGTTCCGCAGGGTATCCGGCGTAGTGCTGCCGCTGTTGGTTGTGGCCCTGACCCTGACCAGCACCTTAGGAGTGATGGCAAAACTTGGTATCTTTTTCAAGACCCCGACCATTATCCTGCCCTCCTTCCTCCTGGCAGTGGGGGTCGGCGCCAGTATCCATGTCTTGTCCCTGGTCTATCAATATCTCCGCCGCGATGACAATAAAAATGAAGCCATTGTTCATGCCTACAGTCATTCAGGCTTTGCCATTGTCATGACCTCTCTCACCACGGCGGCCGGCCTGGCCTCTTTTGCCAGCGCGGACGTTGCTCCCATTGCCGATCTTGGCCTGTTTTCGGCCGTCGGGGTCCTTCTCTCCCTATTTTACACGATTGTTCTCCTGCCGGCCCTGCTGGCGATTATTCCCCTGAAGCGAAAGGCCAAAGCTGAGAAGGATGATACAAGCACTCCCTTTGACCGGCTGATTGACCGAGTGGCAGATTTGACCACCAGTCGCCCGAAACTGATCCTCTCCGTTGCCGCAGTTGGCACACTCATCGCTCTTGCCGGTCTGCCGCGTCTGCAGTTTTCCCACAACCTCCTGAGCTGGCTGCCCGAGGATCTTCCGGTGCGCACGGCCACAGAAAGTATTGATCATAATCTGCGTGGCTCCGTGGCCCTGGAGGTGGTGCTCGATACAGGCAAAGAGAATGGTCTCTATGACCGGGATCTGCTGCTTGCAATCAACACCCTGACACACGACCTGGAAGAGTTCAAACAGGACGACCTGTTTGTCGGCAAGGTCATTGCGGTCACCACCATCCTCAAAGAGATCCACCAGGCCCTCAACGAAAACCGACCGGAGATGTATGCCATACCTGATAATGGAGCCCTGATTCCCCAGGAATTTCTGCTCTTTGAAAATTCAGGCTCCGATGATTTGCAGGATTTTGTCGACTCCCGGTTTCAACAGGCAAGGATTACCATAAAGGTACCCTGGCGTGACTCCCTGACCTATGTACCCTTCATCCATGAAATGGAACAGCGTTTCAACGCGGCCTTTGCCGATCTTGCGGAGGCCGGCAAGCCGGTTGCGGTTAGCACCACCGGTATCATGTCACTCTTTGCCCGCATTCTCCATGCGACCATGTATTCGGCAGCCCAGAGTTACGGTATCGCCCTTGTGGTCATCAGTCTCATGATGATCCTCCTCATCGGCAACCTGCGCCTGGGCCTGATTTCCATGATACCGAACCTGGGACCGATCTTGATGGTCATGGGTATCATGGGCTGGTTTGCAATCCCCCTTGATATGTTCACCATGATGGTTGCCTCGGTTGCCATCGGTCTGGCGGTGGATGATACGGTGCATTTTGTCTATAATTTTAAGAGATACTACACCGAAAGCGGTGATGTACGGGATGCTGTCGGCCACACCCTGCACACCGCCGGCCGGGCAATGCTCACCACCTCCATTGTCCTCTCCATCGGCTTTTTTATTTTCATGTTCGCCTCCATGAACAACGTATTTTATTTTGGCATGCTGGTGGGCATGGCCATTATCCTGGCCCTGATTGGCGACTTTTTTCTGGCCCCGGCTTTGATGGCGCTAACGGCAGACAAAATGTTAAAGAAAGCGTAACTATTCAGAGCACTTCATCTTCGCTTATTCAGGGTTTGCCATATAGCCAAACTATTATGGCAAACCCTGAATAAGCGAAGATGAAGTGCTCTGAACAGTTACATTTCGTACTTTTTTGTGTTTCTTGCAGTTACGCTGAGTAGTTACAAAAAAACAGAATAAGAACTTCAAAGAATAAGGAGTACCCAATGGTAGGAGTTAAACAGCTGGCAGCACTTTCTCTCTGTATCGTTATGCAGTTTGGTTTTATCACCATGTCCCAGGCAATGACCGCCCGGGAAATAATGGAGAAGGTCGATGCCCGGGACGATGGCGATAACATGACCGCAAGCGTTGAGATGATTCTCATCGACAAAAATGACAACCGCCGAATACGCAAGATGAAGACATTCATCAAGGATAAGGGACAGGACACTTGGAAACTGCAGTTTTTTCTTTCTCCTGCTGATGTAAAAAACACAGGTTTTCTCACCTATGATTACTATGAGGGTGATCGCGATGACGATCAGTGGCTCTATCTGCCGGACCTCCACAAGACAAAGCGTATTGCTACCTCGGACAAATCATCCGCTTTTATGGGTTCGGATTTTTCCTATGCCGACATGACCCGACGCGTCCTTGACGAATGGACCTATAAGCTGCTCAAGGAGAGCGAGGTGAACGGTCAAAAGGTGTGGCTCATCGAGGCATTACCTGCAAGTAAGGAAGTTGAAAACCGATATGGATTCACGAAATCAGTGATCTTTATCCGCCAGGATATCTTTATGGGCGTGCGGGCCGTCCACTGGCTGAAAGAGGGTAAAAAAATCAAGTACCAGGAGATGTTGGGCATTCAACAGATAGACGGTATCTGGGTATCCACAGAGGCTCGGATGAAGACCACCAAAAACAAGGTAACTCTGCATAAAACCGTCATGAATTGGTCTGATATTAAATACAACCAGCCTCTTGACGACGATATGTTTACCGTTCGCCGCCTGGAAAAAGGAATGTAGCAGCTTGTATGAAACAACTATTGAAGCGCATATGCTTTTTCCCTTTCTGTCTGTTGCTTTGGAATCTGCAATCTGATGTAGCAGGCGGACAGGAACTGGAGGATGTCCTCTCAGGTTTTGATACAGAGACAGTGGAACAGGAAAAGAAACCTGCCGCTAATGATATGGATGACCTGCTTTCCGGCTTTGATGAACCGGCAGCAGAAGAGTTGGAAAAGGATGTCCCGGACACCGGGGTGATCCCGGAGTGGATTCAACTGACCGGCAGTATCGGCCTCGCAGGTTCGATTAACTTTGCCCATGATGCCCCGCAGGAGAATGAGGCTGATTTCCGCGATCTCTCCATGCTGCGCACCACTGTTGCACTCAGCAGTGAGATGCGTCTGGGTGGATGGCAGGCCAAGATCAGCGGCCATGGATTCTATGACGCAGCCTATTCCATTCAAGGCAGGGAACAGTACAGCGACCAACTGCTGGATCACTATGAGCAGGAACTGGAATTTGATGATGTCTACCTGTCAGGCAGCCTTGGCCAGAGTACAGACATTAAGACCGGCCGCCAGATAGTCGTTTGGGGCAAATCGGATAATGTGAGGGTGACCGATATCCTGAATCCACTGGATAACCGCTTACCCGGTATGGTGGACATTAAAAATCGTCGCCTGCCGGTCACCATGACCAAGCTCGACTATTATACGGGTGACTGGAACCTGAGCGGAATCATGGTTCATGAGGTACGCTTTTCTGAAAATCCGGTTTACAACAGCGATTTTTTTCCAGGCAATGTTCCACTTCCTCCGGAGGAACAGCCTGGCTGGTCGCTTGATAATCAGCAGTACGCCATGGCCCTTAACGGAATATTCAGCGGCTGGGATCTGTCTTTCTACGGAGCCTCATTCTTTGACGACAGAGCCCATATTATTCAAGACCTGGATGGCAGCTTTTTTCGGAAGCACGGCCGGATATTTATGGGCGGCGCGACCTCTAATGTCGCCTTTGGCAACTGGCTGCTCAAAGGGGAAGCAGCCTGGTTTGACGGATTGGAATATAGTACTCTCCCAAACCAGGATCTGTCGCGGCTGGATGTCATGGGTGGTATCGAGTATATGGGCTTATCGGAAACAGTCCTGTCGCTGGAAGTTGTCAACCGCCATCTTTTTGATTTCGACAAACCACTGATGCTTGCCCCAGACGCA
>JBDLID010000199.1:0-4495 GCA_039715055.1 Thermodesulfobacteriota bacterium | reverse complement strand
GACTTCTTAAAAGACCGGCTTAAACTGGTCATTATCGGCTGTTATATTGTTATAGCCCTGGTCGTTGTCTGGAGTCTGACTGTGGATACCAGCCATGCCCACACATGGGCGGAAAAAGCCATCCCCGGCTTCTGGGCTCTCTTCGGTATCGGCTCGTGCGCATTGATCATTTTTGTTGCCCGGCTGATTTCAAGAGCCGGCATCATGACCAGAGAGGATTATTATGACAACTAGTTTCATCCATCCGGCCCTGATCATGATCATTGGCGCCCTGGTGTTGCCATTTATCAGGGGACCGTTTAGAAAACCATACCTGTTTATCATTCCCCTTCTCACCTTTCTCGATGTGATCTGGCTCAGTGGTCACCATGGAACCTACGGGGTCTTCCAGTTCCTGGCAGGTGACTGGACCGTCACATTTGGCCGAGTTGATTCGCTGGCTGCCATATTCGCTTTCATCATGTCGCTTATGGCCATTATCGGCACTATTTACGGTCTGCATGTAAAAGATGAATGGCAGCATATGGCGGCCTGGTTCTACGTGGCCGGTTCTTTAGGTGTTATCTATGCCGGTGACTATCTGGTTCTCTTTCTCTTCTGGGAAATGATGGCCTTTGCCTCGACATTTCTCATCTGGTTTAATAAGGACGACGGTTCGCTGGCTGCAGGTCTTCGATATCTGCTGGTTCACACCTTTGGTGGAGTCGTACTCTTGTTGGGATTTGTCCTGCGCTACCAGGCCACCGGTGACCTCTCATTTTCTCAGCTGGACGTCGGGGCGCCACAACTCTATACCTACCTGATCATGATCGGTCTGATGTTGAACGCCGCCGTTGTGCCGCTGCACTCCTGGCTGCCGGATGCCTACTCCAAGGCGACCATCACCGGTTCCGTATTCATGTGCGCCTTCACCACCAAAACCGCGATTTACACCTTAGCTCGAAGCTGTGCCGGCTTTGACATATTGATTATTCTCGGTGTTGTTATGGCCATCTACGGCATCATTTACGCGGCAATGGAAAATGATGTCAGGCGGCTGCTCGGTTGGGAGATTATCTCCCAGGTAGGATACATGGTCACGGGTGTCGGCATTGGCTCGGCTCTCGCCATAAACGGCACCTGTGGTCATGCTTTTGCCCATATTCTTTACAAAGGACTCCTCTTTATGGGAGCCGGCGCTATTATCCATGTTACCGGCAAATCAAAATTCACCGAGCTTGGCGGTCTCTATAAAAAAATGCCGGGAACGCTGTTTTTTATCATCATCGGCGGTCTCTCCGTTTCAGGTTTTCCATTCCTCTCAGGCTTTGTCACCAAGTCCATGATTATCGCCGCAAGTTTTGAAGAACATATTCTCTGGGCCGGTTTTCTCCTGACCTTGGTGTCGGCAGGAACCTTTATGGTCGCCGGGCTGCGCCTGCCCTACCTCCTTTTCTTTGGAGAAGAAAGAGGTTCTGAAGAGACCTATACCAAAAAGTCCTACACTCCACCGTGGAATATGCAGATGGCCATGATCATCGGAGCAATATTCTGCTTTGTCATCGGCAGCTATACTCCGTTTCTATACTCCATGCTGCCGTTTGCAGATGTTCACTTTCAACCCTATAACAGCTATCACTTCAGTGAAACCTTGCAGATACTCGGCTTCACCGGTCTTGGTTTCTTTTTCCTGAAAAATTTCATTGGCGCCAGACCGACCATCAGCCTCGATCTCGATTGGTTTTACAGAAAAGGCGGGCAGGGTTTTCTCTGGCTGGCCAGAAATCCGATCCAGTGGTTTGATACGGCCTGGGGCAAGGCTTACCGGGTCGTCGGCCTCAACTGCCTCATGATCACCTCTAAGTTCTGGTCCTGGTTCGACTGGCACGGGATCGACGGTGTGGTTGACGGCATGGCAAGATGCGTACGTGCTATTGGGCGAAGAGTTGCTCTTGTTCTCCAGCGCGGACAGATACAGCAGACTATCTATTATACGGCGACATTTGCGGCTATTCTTCTCTTTGCAACTATCTGGTTCTAACGAGACCGGCTGAAGGATCATTTATTATGGATCAATTACTGATAAACGAAGGCTTTCCCATCTTAAGTTGTCTCATCTTTGGGCCGCTCGCGGCTATGGTGGTGATGTTTTTTATCAAGGACGACGCCTTCTGCCGCTACTGGACGTTAGGGACAACAAGTGTTATCGCCCTGCTCTCCTGCACTCTGCTTGTCAGATTTAACACCTCCACTGCCAAATTCCAGCTTGTCGAGCAGAAGAGCTGGATCGATTCACTCAATATCCAATATGTAGTCGGCATTGACGGTATATCAATCCTGCTGGTGATGATGACCACTTTCATCATGCCCCTTTGTGTTCTCGCCTCCTGGAAATACATTCAAACCAGAATCCGGACCTTTATGATCTGTCTGCTGATCATGGAAGCCTCCATGCTGGGTGTCTTTATGGCGCTTGATTTTGTTCTCTTCTACATTCTCTGGGAGGCCATGCTGATCCCCATGTACCTGCTGATCGCTATCTGGGG
Organism: Thermodesulfobacteriota bacterium; assembly: GCA_039715055.1. Taxonomy (GTDB): domain Bacteria; phylum Desulfobacterota; class Desulfobulbia; order Desulfobulbales; family Desulfocapsaceae; genus JBDLID01. The sequence goes on along the minus strand of JBDLID010000199.1, from coordinate 1,970 downwards.
TGGCCCGAGAAAGATCTATGCCTCCGTCAAGTTCTTCCTCTATACGCTGGCCGGCTCCATACTGCTTCTTGTTGGCATCATCTGGCTGTACACTGCTAACGATTACAGCTTCTTCATCCCGGACATGATGTGGCAGGGATACTCTTTTACCGCCCAGGTCCTGTTGTTTCTCGCCTTCTTTCTGGCCTTCGCCATCAAGGTCCCCATGTTTCCATTCCATACATGGTTGCCGGCAGCCCATGTTGAAGCGCCGACAGCCGGTTCTGTCATCCTTGCCTCTATTTTGCTGAAAATGGGCACCTACGGTTTCCTGCGCTTTGCCCTCCCCATCACCCCGGATGCCACGGTTGCACTAATGCCCTATGTCCTCTGGCTGTCCATCGCCGGTATCATCTATGGCGGCTTTACCGCCCTTGCCCAGCATGACATGAAAAAGCTGATCGCCTATTCATCTGTCGGCCATATGGGGTTTGTCACTCTGGGTATCTTTGTTCTCAATCCCTTGGGGATAGAGGGCGCAATTCTGCAGATGATCAATCATGGGGTCACCACCGGCGCCCTCTTTCTCTGCGTCGGCATGATCTATGAACGTACCCACAGCCGAGAGCTGAGCGTCGCCGCCGGTGTCGGAAAATACATGCCGGTATATGTCACATTTCTTGCCTTCTTCTCCCTGTCATCCTTTGGTTTTCCGGGAACAAACTCCTTTATCGGCGAGTTCATGATCCTGGCGGGAACCTTCCAACATAATATCTGGCTGGCCCTGGCCGCTATTCCCGGGGCCGTACTGGCTGCTGCTTATATGTTGAGGATGTTGCAGAAAATTGTCTGGGGCGGCACGAATAACCCGGACCAGTCATGGTTGACTGATCTCAACGCACGAGAGATTGCTGTATTGACACCGTTTTTGATTTTTGTTTTCTGGATCGGACTTGGTCCGCAGCCGTTTATCGAGTTGATCCACAGCAGCGTCGTCAATCTTCTTGATCAATTTCATGCGCATCAAGGTCAGTCGGTGGCAATGCAGTCGATGATTCATTCATTCTAATGTTCTTCTAAAGGTATAGGTTATGGTGTTTTTACCTGAACTCACACTACTGGGCAGTTCACTGGTTATTTTTATTATAAGCCTTGTTGAACCCGATTCCAAAATAATCCGAAACAGTGTTCTCGGTCTTGGCGCAGCTGTTGTCATTGCAACCCTGCTGAGCCTAGGAACTCAGGGTGAACTCTTTTTTGGTTCTTACCGGGTTGACCTCTATTCGCAGCTTTTTAAATGTCTTATTGCTGGTGCCATGTTTGTAGTCCTGCTTTTTAGTAAAGACATGAAAGGGGTTGCAAACAAAGTACGCCCAGAATATTACCTGTTTCTGTTCATATCGGTGCTCGGCCTGATGATGCTTGTTTCAAGCGTGGAGCTGCTGGCCATTTTTGTTGCCCTTGAGCTTTCCTCCTTTGGTGTCTATCTCATGGTTCCTCTGCGAAATGAGGCAGGAAATGGACGTGTGCAGATGGAGGCCGGTATTAAATATATCCTCTTCGGGGTCACCGCAACAGGCTTTATGCTTTTTGGTATGAGCTACATATTCGGGCTCACCGGTACCACCTACCTGGCTCAGATTGTTGAAAAAATCTCAAGTCTATACAGTCAGCCGGCGGCAATTATCGGAATGGTCATGTTCATGGCCGGGTTTTTCTATAAACTTGCTATATTCCCATTTCACTTCTGGGTTCCCGATGTGTATGAAGGAGCATCCAATGAGACCACTGCCTTCATCGCCTCGGTACCGAAGCTGGCCGCCGTTGCCCTGCTCATCAGAATCACCGACATGGTGAGTGGTGAAGGACAGCTGATCGTCAACCTGCTCATGCTCGTGGCGCTTGCTTCCATGTTTTACGGGAACCTCAGCGCCCTGGTTCAGAAAGACCTGAAACGTATGCTTGGCTTCTCAGGTATAGCTCACGCCGGT
>JBDLID010000198.1:0-4512 GCA_039715055.1 Thermodesulfobacteriota bacterium | reverse complement strand
GGGATGTCGTTGTCACGGGCGGCGAGCGCCTTGAGGTAGGTGCCGATCTTGTTGGCCACATCGCCGGTATGGGTGGTTCGGTCGGTGCCGACGATGACGAGGTCGACCTGGCCGTTCTGCATGAGGTGGCCGCCGGTGTTGTCGGCAATCAAGGTGTTGGCAATTCCCTCCTGCTGCAGCTCCCAGGCGGTCAGGCGGGATCCCTGGTTCCATGGCCGGGTTTCATCGACCCAGACATGGACATCGATTCCGGCATCACGGGCCGCATAGATGGGAGCGGTGGCTGAACCATAGTCGACAAAGGCCAGCCAGCCCGCATTGCAGTGGGTGAGGATATTGACCGGGCCGTCTTTTGCGTCGGCGATTTTTTTGATCAGAGTGAGGCCGTGTTCGCCGATCCGTCTGCAGAAACTGGCATCCTCGTCGGCGATCTCGCAGGCGATCTCAAAGGCCGCCTGCTGTTTGTCCCGTAAATTATCCCTTTTCGCCACTCCTTCAAGTACCCGGTCCACGGCCCAGCGGAGATTTCTTGCCGTTGGCCGGCTGTTGTCAAGAAGGGCTGCGGCTTCTGCCATGTTTTCTGCAAAATTATTCTCATCTGAAGCGGCCGCGGCCAAGTGCATGCCAAAGCCGGCCGTCGCGCCGATGAGGCCGGCTCCGCGAACATGCATCTCCCTGATGGCATTGGCCGCCTCTTCCGGAGTGGTTAGCGTTTCAATGATGAAGTCAAAGGGCAGGTGGCGTTGGTCGATGATGCAGACTCTGTCTGGATCCTGCTCCAGGGGCCAGATGGTTCGATAGGGTTGTCCGTTGATATGCATGGCTGTGACGATTCGAAGTGAGAGTGGATGAATAAGTTGATTTTGTTCAGATTACCGTTGGAGAAATAAAATGTAAACAGCCTTTAGCGGCAAACGAGGTCCTGGCACATGATTTGGACAAAAATGTAAAATTTGTAAAAATTGTTAACAAAAATGTGCAAGCCAGTTTTGTTAACCATCGCTCCTTGGTCTGTAGAGATCTGTAAATATTGCAAAAACAAAAAAGTATTGTCAGTGGCATGTGGTTTGTAATGGTTGCCGGATCAGAAAGTTGAAAAATTTATCCGCTTACTGCTTTGACTGCAGTGCGGAGAGATCACCACCATTATTGAAAAGGGAGAGGAGATGAACAAGGCGGATACTGCATTTATACTGGCGGCCGCAGGACTGGTGCTTTTGATGACACCGGGGCTGGCGCTTTTTTACGGGGGCATGGTACGGGGCAAAAATGTTCTGGGAACGATCATGCAGTCCTTTTTTCTCATTGCGCTTATCTCTATCGAGTGGGTCTATCTAGGCTACTCAATGTCTTTTGGTCCGGATGTGGGCGGTTTTGTCGGAGACCTTTCCTGGCTTGCCTTAAAGGGGGTGACCAACGCGCCAAGTCCCGACTATGCCACAACCATACCGCAGACGGTGTTCATGGTGTACCAGTGCATGTTTGCCGTCATCACACCGGCGCTCATCACCGGTGCCTTTGCTGAAAGAGTCCGTTTTGTCCCATTTTTAATCTTTTCCCTGCTCTGGGCGATTCTTGTCTATAACCCGGTCTGTCATTGGATCTGGGGCAAGGGTGGTTGGCTTGGTAATATGGGAGTGCTTGATTTTGCCGGCGGCCTGGTGGTCCATGTCACCTGCGGTGCCGCAGCGCTTGCGGGAATTCTTGTCATTGGGCCGCGCAAGGGGTATGGCAAGCGCAGTTTCATGCCCCATAACCTCCCCATGACCATGCTCGGAACCGGTCTTCTCTGGTTCGGCTGGTTCGGCTTTAACGGCGGCTCGGCTTTGGCTGTTGATGAGGTGGCGGCTACCGCCTTTGTCGCCACCCACCTGGCCGGAATGTCCGGGATGATGATGTGGGTGGTTATGGAGTGGATCACCCAGGGTAAGGGTACAGCACTTGGTGCGGCCTCCGGTGCCATTGCCGGGCTTGCCACAGTGACGCCGGCAGCGGGTTTTGTCGGTCCGAACTCGGCTGTCCTGATCGGCCTGCTTGGCGGCGCGCTCTGTTTTATTGTGGTTAGCTCAAAGTCGAAATTCAAGCTCGACGACTCCCTTGACGTGGTGGGAATTCACGGCGTTGGTGGGGCGTTGGGCACCTTGTGTCTCGGTATCTTTGCCTCCAAGGTGGTCAACCCCGGCGGCGTTGATGGGCTGCTTGCCGGAAACGGCAGCCAGCTGCTGATTCAGGCTATGGGCATTGTCGTTGTCGGGCTCTACACCTTTGTTGTCAGCTGGGTATTGTTCAAGGTCCTTGATGCGACCATGGGAGTCCGTCTGGACGAGGAGGCTGAGACCGAAGGGTTGGATTGGGCGGAGCACTCTGAAAACGCCTATAACAGTTAGAAGGTCCATCAGCACATCAGCTGCAAGCAATCATGTCAGCTGACATATTTGTAATATGCTGCGCTGACCTGATTACTCACATCTGGCGCACTGCTGAACCTTTATGGATTTTGGATCGCAGGCGAAGGGTGTGCTTATTTGAAACGAAGATCAAGTGACCTGGAATCTTGCACAATGGTAGGTTGAAAGTCTCTGGTTGAGAGGATAAGCTAAGGTTATCTTAAGGTAGTTCCGTTGACTTGTCCTTACCTAATAAAAGGAAAAAAATGAAAAAGATTGAAGCTATAATAAAGCCTTATCGTCTTGATGATGTCAAAGAGGCCCTCAACGAGATCGGTATCAAGGGAATGACCCTTGTCGAGGTTAAGGGGTACGGCCGCCAGAAGGGCCATACCGAGATCTATCGCGGGGCCGAATACGTGGTGGATTTTATTCCCAAGGTCAAGCTGGAGATGGTGGTTGCCGCTGACCAGGTTGATCAGGTTGTTGACGCCATCAGGGGGGCAGCCAATACCGGTAAGATCGGTGACGGCAAGATCTTTGTCCTGCCCGTTGAGCGAATCGTCAGGGTGCGCACCGGTGAAGAGGATCATGACGCCGTCTAGAAATCTGTCGGAGAGAAGCCGTTTGGCCTGTTCTTCGATGTTGGCAAAAACTGCAATTTTCCGACGGGTTCCCACCAGTGAAGTCTAAGCTGCGGGCACAGCGACGGGCCCTGGAGGAGCTGTGGCGGCAGGGGCTCAGCGGCCACGCCCTGCTGGCCCGCCAGTCCCGGCTGGTGGACGACTATATCATCGACCACTTTGCAGACGACCCGGGGGTGGCACTGGTGGCGCTGGGCGGTTATGGCCGTGATGAGCTGTTTCCCTTCTCCGATGTCGATCTGCTTATTCTCTTTGCGCCCGAAGCGGAAGGCAGGATCGGAGAGGTGGCGGACAGGATCCTCTATCCCCTCTGGGATGCGGGTCTTGAGGTTGGTCATGGGGTTCGCACCGTTGAGCAGTGTATGGAGCATGGCGCAGAGGAGTTTTTCTTCCAGGTTGCCCTGCTCGACAGTCGGTTGATCTGCGGCGACGCAGCCCTCTACGGTGAGCTGAGTGAACGCTTTCAGTCCTGTTTCCTGGAAGGCGGGCGGGTTGATTTTGTCACCAGGCTGAAGGAGCTGCGAAATGGTCGGCAGGGTCGTTTTGGCAGTCACAGCTATCTCCTGGAACCCCAGATCAAAGAGGGACGGGGTGGGATGCGTGACATCCAGTCCATGTTCTGGGTTGGTAAGGTGGTGTTTGGTCTGGGCGGCCTGGATGAGATGGTCAGCGGCGGTATTCTTCTGGAGGAGGAGCGAAGGCTGTTTGAGGAGTCCTGGAATCTGCTCGTCAAGGTGAGAAACCGCCTCCACTATATCAGCGGCAGAAAAAACGATCAGCTTTTCTTTGAGCAGCAGGAGGAGGTGGCTGCCAACTTCGGTTACCGTAAGGGTAAAGAGCTGCTGGCAGTGGAAGGTTTCATGCGCGATCTCTATGGCCACTTGAGAACCATCGGCGCCACTGTTGACTTCTTTTTTGAGCATGTTGAAGAGGTGTTGGGGGTGGGCCTTGGCCTGGGAGCGCCAGAGAACAGTGTCGTGGAAAAGGGGGTCGAGCTTCGCGGCGACCGGCTTCACCTGACAGCCAGCCCTGCTGAGCTTTCGGCCAAGCCGCATCTCCTGATGCGGCTCTTTCTTGCCTCGGCCAGGACCGGAGCGCCGGTGCATTACCGCAGTCGTCAGAAGGTGTCGGCAAATATTGGACTGCTCACCGGCAAGGTCTGCAGCTCGCCACGAATGGGTCGGCCATTTGTTGAGATTCTGACCAGGGGGAAAGATGTTCTCGCTGTTCTTGAGGTGATGCTCGATTGCGGTATGCTTTCAGCCTATATTCCTGAGTACTCAAAGATTCTTTCCCTGGCCCAGCATGATCTCTATCACATCTACACCGTTGACCGCCATCTGCTCCAGACCGTTGCCGAACTGAGGCGGCTCGAAGTCGAAGAGGAGGGTATCTTCACCACTCTGGCTGAGCCTGGATTGCTCTACCTGGCGGCCCTGCTTCATGATCTTGGCAAAGGATCCGGCAGGGACCACTCTGTT
>JBDLID010000197.1:0-4553 GCA_039715055.1 Thermodesulfobacteriota bacterium | reverse complement strand
TGCCGGAACACGGTGACACTCATCCACCACCAGGTGACCGAAGTGATCTTTCAACTCGTCCACCCGTTTCCTGGCACTGTTGACAATGGCCACGGTCACCGGCTCGATTGTAAAATGGCCATCTCCCACCAGGCCGCAGTCAAGGTCAAGAAACTGGGAGATGCGTTCCTGCCACTGATAAAGCAGTTCCTTGGTGTGGACCACCACCAGTGTCGGCTGCCGTCGCTCGGCGATCACGGCAAGGGCCATCACCGTCTTGCCGCTACCGGTACCGGCTTCAAGCACACCAAAGGCCCTCTTTTCAACAAGGGAGACAGCCTCCTGCTGATAAGGCCTGAGAGTGCCGGAAAATCTCATCTCCTCTTCTGCCAGACGCCTGCGCTGATCAAGAATCTCAGGATCCTGCTCCATGATCGTTCGACAGCAGAGAATAGCCTGGTTGCCGAAACCACGCGGAAAGCGAATGCCGGACACAACCGGCTCATAATACTTAAGTTTAGGCTTGAGCTTTTTGCCGATCCAACGGCCGTATTTTTTGGCGGCTATATACTTGGGGTTATCAATGGTCAGCCGTGACTTGAGTTCCTGCTCAAGCTCAAGACTCATCCCCTCCAGCAGACAGTCCGACGAAACCGTCAGTTTCAGCATATCTTTCCAACTCCAAAAGCCATCATATCCCCTTTTCCTTATACTTTAAACCCTACACCCTGTACCCTGATCCTATACCCTTTACCTTTTCCCCTATACCTTATACCTTACACCTTTACGTTATATCCATCTGAGAAATTAACACAATATGCCAAACACCCTCGTCCATGTTGCTGTTCAGGGCCCTGTAAGCAGGCTTGTCTGGAAAGACACCGGACTGCAGTGGGTTGCTATCGGCTGCATACTGCCGGACCTTCCCTGGATCATCCAGAGGGTTCTCTTTCTGCTGCCTGAAATAGACCGACTCCTGCTCCGCTGCTATGTTACTGTCCAGGCGAGCCTGCTCTTCTGCCTGATCCTCTCTGCGGCAATTTCGCTCTTTACCAGGACTCCTGCAAGAATATTCTGCCTGCTCGGAGCCAACTCTGCTCTCCATCTGCTCCTTGACGCAACACAGATCAAGTGGGCCAACGGAATTCATTTTTTTATTCCCATAACATACAATTCCATTCGTTTTGACTGGTTCTGGCCGGAACATCCGCTCACCTACCTGCTCACTCTTGCTGGCCTGCTCATTCTCCTTTTCAGCTGGAGAAAAAATGCAGCCAGAGGGTTGCAGCTCGCTGTGCCCGGATGGATAAAGGGGGCAGTCGGCACCTTCCTTCTTGCTGCCTACCTCCTCACGCCCCCCCTGCTTATCAATGGGTTGATCGAGGCTGATTATCTCTACATCAACACCCTGCTTCAAGCGGTTGACCGGCCCGGCCGCCCCGTCGAGTTTGACCGTGGTGTCTACCATTATGGAGACAAAAAAATCCGGATTTTCACCGGTGAACATCTTCAACTCCAGGGAAATCTCCCCCCGGCTTCAGGAGAATCAGAGGACAAAATCTCTCTTCAGGGTACCTTTGTCTCCCCTGCAGTCATTGAGGTTGCCCACTATCACATTCATAATTCTTATCGAGACCGGGCTTCCTATCTCGGTCTATTCCTGTTATTGTTACTGACTCTTCATTCGTTTTACCATGACCTGCGCCATCAGGCGCAGCCCCCTAAAGGAGATGTTACATGATTCGCTTGGTCCTGCTTTTGCTATTGCTGTTTCCTGCCAATATTTTCGCGGCCGCTCCAACTCCGGCCGCCAGACAGTATGTTACCCTCAACCTGCCCCAGCAGGTATTGACCAGTTGTGTCAAAAAAGCGCTGCCAATTAAAATTGACCACGGTTCATCAAATCTCGAGGGGGACATTTTAATCACTTCGGTCAACAATTTCAGGGTGGAAAACAAGCGCCTGGCCGCAGACCTGATCCTGACCGGTAACGACCTTCACCTTGTGACAGCCATCGGTTCCAGAAATATTCGTTTGCGGGTCGGTTCCATGCAGTTTCATTTCAAAGCCACCGCCAACCTGCGTTTTGACCCCAGGAACAGAACTCTTTATATCCGCCCTCTGGTCAACAATGTCCAGTCGAGCAACCAGGGGCAATCCGAGGTGGCCAATCTCCTGCTGCCATTAATCAACAACCGGGAATTTCCAGTCACCATGAAAAAGCTCCAGCCGCTGATTGCCGATACCGGCGCCAAAAAAATTGCGGTTTCAATGGAACTCCACGATATCCGCGCCCAAAATGGACAGCTGGTCTTTGCCATCGCACCACGGATAAGCGACAGTTCTAAAAAGCAGACCAGACAATAAGCCACTCTCCACGGTTACGTCGATTTTCAAAGCTTGCGACCGACTCCAATAAAGATGAACGCCAAATCGAGAAACAAACTTTTTTTCTTGCTGGCAGGGGCAATCATTGTCACCCTTTTCTTTCTTTTCGACCTTCAGCAGTATCTCTCTCTCGAGTTTATCAAACAGTCGCAGTCCAGGTTCGCACAGCTTTATGAAGAGAGACAACTTCTCATCATTAGTATCTACATGGGGATTTACATCCTGGTGACCGGCATGTCGCTGCCGGGTGCCATGGTCCTCACACTTGCCGGGGGTGCACTCTTCGGTCTTACGGTGGGCACCATTGTCATCTCTTTTGCTTCAACCATCGGCGCCACACTTGCCTGCCTGATCTCCCGTTTCCTCCTGCGGGACATGGTCGAGGACAAATTCGGTGACAAACTGGTCACCATTAACCAGGGAATTTCCGAGGAAGGTGCCTTTTATCTCTTCACTCTTCGCCTCATCCCCATATTTCCATTTTTTGTAATCAACCTGGTTCTCGGACTGTCACAGATGGGTCTTTTTACTTTTTACTGGGTTTCGCAGCTTGGAATGCTGCCCGGGACCATTGTCTTTGTCAATGCGGGTAAGGAGCTGGCCAAAATAGACTCGCCTGCGGGTATTCTCTCCCCCACCTTGCTGGCATCTTTTGCCATCCTCGGCCTGTTTCCAATTACTGTTAAAAAAATGCTCACATTCTATAAGAAAAGAAAGTCAGCCGATATCGGGGAACAGAAGGATACCAGTAGTTCATCCGGTCAGAAATGACGAAAGCCACAACAAGGGTAACTATACAGCAATATAGGAACATTATTCTTTACACAGAACCGTAACTGTTCAGATATACTTCAGATTGGTTCATTCAAGGCTTCAAAGCATACTTGTGCTATGTGGAAAGGCCTAAGGGTGCCTTAAATGGGACAAGATGGAGTACAGCTGAACAGTTACCAACAAGGTAGCTATCATGCCAACAAAACAGATGGTCATCTCAGTGATGTCAAAAGATCGACCGGGTATCGTTGCCGACATCACCGGCGTTATTTACGAGTTGCAAGGTGATCTCGCCGACCTGAAGCAATCGGTGCTCTGCGGTTATTTCACCATGATCCTCATGGCCAATTTCGACCAATCAATCAATGCCGAAGACATCATCGCCAAGTTCTCCCACGTCAGTTCCGAGACAAAGCTGGATCTGGTGGTCAAGGAAATTGACGTATCCATTGACGCCAGCCAGCCGTCCACAACGGACAGCTATGTACTCACCGCCCAGGGCGAAAACCGCAGCGGGCTTGTCTATTCGGTTGGAAAATTCTGCTGTGACCACCGGATCAACATCCTCGACCTTGCCACAACGCTTGCGGACAACCGCTACACAATGGTCCTTCAACTTGACCTCTCCAATGCCACTGCCATTGAAACGGTACGTGAAGACCTTTCCCGCTTCAGTGATGAATCCGGTCTTTCGGTGATGATGCAGCACAACGATATTTTTCAGGCAGTCAATGAAATCCGCCTTCTCTGATTTAGAAAAACCCATCAGTGGCCCATCTCCGCACGATCAGGCTGATTCGCAGAGGCATACTCTAGCTCACCAGCCCGCTTGCGCGGATCTGGACCACTGCTGAGTTTTTCTGACTACTATAGAATGAATTAAGATGACCTTTCGAGGATCATCAAAATTAACTTTTTTGAGGAACGCACATGCTCCGCTCCGACCAGATAATATCCACCGTTGAAATGATTCAGAAAGAGAATCTCGATGTCCGTGCAGTGACCATGGGCATTAATCTCCTTGACTGCCGAAGCCGGGACGTGGACAGTACCTGCCGGCTCGTGGAGGAAAAAATAACGACCCTTGCCGGCAACTTTGTGGCGGTCTGTGATAGGGTTGGCGGTAAATACGGTATTCCGGTGGTCAATAAACGTGTATCCATTACGCCCATCAGTTTTGTCGGCGCCGGTTTTGACCGTCGCGGCTTTGTCCAGCTGGCCAAGACCCTGGATGAAGCAGCGGAAAAGGTCGGTATTGATATCCTCGGCGGCTTTTCCGCCCAGGTGGAAAAGGGCATGTCGGAATCAGACCGCGCCTATATCGCCTCCATTCCCGAGGCCATCTCCACCACCAAAACAATCTGCGCCTCCATCAATATCGCGTCCAGCCAGAAAGGGATCAACATGGACGC
>JBDLID010000196.1:0-4644 GCA_039715055.1 Thermodesulfobacteriota bacterium | reverse complement strand
GCCCTCATCCTTGCCGTCAACGGAGTGACAGCCGAGACAACCCAGATCGGTCAACAGCATCTCTCCCCGCTTTACAGCTTCGGGGTTATCAAGCTCAGCCCTGGCTGTTGAATCGGCGGAAAGAGGTTTGCTCAACGAGAACAGGTAGGCGGTCATGGCGCTGATCGCCTCATTATCGAGCTCAAAGTCGGGCATCAATGTGTTGGCCAGGTATCCTTTGGGTTTCTTGATCCAGTCCATGGACCAGGAGGAGTCGGTCTTGGTGCCGATGGTGGTCAGCACCGGGCCGATTCCCTCCTCACGGCGAAAGCCTTTGGCCACATGACAGCCGAGGCAGTTGTTTTCAAGATAAATAGTACGACCACGGCTGTAGGCCGGGGCATCCTCCATCACCGCATCTTTAGCCACCTCACTGCGCATGGGGTGACACCCTTCACAGGATGATTCGGCACGGTGGCCGGCCAGCAGCGGGGTCATCCAGTTATGATGGTTATGACCGTGGGCCTCTTCAACGGTGAGCCCGACACCCTGGCCCTCGTGACAGACCACACAACCAAAGGCATCCACACTGTGGCGTGAGGGGTCAAGATGATTGCCCGGATGGGCTTTAAAGGGAAGTTCAGCGTCCTTGAAACGGTCCAGTTCCGAACCGAGATGGCAGCTCATACAACGGTCAGCGGTATCAAAATGGGGCAGCCAGACCTGTTTAATGGTGGGAGTGAAATTATCGAGTCCCTCGGTACGCTTATTGAGCAGATCCAGCCGCTCCTGCTTTTGAGGACCGGCTTCAAGCTTTTCGGCATCGGCCAGCTCTTTTTCAGTCAGCTCTTTGTCAATCTTGACAAAATCCCGTTGAATCCCCTTCCACGGCCGGTCGGTTTCGGTCTCAATAAAAAACATCACCACGGTACTGAGAAAGAGTATGGCGCTGCAGATGAGGAGGAGCTTGGTATCTTTGAAGGAGAGTTTCATATTCAAGCCCTTTTAAATATTGAACCAGGGGGTGGTGACCAGGTAGCGAACATAAAAAACCTGACGGAGAATGACTTTGATGGGCACCGCATACATGAGCAGCAGCAGGACAACCACCGTCGAGTAGCGAATCAAATCAAGGTTCCGGCACCATTTCATACGCAGCAGCTTGGGAAGAACAAAGCCGACAAGCGTATAGATACCGATGGCGATCAGGCCGGTCTTGTTGTCGATATTTTTCAGCACCACCTCGGCATGGTGGCCGGAGTCATCCCACACCTCCCACGGCCAGAAAAAGAGCCAGCTGGGCCCCCTCATGAACTGGCCGACGACAATGGCGAACATCCACATGAAATAACCAACAAGAAAGTTGATCATGGCAAACTTGCGGGCCGAAAAATTATACTCGCCGACACCTTTTGGGTTGGTGTCAAGATAGGGAATGGCCATCAGACCGAACATGATGATTGACGGCAGGACAACACCGGCATACCAGGGATCGTAGTAGACCAGAATCTCCTGAAGGCCGATGAAGTACCAGGGGGCCTTGGCCGGGTTTTCTGTCCTCGACGGAGTGGCAATCTCTCCCAGGGGGGCGTCGAGCCACAGTGCCCAGATGATGAGGAGCACCATCACCACCACCATGCACATCAACTCCTTGAAGGGCAGCTCCGGCCATACATGGGGATTGCGCTCTTTTTTTACTGCCTTCTTCTTTGTTGGGGCTTCCACTTTTTCAGCTGTCATGGAAAATCCTTCGATATATATTCAATGTTTCCTTACTTGCCTTACAGGGGGCGTGAAATCCCGCCGTCCTTTCTGATCCGCCAGAAATGAATGGCCACGCCGACAAAGACAATGGCCGGGATGGCGATTACATGGGCGACATAGAATCTGAGCAGGGCATTGGCGCCAACCGTGGTGCCGCCGAGCAGGACAAAGCGGACATCTGTGAATTTATCAACCATGGAAAACGGCCCCTCCACCCCGATAAAGGGTGTCGCCGCCCCCATGTTGGTGCCCACCGTAATGGCCCAGTAGGCCAGCTGATCCCAGGGCAGGAGATAGCCGGTAAAGGACATCAGCAGCGTCAGGGTGAGGAGCAGAACCCCCACCACCCAGTTAAACTCGCGCGGCGGTTTATAGGAGCCGGTGAGAAAGACCCTGAGCATATGGAGCATGACCGACAGCACCATGAGATGCGCCCCCCAGCGATGGATATTTCGCAGGATCTGGCCAAAGGGGACATCAAACTGGAGGTACTTCATGTCCAGGTAGGCATACTCAATCACCGGGTGGTAGTAGAACATGAGGAGGATGCCGGTGACGCATTCCACAAGAAAGGCGAAAAAGGTAATCCCGCCCATGCACCAGGTGAACCTTATCTTCATGGCATGCGGGGGAATACGCAAGGGGTGAAGGTGGAGGAAGACGTTGCTCCTGATCACCTTACCGCGGTTGGCCGGGGTATCTTCAAAATCATGGCGGAAGACAGATTTCCAGATCTGGGTATCCATGATCCACTGCATCAAACTCTTTTTGTCACTCATCAATACACTCCTCAGGCCTGTAAAAAGCAGTCGGGATCTTCAAAGTCATTCACGGTATACAGCTTTGACTTATCAACCACGATCCGTCCGTCTTCCATCCTGGAGATTCCGTAACGGTCCATGGGCCGCGGTGCGGGCCCGGCAAAGTTGACCCCATTGGAGTAATACTGGGAACCGTGGCAGGGACACTTGAACTGGCGCTCGTCGGCAAACCATTTCGGGGTGCAGCCGAGATGGGTACATTTACCAAAGATGGCATACAGCTTATCGGATTCACGGACGATCCAGACCCGCTGGCTCTCCATAAACTGCTCGGAAACCGAGATGACACCGTGCTTGTCAGCGCTGCCGGCCGGGTAATCCTTGACCGTACCGATCTTAAAAGTGGTCGGCGGTTCGAACAGCACCCTTGGAAAAAAGAATCGCAGGCTCCCGGCAAGGGACAGGGCCAGGGTGGTGAAAAAGGCTCCCCAGCCGAGCCCCCGCATCAAACTTCGACGCGACTCCGACATATCCGGCCCGGAGCAGCCTCCCGGGCATTGAGATGGACCCGCTGTCGACTCAGTCTCAGTGGTCATGGTGTAAAACCTCTTTAAATATAATTGTGCAAAATCCGGTTACATTTATGCAAGCTCTTCATTATGAACCCGGCGACAGGAAAAGACCATACCGTTGATCCGGTATTTTTTAATAATATCGTTTACCGGCAGGAAATTTAAATTTTTTCTTGGTGTTGAATCATTTAATTGATAGGCTCCTGATAACATGGATTTTTCCAAACTCCTCCCAGGCCGAGCTGCAATCTATCGCACAAAATAGGGCCTGAATGCTGAATTTAAGCTTTTACACACATTAAAAATCATGAAACAACACACCGAAATCTCGCGGCGCTCTTTTCTTGGAGCGATCACTGTCGCAACCTGCTGCGGAGCCATTTCCTCCTTTACCCCCGTGACCCTTTTCGCCGGTGAGGTGCCAGCCGTTGAACACCCGATGCAGCAACCGAAAAATTTTACGGACAAAGACCGCTGCCCAAACTGCGGAATGGGCCTGAACATGTGGGCCAGAACCCGTCATGAGTTTACCAACAGCGAAGGAAGCCATGGAACCTGTTCAATCCGCTGCCTGGCCGACATGTCGAAAAACAGCGGTGAGCAACCACGAGATGTGAAAGTCGCCCTTTACCTAAAGCCGGAACAGATGGTCCATGGGACCTCGGCTGTCTATGTTGTCGGCTCAAGCGCAAAAGGGACGATGACCATGAATTCCAAGATCGCCTTTGATTCCAGGGAAGCCGCTGAAAAATTCACCGCCCGGTACGGCGGTACGGTGACTGATTACAAGAAGACCCTGGCCATGGCCACCATGGAACTGGGGATGTCCAGACCAAAAATCGAGGCAAAGCGCAGGAAGAAGGGTAAATTTGCAGAACCGTCGGTGGATGCCCGCTGTGTGGTGTGCGACATGTACCCTGCCCGCTACCCAGGATATCGCTGCCAGGCCACCACAACGGATAAAAAGCGCTATCACTTCTGCTCAACCCAGTGCATGGTTTACTTCAAGGCCGACCCGAAAAAATATTTGGGCCATGAAGCCAAAATCAAATCATACTGGGTTACAGCACTTCCCGACGGCGGCTTTGAATATGGCGGCAGCCTCTACTACCTGGTCGGCTCCTCCGTCATGGGCCCCATGGGCCTCGAGGCCCTGCCCTACCGGAGCAAGGCCGATGCCCAGGCCACTGCCAAAAAAGAGGGCGGCAGGGTGGTCCGTTTTGGTGAGCTGAACCCTGAGGTTGTGATGGGGAGTTAGGCGAGAACCCTTTTTGATGTTCCAACAAAGGAGATTAAAATTTCCCGCCGGTTCCACCGGGGATGGTGATTTGACTATACCTTTCCCCTGCCCACCGTGAGGCAGAGACATTCCACTCATAACGTATTGATATTTTGTCCCTTAATATGATATGATGTTATCATGTCAGCCTAACAGTGGCGAAGTACAGGGAAAATTCAAAATACCTACCAATACTTTTTGGGACTGCCGGCTCAACAGCCACAGACCCACATCCAGTACGAGGAGAACGCTATGAGAATAACAACAATCGGTCTGTTCTGTTTCATTG
>JBDLID010000195.1:0-4712 GCA_039715055.1 Thermodesulfobacteriota bacterium | reverse complement strand
CGATATGGAGCAGCAGGAGGTCATGCCGGTTTTTAAACAGCTCCTCCTCAAACTGGTTGTGATCGAGAAAAAAGGTGACCAGCGCCTTGTCTTTCAGGCCATGGATAACCTCCTGGCGAATCTCTTCAGGGGTTCCAAGGGCTAGGATGTTTAACATTGCTCTCACGTCAGATTGTAATTCTGCAGACGGTGTGTATTACCGTTTCGTAATTTACTTTCATCATACGAGAGCATGATTGTAAAAGCAAACGAAAATCACTATCTTCCACACCATGAGTCGTCACTCCCCAACAACGGGTTACACCCCTGAACATGATCTCACAATCATGAGACAAGCCCTTGAACAGGCGACAATTGGTGAACAATTGGGAGAGGTTCCGGTGGGTGCTGTTCTGACCATTGACTCCGCCCCTGCAGCTGTCGGGCACAACCAGCCGATCTCCACAAATGACCCCACCGGTCATGCTGAGATCACGGTTCTGCGACAGGCCTGCAGACAGCTGGGCAATTATCGGTTGCCCAGAAACAGCTGCCTCTACGTCACCCTGGAACCGTGTATCATGTGCATGGGTGCTCTCATCCACGCTCGACTCGACCGCCTCGTCTACGGTGCCCGCGACCCGAAAACAGGAGCCGTTGAATCGTGCTACCGGATCGGCCGCGACGGCCTTCTCAATCATAACATTGAAGTCACTGGAGGACTGCTTGCTGACGAGTCTTCCAGGCTACTCAAGAATTTTTTTCGCAAACGCAGAAAAAACAGGTGAAACAGGACTGGCCACACAATTTTTTATTGCGAAAAATAATGTCTCGGTTTACAAACTAGCTCACTCTGTTGCAGATAAATTGATTTGGAGAGGTGACCGAGTGGCTTAAGGTGCACGCCTGGAACGCGTGTGTACGCAAGTACCGTGAGTTCGAATCTCACCCTCTCCGCCATATAGAAAATGGCCCTGTTAATTCAAATAGTTAACAGGGCCATTTTTGTTTACTCCGAAATACTCCCCCCCTGTCTTCATGGATCATCACCAGGAACCAGAAGAAATATTCCTCCCTTTGGATCATAAGCGCTACTGCGAATTTTATGACCTGGAAATGAACGGGTTTGAAGACGATATCGACTTCTACCTCAGGTTTCTTGCTGGTGGTCGCTCTGTTCTTGAACTTGGCTGCGGCTCCGGACGAATCACCCGTGCCCTGGTTAAGCATGGCTTTCGGACCGTCGGCATCGACATCTCCATGGAAATGCTAGGCAAAAGTCCTAAAATCGATGGGGTGAACCAGAACTATCTCTGCATGGACATGACCATGCCCGGCCTCACCACCAGGTTCGATGCAGTCATCATCGGCTACAACACTCTCAACCTGCTGACCAGCCCCCCATTGATCAGTAAATGTCTAAAAGAAACAAAGCAACTTCTCACCCCGGGTGGTCTCTGCATCTTTCACCTTCACACCCTGAGTCAGGAACTGGCTGAATCTGCCGGAAAAAAGATCTTCCAGTTCCAGATCCTTGAAAGAGATGATGGCGGCAGGGTGATCAAGGAGACCCTCAAGCAGTTTGACCTAGAACAAAACCATCTGGTCATGGAGGAGCGATTCCGTGTCCGCCCTCCTGCCGGTTCCAACCATTCAAAAGAAGACCTCAGTCACCACTACCGTTTTATCTCTCTACCTTCACACCACTGGCTCCAACTCATCGAGGAATCCGGCTTACGTGTCAGCCATGTCCATGGCGGCTACCGACAACAACCCTTTCGCCCGGGACAGGACGCCACCATGCTGGTGGTCGCTCAAAACTAAAAACCTATCCTAAAAACTCTGATCAATTTCGGTTCTGCTGAGCTGAAAAATTGACATTGAGCGAAGTTGAGCGATAATTAAATATGAGTTCACTCTCATGGGCCGGATTTTGCCAACCGGCCCATCATCTGCTCCTTCAATAGTTGAGAGGGATAAGATTGAATATTTCCCATCATTTCTTTGGTCGCCTGGTAGCTGCTTTCCTCTTAGTCACCGCACTGGCGACACTTTCCATCTATCTGTTTTTTCAACAGAGGGCCTCTGTCATTTTGCACGACCTGGTCAAAGAGGAAACCGTTTGGTTTGACAGGGTTACAAGCGGGCTCGACTGGGAGCAGGAGGATCATCGAATTCAATTCATCGAGGCCTTTCACGAGTTGACCAGGCGCCGCAACTTTACCCAGCTGCTGATCACCTCACTTGAAGGGGAGGAGATCTTTTATTACAGCAAGAACAGTAACGAAGAAAAACTGCTCCCCGTCCTATCCCTTGATTCTTCGGCAAAGGGCGGCGAAATGAGATACCGTCTGGTCCGCAGGAATTCACATTATCAGCTCCACTTCTCTGTTTACCCCCACACCGCCCGGGGCAAGGCGATTGTCAGGGGCATACTGCCAATGGAGGAAGGTTTTGCCAGACAGATTGAGGGGGCGGAACTGATCGCCATCAGCGTGGTGTTGATCACTGCCTCGCTCATCGGTGCTGTAACCCTGCCTCTGGTCCGCCGAGCCTACAAAAAGGTCGAGCAACGACGCTATGAACTGCAGCGCAGCTACCTGGCAACCACCCAGGCCCTGGGACGTGTCATCGCCAAACGTGATGACGAAACAAACAGGCACAACTTCAGGGTCGCCTACTATGCCCTTAAGCTTGGCGAAAATCTCGGCTTGACGAGGGATACTTTACGGGCCCTTACCCTTGGTGCTTTTCTCCATGATCTGGGAAAAGTTGCCACTCCGGATCACATCCTGCTCAAACCCGGCAGCCTTGATAAAACAGAAAGGGAGGTCATCGAAAACCATGTTTCCCACGGCATGGAGATCATTGCCGACATTGAGTGGCTGAAACAGGCCGAAGCGGTCATCGGCTCACACCATGAACGCTTCGACGGAAGCGGTTACCCTTCCGGGTTACGCGGTGAGAATATCCCGGTTGAGGCCAGGGTCTTTGCGGTGGTCGATGTCTTTGATGCCCTGGTCTCCAAGCGACCCTATAAATCCGCCTCCTCCCTTGACGATGCACTCAACCACCTGGCAACGGGGAAAAACGCCCATTTCGATCCCAAAATCGTGGAGACCTTTCTGCCCATTGCTGCAGACCTGTACAGAAAGATCGCCAATCTTGGCGAGTCCCACCTGCAGATTATACTGCAACAGGCAGCCGCCACCCACTTTCCTGAGCAGAGATTTCCTGATGTGGCTGTCAAAAAAAGTGGTTCTTAAAGGGGGGCTGATCTTCACCAGTCTGTCAGTACAGTGCTTCGTCACCAAAGGCGTGATACATGCCGCTGTGATCAGCGTTACGGACCACTTCAATAAAGGCCCTGGCCCCGTCTTCTGCCGAATGGGAAGCATCAGAGGCTCCAAGATCGGTGAGGAGCAGACCCGGGTTTATTGAAATAATGACTGTCCCGGCCAGCTCCTCATCTCCCTGGAGACAGAGGGAGAGCATGTTCTGGGCGCACTTGCCGATCCGGTAGCCGTAGGAAAAGTCCCTGGTTGCAAAATCGCCGCGCACGGTCTGAACAATGGACCCAAGCCTGGAACTTACGTTGACGATTTTGGCTTTTCGGAGATACTTTTTTGCAGCTTTGATAACCCGCAGTGCTCCGACACAGTGCAGGTTAACCTGTGCAAGAACATCATCAGGTTCCAATTGGGAAAGGTGATCCCCCTGTCCTGCAGAACCACCATTGTTGATGACAAGGTTAATGGCCCTGATGAGGCGTTTGGCCAGAAGGGACTCCAGTTGCTGCTGAAAACCGGAGTCGGTGATATCGGCTGCAAGGTGGACATAATTTTTATCCCTTATCGGAGTTTCACCTCGAGCAATGCCGATGACCAGGCAACGCTCTTTCAAATACTGCAGGGCCAGAGCATGGCCAAGACCACGTGACGTCCCGCTTATGAGTATAACATCCATGATTTTTTCTGATAAGCGATGCTTGAATTTGTTATCCAAATTATAGGTGAAGCTGTTGATCCATATCAGCCGACCTTGACAAAATAGCTAACAAACCCTTTGAGGTCAACATATTACCCATCAACCAGACAGTATTTCCCCCTCTTTTTATTGAAGATTAACGGGATCGGTTCTTTAAAATAGTCAAACAGGACAAATTAAATCCTCTTTCTTGACCTAGATCAAGGAAAGGGGGCTGGGGCTGTGCTATCGTAAAAATTATTGAGAGTGAAAAATTATTTCACCAATAGTGAAGACAACGATATGCTATCTAGTGCCTGTCCATAAATAGATCATATGGACAGGCACTATCTAGAACAGCTAACTCATCTATGGAGGATAGACTATGTTTTGTAATCAATGCGAACAAACTGCCAAAGGGATTGCGTGCACCCAAATCGGTGTATGTGGAAAGACCGAAGGTGTTTCAAATCTGGAAGACCTGCTGACCCATGCGGTTCAGGGCCTTTCCATCGTTGCCGCAGCCGGCCGCAAAGTCGGTGTGGTTGACAAGGCTGTCGACCGTTTTACCACCGAGTCAATTTTTGCCTGTCTCACCAATGTTAATTTTGATCCTGCCCGTTTTGAAGAGATGATCAACAAGGCGGTTGAACTCCGTGACCAGCTCAAAACCAAAGTTGAAGCTGCCGGCGGTACCATCGATTCTGATGCCGCAGCACTCACCTTTACTCCTGCGTCCTCTGTTGCAGAACTTGAGCAGCAGGGAG
>JBDLID010000194.1:0-4747 GCA_039715055.1 Thermodesulfobacteriota bacterium | reverse complement strand
CGATATTTCCACCTGCGATCAAGCTATCGACCAGGCCTCGCCAGGTTTCAAGCTTGTCGGCCGGCGCCTTGACAGCGTTGATCACGGTGGATCCCTGACCCCAGCCCTGGAGCTGGACCGGTTTCCACATGACGACCAGTTCGCTGTAGATACCTGGCCTGACCAGAATCAGGTCGTTGGACTGGGCCGTGTCGATGGCATCCTGGATATTTTGTTCCAGCGGTCCGCCGGCAGGCGGTCCAGCCACGATAACATTTGCCCCTTCCCGCAGGCCTACCTGGAGTGTGACACCGGTTACGGTTGACTGATCGTTTGGTCGCGTTACGGTTAGCTGCTGGCCGGCCGCCCGTCTGCTGACGGGAGTACCTGCGGGAATCGTACAGGTAATCGGTTCGCCCCAGGTGCAGCTAAGTTCCCCGAATTCTCCCAGGGTCACGCTTCCGGGAGTCGTGCCGAAGCCGAAATCACGGGTAATGACCTTGTTTATCGTATCAGCACTTTCCGGACAGGCACCTGCTGCTGCGTTGCAGTAATTTGGGTTCTGGACATCCCTGAGACCCATGGAGGTTATGGTGATTATCTGCTCTTCGTTAATAGACCACGTCTCCTCAGTCAACGGATCCTCAGTTGTCGGGATGTATGGACCGCCGCCGACGCCGTTGGTCTGTACGTCAACACTGTAGATCCGTGGAGTGCCGTCCGGGAACTCACAGTCCAGCGGGAATTGGTCCGGGCCGGTAAAGGCGGCTACCGGCACCACCGGGGTATCAAGATAGGTGGTGGTACCCGGCATATACTGAAAAGTGTAGCAGAAGGTACTGTACAATTGGTTATGGTTGGGATCCGGATTGTTCGGATCGTCACCCGGGTCATTCATACAGGTTGTCAGCATATTGGGTGACATGCCGCTCGGTGCCGGCAGGTTGGTGGTGATGGTTGAGGGTGCAAGAAAGTTGTAGCGCCCATACTGATCGGAGAGTGTTTTGCCGATCACCCGGCCGGTCCAGTCACGGATGGTGACCGGCACAAACGGCGGCGCATACTTCTCACCGAACTGCGGTGAGTTGGGATCGAATTCATTCTGGGTGTCATCAAGGATGAAGCCGAAGCCATGAGCGGCAACAGGCACCTCGGTGAACATCCAGAAATCGGCTGCCGCGTTGGCACCGCCCGTCAGGGTGACGAGCTTGCTGTCGCAGAGTGGCATAGCGTGTCCAATATATTCGTCAATTCCGTCACCATCATTATCAGCCCAGGTAAAAGGAGAAGGAATCCCTTCGTCCGGGAACAGGGTCAGGTAGGGCGGAATAAGCGCCGATTCGCCGACACATGGCGGAGGCAGCAGTTCCGGCGCAGGCTGGTACTGATCGCCAAAGTCGACGTTTTTGTCCTGGGGTTTGAGGATTTCGTAACCGAGCGGAGCAACTACTTCGACGATGTAGTAACCCACCGGCATAGGACTGGTGAACGTGGTGCATGAGCCGTCAGGCAACATGCCGCCTGTATCAGCGCAAACCGCATCAAAGGCGTAGCCGCCGTCAAAGACTGCCGGCCGCACCTGATTGAAGACCCGCAGGCCGTCATAGCAGTCAGTATCTTTGCCGAGCGGTCCTGGCCCGTCGGGGTCAAAGTAGAAGGGACCGGCCGCCCCGTTACCCCACTTGCAGCCGGTTGGAATGGAGTCATCCCAGCTGTCGGTGGTTGTACTGTTGAGCAGAGCACCTTTGGTGGCTACCCCTGTGACGGGGTCGACATCAAGGGACTGATAGAGATTTACCGTTACTCCCGGGATACCTGGTTCCCAAGGTTCGGCAGCGGCCATGGCCGGGTCGTCTTCGGCGCGGGTAGTGGCGTAGTAGACAATACCTGAGATACCGCCGTTCTCGCCGTAATCATAGGCGCGCTTACCCCACTGAAAGGCATGGGTCTGGCCGATAAAACCCTGAAAGCCGGCTGTCAATACCGGTCCGAGATCAATCCGATAGTCGCTGGTTTCGGTGCAGACAGCGGGGTCCACACACTCGGGGTCAGGCGGGTTGGTCTGATCCTGGGGGGCGATTACGCCGCCAAAGGTCAGGTCATCGTCCGGACTTGGTCCGGAAACGCCACCCAGCGGAATTGGTCCGCCGTTATCCGCCACCACGGTCAGCGAGGTTGCCTCGAAGCGGGCAAAATCAACCTCGGTCACCAGCCAGGAAAAGAAGGGAAAGACCTGGTCAAAGGCATAGAGGCCCTCTGGATCGGTGACGTTCTCCTGATAGACAGTGCCGTCACGCCATCGCAGCAGGACTGCCTGCTCAAGAATAGGTGACTCTCCATCCAGCGGTTCATACCACCCATCAGCGTCGATATCGTTGTAGACAAAGTGCTCCTGGCGGTGGAACCACTGGAAGATGGGCACGTCACCGAGATCGCAGCCGGTGGGCGTGTTGCACACGCCATCAACGATGGAGATTCCCTTGAAGGCGAAGATCAGGTCCAGGTTGTTGTCCCAGAAGACCACCTGGTAGTTGCCGTCAGGAACATTCTCAATCGTGAAATTGCAGTTCTCGTCGGTGGCTGCTGCGTAGACACCCTTGCCGATACCTACGGAAAGGTCATTGAGACCCACCCAGGGGGTGGTATGGCCGAAGCAGGTTCCGTTGTAGAAAGCATAGTCAGGCGGCCGCGACATGTGCTGGTTGACGACAGTGCCCGAAAGCGTAGCGCCAGCATCCAACACGGGATCTGAAAATTCCTTGACGAAACCGATGAAGACGTGGAAGCCCGGCGGGCCGAACTCGGCAAAGAAAGGAGGCTCGTTGGCCTTGACCCAGGCGTCAATCACCTTGGTGCCCTCAATGGTTGAGGTCTGCTGCCAGCCGTTGCCGGCCGGTGGAACCGCCTGGATACCATACTTGCCGGGGGCCAGGTTCTTGATGGTCAGACGGCCGTCCGGACCGGTGACCAGCGACTCGTAGCCGGTTACATTACCATTGGCGTCGTAGGTGGTGCCCAGCGGATTACCGAAGGCATCCTGGCTTTGGACACCGGCTGAGGCGCCGTAACGACCGCCGGCATCCTCGACAATTAAGGTGAAACCGCTCATGTCGGTGGATCCGGGGTTGGCCGGGTCTTCACCGGGCAGGTCAGGAGCGTTGTTGATCGGGAAATTATCCTCGAAAATGAGGATGGAGATCTGCGCCGTCGGGATGGGATGCTGGTTGACATAAACAGTGGCACCACTTATCGGATCGTATTGCGCACCGCCAATGGAATAGCCATCACGCGGCATTACAGAAACGTAGTAATGGCTGCCGGTTCCAGTAAAAGGCTCATCGCTGCAGGCTGCTGCAAGCTGCCATGCAGCATCACCGGAACAGCCCTTGGCGGCCACCGGCATATAGCTGCGGTGGAAACTTACCGCCAGGGTGTCATCATCAGGCTGTGGATTGCCGCCGGCCATGTCCACGTGATAGTTGAGGTCCTCCTCAACCAGCCAGCGGTAGTCGGTGAGAGGGGTCTCAGTGCCATCTGCTCCAACGCCGATTACCGTCAGGCCGGGAAGATCCGCGGCCTGAACCTTCACCACAAAAGCCATAATCAACAGCAGAAAAATAAATACAACTCCCTGCAGCTGAAGGGTCTGACTTCTTGTTGTCCGTGTTTTCATACCTTGTCCTCCTCGTTTCTTTCAGGTCGGTGCTGGCCGACAATGAAGGAAGTTATGACCGCCGGTTCCTCAAAACGCATAGATAAAGGCGGAATTCCTGCATACAGATGATGCTTTATTTGCTTCATGAGACCACTCCTGCTCTGTGTATTTATGAAAACATCTCTTTCACCGGTAGCTGCGACAATTCTCAGTTTCTTTTTGCTTCACGCACATCGGATAAGGCTATTTTCTCAGGTTCAATTTATTGAAGGGATATCATCTTCCCTCAGATTGCAGCACTCCGGCCCCTTGTTTACCATGCACTTGACTTGCGGCGGGCTTTTCAAGAGAATCCCCGCCCCAAGCAGTGCAGCGTAATATTCAGAATTGAAGTGGCTTTTCAGTGCCTTCTCATTTTTCCACTCCTCAACAAGATAAAAGACATTTTCATCGTTGATGTCCTGGTAAACGCTTACATTCATGCACTGCTCCCCCTGTCGTATCTGACTGGAAAGACCTTTGATCGTCTGGATTATTTCTTTTCGCTTTTCTGGACGTCCGTACATCTTAATGGAAGCGGTAATCATTGGTTCTCCATGTACCTGCAACTGATTTGTCCCTTCTTTTAAAAAACATTATCAACTATTGTGCCAATGGTGAGATACTCAAAGTTCAAAGGACTAACATGCTGAATTTATATCAAATATATTTATGGTCAGCCAAAGGAGGGGAAACAAAAAAAGCCCCTGTGGTGGTCATATACAGCCATTTGGCTGTATATGACCACCATAGGGGCTTTCATTGAAACAAGAGAACCCTGAATATGGTTTGTCAGGCTTTCAGGGGTCTCCTCTCTCCATCATCGTTGGTGAAAGAACCGAAGGGTGCGGTGAGTAAAAAATCGTATCTGGTTTAGCAGGTGGAACAGGTCGCTTTTGGTGGAAAATCGCTATCTGTGGCCTGGAACAGGAGGGAAAGAAATAAAGAACGAACGGGATTTCTGCCTACGGTTTCTGAATACCGAGTTTTTTCATCTTGCCTCGCAGGGTGCTCCGATCGATTTGGAGAATCTCTGCAGCGCTGTTTTTGCCGCTGACTTTCCAGTTGGTTTTT
>JBDLID010000193.1:0-4787 GCA_039715055.1 Thermodesulfobacteriota bacterium | reverse complement strand
CTTGATATTTTTGTCGTTGGCCTGGGCGAGACCGCCTGCGACACCGCCTACGGGCTAGTTCACCAGCTCCGCAGATCAGGTCTGGGAGCGGCCATGGACATTGAGGGCCGCAGTCTCAAGAGCCAGATGAAGCAGGCCAACAAAAACGGGGCAGATTATGTCTGCATCATCGGCGACGATGAGTTGCAAAAGGGCCTCGTTGTCCTGCGCGACATGAAAAGCCAGGAACAGGAAGAGCTGCCGATGGACACAGCTGAAGCCGATTTTCACTCCCTGACCGAACTGCTCGTCAATCGGATCAAACAATAATTAAATAACTGTCAGGTCACTTAGTTGACCAACCACACAAAGACCACAACCTGGATCAACGCTCATGGAATCAATGGGAAATTTACGCAGGAGCCACTCCTGCAACGCATTACGCAAAGAAGATATCGGTAAAGAAGTCACTCTCATGGGCTGGGTCCTCAGGCGCCGTGACCACGGCGGCGTCATCTTTATAGACCTGCGTGACCGCCACGGTCTCACCCAGGTCGTTTTCAACCCCGAGGTCAACCCTGAAGTCCACGCCAAGGCCCACCAGATTCGCAGCGAATGGGTCCTCGCCGTCCGGGGCAAGGTTGCGGCACGGCTGGAGGGCATGGCAAATGCCAAGCTCGACACCGGTGACATCGAGGTCTTTGGTGACGAGCTGAGGATTCTCAACACCGCCGAAACACCTCCCTTTCCGCTGGATGAAGAGAGCGACGTTTCCGATGTGCTGCGCCTCCAGTACCGCTACCTTGATCTCAGACGGCCTGAAATGGCACACAACCTGATTACCCGCCACAGGGCAGTTCAGGCGATCCGCAGCTACCTCAATGAAAATGATTTTCTCGATATCGAGACTCCCATGCTGACCCGTTCCACCCCTGAAGGTGCACGGGACTACCTGGTTCCCTCGCGGGTCACCGGAGGAAAATTCTTTGCCCTGCCCCAGTCGCCCCAGCTGTTCAAGCAGCTGCTGATGATGTCCGGTATGGAACGCTACTACCAGATTGTGAAATGTTTCCGTGACGAGGATCTCCGCGCCGACCGTCAACCTGAATTCACCCAGATCGACATGGAGCTCTCCTTTGTCGATGAAGAACAGATCATCGAAATCACTGAGGGCATGATTGGACGACTGTTCAAGGAGACTCTGGGTCTTGATGTTTCTCCACCCTTTGACCGCATGAAGTACGAAGAGGCGATGAACCGCTTCGGCTGCGACCGACCCGACACCCGGTTCGGCTTTGAGCTTACTGACCTTACTGATATCGCGAGAGACTGTTCATTCAAGGTCTTCCGCTCCATGGCGGACAGCGGTGGAACGGTACGGGCCATCAACGCCAAGGGGTGCGCAACGTTTTCCCGCAAGGACCTCGACGACCTCACCGATTACGTGGTTCAGTTCGGCGCCAAGGGGCTGGCCTGGGTCAAGATGAAGGCGGACGGCGAGTGGCAGTCGCCCATTGCCAAATTTTTCACCGATGAGGAAAGGGCTTTGATGACCAGCGCCCTTGATGCAGAAGAAGGCGATCTTCTCTTCTTCGGCGCCGACAAGAAGGCTGTGGTCCTTCAAGTACTTGCCGAGCTTCGGCTGGAACTGGCACGCAGGCTTGATCTCCTCAAGCGTGATGAGTTCAATTTCATCTGGGTTACCGACTTTCCCCTGGTGGAATATGATGAGCATAAGAAGCGGCTTCAGGCCCTTCACCACCCCTTTACCGCTCCCCAGGAGAGCGACCTCGACAAGCTGGACTCGGATCCCGAGTCAGTCCTTTCCCGGGCCTATGACCTGGTGCTCAACGGCACCGAGATCGGCGGCGGCTCCATCCGTATCCACCAGCGTGATATCCAGAACCGGGTTCTGGCTGCGCTCGGCATTTCAGAAAAAGAGGCAAACGACAAGTTCGGATTCCTGCTCAAAGCACTGGAACTGGGAGCTCCGCCCCACGGCGGTCTGGCTTTCGGCCTGGACAGGCTGATGATGATCATCACCGGCAGTGATTCCATCCGTGACGTCATCGCCTTTCCCAAGACCCAGAAGGCAACCTGCCCGCTTACCGAGGCACCGGCATCGGTGGCAAGAAAACAGTTGACCGAGCTTCATCTCCGCCCGGACTGGTAGAAGACGCTCATTGCTGCAGGCCATGATTCGCACTGTTGTTATCACGCTACTGCTGCTGCTCTTCTCTGGAAATGGTTTTTCTGCCCAGCAGCCTGTCCGCTTCGGGGTATTTCCTTTTCTCAGTCCCAAGCAGGTCCTTCAAATATTTGCCCCCATTGCAAGGAAAATAGAGCTGGACACTGGCCGACCGGTTCAGCTCCACATTGCCCCGGACGCCATAACCTTTGAGAACAAAGCGACAGAGGGCAGCTATGACCTCCTCTGGCCAAACAACTCGACCTATTTTAAACTGCACAAAAAATTCAATTACCAGGCCATTGTCTCCGGCACCCCTTCATTCAAGGGTGGGGTCATTGTCCGCAGCGACTCAAATATCTCACACATTGGTGAGCTGGTCGGCAAACGCATCGGAGGGACCCTGTCCCACTCCTATGCCGGATATCGTTTTCTTTTCAATGAACTCAAGGCCATGGGCTACACAAGCCCTGAAGATTTCATTATCTCCCAGGCCAGCAGGGCCGACACCGTTGTCTACGGAGTCCTCTCTAAAATCTTTGACGGCGGTACCCTGCGTCTCGACTCCATTGAGGCTGATAATTTCGCCGCTGTCCGTAATGATATCAAAATCATTGCAGCTTCGCCTGCCGTGCCCCAGTTTCCATTTGTCGTTCACCCGAAACTTGAAAAGGGGTTGGTTGAACAGATCCGCACCAGCCTTCTCAGCCTCAATGACGACGAACGTTTCAGCCCGGTTCTGCAGCGATTGAGGATGAAAAAATTTGTCCCGGCAACCGATATGGACTACGAGACATTCAGAAAGCTCATGACCTCACTGTCGAAACAACATGATCTCGATTAAGCTGCGCACCATCCTCACAATCTTTCTCTCCCTGATAACACTGGCACTCTCCTCCACCCTCGTCGTCCTTTTCAATAACAACTATCATAACAATTTGATCAGCAATATAAGCCTTTACGGCCAGACGCTGACCAATAATACCGCCTTTACGGTGAGTGATTACCTTATCACTGAAAACTATGCTCCGTTGAGTGAATTTGTCTCAGAAGTCCCCAAGTCACCGGATGTGGTTGCCATCGCAATCGCCGATAAATCGGGCAAAATTCTGGCAGACACCAACCGTGAACACGTCGGACAAACAGACAGCGAGCTGCAGATCACCAAGCTCCTCTTTCCCCACAGTCATGAAGACCATGAAGGGGAACTCCTTGAAATACACGACCGCATTGAACTGCACGGTCAGCATCTCGGTTTCATCAAGGTAACAATTTCCACAGCCCGGGCCCATCGCGGATTTGACCAGGCCAGAAAGAAGGCACTGGGTGTTGCGCTTGCGGTATGGTTTTTTGCCATGATGGTCGGCATGCTGCTCAACAGCCGGATTGCCAAGCCCCTGGAACAGTTCGGCCGGATCACTGAGCGCATCCGGCTCGGCGACTTCAGTGCCACTCCCCAGACCCTCTGCGTCTATGAAATCAAGCAGTTTGCCCAGGCCATGGACCTGATGCGCGATGCCATTGCCGAGCGCGAGCAAAAACAGCTCCAGGCCAAGGCGGAGCTTGCCTCGATCAACCGGGATCTTGACAACATCCTTGACGCCATGCCCTCTCTCATGGTGGGGATCAACTCCAGTGAAGAAATCACCCTGTGGAACAAAAAGGCGGTCGAACTGACAAACAAGACCTACGATGAGGTGCAGGGACAGCCATTGACTGTCATCCTGCCGCAGCTGACCGGTGAGATGGAGTCGATTCGGCAGACAATCAGCAAGCGCGAACTTTATAAAAAAAATGGAATTCAGCAGAATGGCGATGATGAGTACTACTTTGACCTGGTGGCCTACCCGCTGGAATCGGTGGCAGTCACGGACACCGTCTTTCGTATCGACGACGTCACCAACCGCATCCGACTGGAGTCGATGATGCTGCAGACCGAAAAAATGCTTTCCGTCGGAGGACTCGCCTCGGGCATGGCCCATGAGATCAACAATCCCCTGGCCGGCATCCTGCAGAACCTGCAGAATATCCAGCGACGGTTGGGCCCGGACCTTGCCGGCAACATCGAAGCCGCCGACAGCTGCGGACTCGATCTCAAAACCCTGCAGGAATACAGCAGAATACGTCGTATTGACCGGATGCTCGACTCCACCCGTACCCTTGGTCACAGGGCTGCAGAGATTGTGGCGGATATGCTGAGTTTTGGCCGCAGCTCAAGTACTGAAAAAAGTGTTGTCATGATGGCAGACATCCTGAACAGGGCGGTGAAGATGGCTGCCAGCGATTACGACCTGAAAAAGAATTTTGATTTTAAGCAGATCATCATCAGCCGGGATTATGGTAGTGATACTCCCCCGCTCTGCTGCGAACCGTCCACCCTGGAACAGGTCTTTCTCAACATCCTCCGCAACGGCGCCCAGGCCATGCAGGTAAAAGAGTACCCCAAAGGTGTAAAGCCAGAATTCAGTCTACGCATCAAACGACACAACGCCTTTCTTGAAATCCAGATCGAGGATAACGGACCGGGCATGACTGAGGAGGTCCGATCCAGAATCTTTGAGCCGTTCTACACCACCAAACCGGTCGGGTCAGGCACCGGTCTCGGTCTCTCGGTCTCCTA
>JBDLID010000192.1:0-4799 GCA_039715055.1 Thermodesulfobacteriota bacterium | reverse complement strand
AGCAGGCCTCCGGAGGTCTGAGGGTCGACGAGAAGCATGTCCAGCCCGTCATGACTCTCCTCTGCCCCTTTCAACCACCGGGAATAAAATTTACGGTTGGAGTAGGCGCCTTCCGGAATGATCCCCATATTGATAAAGTCCATACAGCCCCGGATCACTGGAATCCGGTCGGGGAACAATCGAGCACTGACACCTGATGCCACACTCATTTCGTGGAGATGACCAAGGAGTCCGAAGCCGGTGATGTCAGTACAGCTGTGAACCCGGTAACCGGACTCTCTTACCGCCGCAACCACCTCAGCCGGTATCCGGTTCAGGGTTGCCATGATCTCTGTGATCTCCTTTTCAACTTCACCACCGGCCAGCTTGCCCTTGATGGCTGTGGACAGAATTCCCGTACCAAGAGGCTTGGTAAGGATCAGCCTGTCACCCGGTTTGGCCCCACTGTTTAACAATACCCGGTCGGGATGGACAACACCGGTCACCGAAAGACCGAATTTCAGTTCATCATCCTCGACTGAGTGGCCGCCCACCAGCAACGCTCCGGCCTCCTCCACCTTGGACAGCCCACCCTTTACCACCTCACTGAATATTTCCTTGTCCATGGATTTGACCGGACAGGCGAGAATATTCATGGCCAGTAAGGGTCTGCCCCCCATTGCATACACATCACTCAGGGCATTGGCCGCGGTGATCTGCCCGAAATCAAAAGGATCGTCGACAATTGGGGTAAAAAAATCGAGGGTCTGGATGAGGGCCGTCTCGTCGTTTAAACGGTACACCCCGGCATCGTCACAGGTTTCAGCCCCGACAATTAAACGCTCATCCCTGGGCAACTCAATATTGCAGAGTATCTGGCTCAGGTCCCCCGGACCGAGTTTAGCCGCTCAACCCGAGGCCTTGACTGAGGAAGTAAGTTTAATCATTATTGAATCCTGTTTCAGCTGCCTGCCAACCGGCAACTACGAAAAAGAAAAAAGAAAGAAAATCCATTTTATTGTTGAATTTCAACGGAACATTATTATAACTCATTCTTATCAGATTTTGCGAATCCTGATAAATAGAGAGAAAGTCGGGATACGCATCTTCACAAAATTCTTTTCAAAAAACAAGAAAAGAATTGTTAAGTTGCTAAAAGGCACAAAGATATTCGTTTTCTTTGTGCCTTTACCTTTTTAATGGATTTCTTTATATGGAAAACGCCAATTCACACCGGATGGACGACAACCGGCCAAAACATGAGTGTGGGGTCTGCGGTATTTTTGGCCATGAAGACGCCGCCAAACTGACCTACTTCGGCCTTTATGCCCTGCAGCACAGGGGGCAGGAGAGTGCTGGAATCGTTGCATCGGACGACAAAAAGAACGTTTCCATCCATAAGGCGATGGGCCTGGTACCCGAAATTTTTTCAGAGGACATCCTGCAGAAACTCCCCGGCAGCATGGCAATGGGTCATGTCCGTTACTCCACCACCGGTGCCTCCAATGTGACCAACGCCCAGCCCCTGATGGTGACCCATAGAGGCTGCACCCTGGCCGTGGCCCATAACGGCAACCTGGTGAACTCCCTGGAACTGCGACAGGACCTTGAAAGAAAGGGGTCTATTTTTCAAACCTCCATGGACAGTGAGGTTGTGCTCCATCTCATGGCCCGCACCACCCACCTTGGTCTGGAGCGTGCCCTGACCGAGTCCTTTTCCTGTCTGCGGGGTGCCTATTCGATTTTATTGATGACCGAAGACACCCTGGTGGCTGTCCGGGATCCCGGTGGTTTCCGCCCGCTCTGCCTGGGTAAATTGAACAACGGCGGCTGGATTGTTGCTTCCGAAACCTGTGCCCTTGATCTGGTTGAGGCTGAATACATTCGTGATATCGAGCCCGGTGAAATCCTCATCATCAATAAAAAAGAGAGCCGTTCTCTCTTTCCCTGGCCCGAACAGAAGAGGAGCTACTGTATCTTTGAGCAGGTCTACTTTGCCCGGCCGGACTCAGACATCTTTGGTGCCAACGTCTATGAGGCACGGAAAAGGATGGGTGAGATTCTGGCCCGTGAAGCAAAAGTGGACGCGGATTTTGTCATGCCCTTTCCCGATTCTGGTAACTATGCCGCCATCGGCTTTTCCAAGGAGTCCGGCATTCCCCTGGAAATGGGGATGATTCGCAACCACTACGTTGGACGTACCTTTATTCAGCCCACTCAGTCCATGCGTGATTTCAACGTACGGGTCAAGTTGAATCCCGTTCGTTCTCTGCTCAAGGGCAAGCGGGTTATTATTGTTGAAGATTCCATTATCCGTGGAACCACGGGCCGCAGCAGGGTAAAAGCTCTCAGGGAAGCCGGGGCAAAAGAGGTGCACATGATGGTAAGCTGTCCTCCCACCCGCCATGCCTGTTACTACGGTATTGATTTCCCCTCATCGGATCAGCTCATTGCCGCCCAGCACTCGGTGGAGGAAACGGCCGCCTACCTCGGGCTGGACTCCCTTCACTATCTCAGTGTTGAGGGCCTGGTTGAGGCCACCGGCCTTCCGGCTGATGACTTTTGCCTGGCCTGCTTTGACGGTCGTTATCCGGTTGAGCCTGACAGAAATTTCAGGAAAGACGCCCTGGAAAAATAAAAGGTCTTATGGCAAGGTCAATTAGCATTGATGTCTATGAGTGTAATGGCTGCGGCTCCTGTGTGGAGATCTGCCCGGAAGTCTTTGTCATGGATGAAAGCGGGGAAAAAGCCACCCTGATTGAGCCTGATGCAGAGATTACGGAAAAAGTCGAGGAGGCCGCCGCCTACTGTCCTCAGGAATGCATTGAGTTTTACTGAGATAAGAAGAAATCCGACTCAACAGTTTCCCATCCGGAAAACCTCATTCCGTGGTTTTCTCTGCTGGCAGACTACATCCACTATTGCAATCCGCATCGGAACGGAATAGGCTAAGGCTTAGTATTTGCAAAGAGTTTGATCCCGGGAACATCCAAACTGTTCCATCGTAAGACAAGACACAAAGACCCTCCCGCACAACTGTTGGTTAGGATGTCTGCATGAACAATATTCAACTGACAAAGCTGCTGGACTCCGGCGCCACGGACAATCCCCTTGACGAGATTTTCGTCCTGCTTAACCTCATATCCCCGGACTTCTCACGCAAGCCCCTCGCCGACCTGCACGACGTTATCGGCCAGATTTTCAACGGCGAGCACCCCGAGTACCGCCAGAGCAACACTAAGTACCACGACCTGGGTCATACTTACTCCGTTGTCCTGGCAACCGTCAGGCTGTTCCATGGCCTTTATCATGAGGGATGGACGGTCTCGGAAGAAACACTGATCAAAGCCCTCTACAGTGCCTATTTTCATGATTGCGGTCTGCTGGTAAAGATTGACGAGGATGCAGAAACGGGCGCCGTATTTACATTAGGCCATGAAAAACGGTCCATGTTTTTCATGGCGGACTATCTGAAAGAAAAGGGTTTTACCCTTCCCTTTATTACCGATTGTTCAGTTATTATCCAGAGCACCAACCTGAGCATCAATCCCGACACCCTGTTCTTCGCTTCCGCTGAAATGCAGTTGGCCTGATTTGCAGTGGGCTCCGCCGATATCCTGGCCCAGATGGCGGACAGATACTATCTGGAGCGCCTGCCCTTGCTCTTTGCCGAACACCAGGAAGGCGGGATAGGCAACTACAACTCCGTCCTGGAACTCATGGAGCAGACCTCGGACTTTTACCATAATGTCGTCATTGACCGCCTGGCCCACTCCTTTGGCAACCTGACAAAATTTATGCAGGTTCATTTTCGTGAGCGCTGGGGGATGGAGCGCAACCTCTATCTTGAAAACATAAAAAAGAATATCAAGTATATTCGCTTTGTTCTACGCGAGTGTCAAGGCGACATAGACTCGGTGAAAAAGTATCTGCGTCGTATACCGCCCGATTAACCGCTCAGCTCTTGCGCGGGTCTCTCCCTGTCTCAAACATCTCAAACAGGTCATAAAACAAACGAGCCACCGCACTGAAGTGAGTGGCAGAACCTGATGCAGCGTAGGCCTTGGTCAGTTCCATGGCCCGCGCAAAACTTTCCTGGCCCTCTGATGCTTCAGGCGTTTTTAAAACCTGTACAAGACGCTCTCCGATTTCTTTTTCTGTTATCTTTTCATTAGACATTTTCCACTTCCTCCAGCATAGTTTCTATGACCTGCAGCCCGCCCTGCCAGAACGATGCATCATTGAGGTCGATGTTGAACGGGGTCAGTAACTCGTAGGGTGAGGCGCTCCCGCCCTGGGCCAGGAGATGAATATATTTCGGGATAAAAGTCTCCCCCTCCTCCTCATAGATCCGATAGAGTGACAGAACCAGCAGTTCTCCGAAGGCGTAAGAGTAGACATAGCCCGGAGTGTGGAGAAAATGGGGAATGTATGACCACCAGATCCGGTAATGATCTCCCAGACTCACCGCATCACCAAACATTGCTTTCTGGCTCTCCAGCCACAGCGACGAAAGGTCATCGCTGGACACCTCCCCCTCAGTCCGCCGCCGGTTATGAATCATGTCTTCAAAACGATTCATGGAAATCTGGCGAAAGACCGTAGCGAAGATTGATTCCAGTTTTTGACAGATAAACGCCCGTCTTTCCAAATCATCCAGGCTCTCAAGCTGCTTGTGAAAGATCAGCAGTTCGGCAAAGACCGAGGCGGTTTCGGCAAGCACCAGCGGAGTATCACTGTTGAAATATCCCCTTTCCCTTGCCAGGTACTGGTGAATTCCACGACCAAGCTCATGGGCCACGGTTGATACATCACGCAGA
>JBDLID010000191.1:0-4943 GCA_039715055.1 Thermodesulfobacteriota bacterium | reverse complement strand
ATGTGCAGAAGAATTGCCTCCCCCTCAACATACTCGAAACTGATATTGGTGGTGTTGGGTAACCGGCCAGTCTTGTGACCGTTGAGCCGCGCCTTGGGGATAGAGGACAACAGCCCCTCCTCTAGTTTGTCGCGCATAGTCTTGACCCGGTTATTTTCCTCAACCAGGTTTTGACCGGCCAGCTCACAGGCCTTGCCGAGAGCGACGATGGAGGCGACATTTTCAGTACCGCCGCGCCGTCCGCCCTCCTGGTGGCCGCCGGCAAGAAAGGGCACATAAGGGGTTCCCTTTTTCACATAGAGGACACCGACCCCCTTGGGGGCGTGGAGTTTATGACCGGAGAGTGAAAGGTAGTCGATATCAAGCTCTGCAAGGTTAATATCAATCTTGCCCACCGCCTGGACAGCGTCAGTATGAAAGAGAATACCCCGCTCCTTTGCCATCTGCGCCATCTCAGCAATGGGAAAGATCACTCCTGTCTCGTTGTTGGCCCACATCACGGAGACCACGGCGGTATCTTCGCTGAGGGCCTCGCGATAGTCATCAAGGTTGAGAGTACCGTCGGCCTCGACCTTGAGTCGTGTTACCCGGTGCTTGTGACCGGTGAGGGTGTCAAGATTTTCACAGAGATGCTTGATGGCCGGATGCTCCACCCGGGTGGTGACCACGTGCCGGTTTTCGGGAAAGGTATGCAGCGCTGAAAGAACTGCCGTGGAGTCACTTTCAGTACCGCAGCTGGTGAAGATAATCTCTTCCGGGTGAGCCCCGAGCAGTTTCGCCACTCGGTCGCGGGCCTCTTCAACCGCACGGCCGACCATGCCGCCAAAATTGTGCATGGAGGAAGGGTTACCGTAACAGTCGGTGAGAAAAGGCATCATCGCCTCCACTACCTCCGGGGCGACCCGGGTGGTGGCGTTGTTATCCATATAGATAACCTTATCGGCTGGACAATCCATTATTTTGCCTCCTCAACGATGAGCGAATCGAGCACCTGCTCTCTCAGTCTTTTTTCCACATAATCCTTGAGCGTTGTCTGGGATTTGGCACAGCTGGTACAGGCCCCACGCAGGGAAACCATGACAAAATCACCGTCCACGTCGACCAGTTCAATGTCGCCGCCATCCCTGCGAAGGCCCGGCTTCACCTCACGCTCGAGCACCTCTTCAATTTTCTTGATTTTCTGCAGGGTGGTCATTCGCTTGGGTGCGCTGTCCTCCTTGACCGCCATGGGAATTTCATGAACGGTCTGGACCAGCAGTTCGCGAAGTTTCTCCTCGCACTTGCCGCAGCCGCCGCCGGCTTTGGTGAAGTTGGTGATCTCCTCCACCGAGCGCAGATCAGATTCCTTTATGGCCCGAATCACCTCCATATCGGTGACACCAAAACACTCGCAAACCACCTCGCCTTCAGCGATGGGCAGTGTCACCCCGCGATAATCGGCAATGGCCGCTTCAAGCGCCTCACGACCCATCACCGAGCAGTGCATCTTTTCCTTGGGCAGGCCGCCTAAAAAATCGGCAATATCTTCGTTGGTGACCTTTTCCGCCTCATCGACGGTCATACCGGTAATCATCAGGGTCAGTGCCGAAGAAGAGGCAATGGCGCTGGCGCAGCCAAAGGTTTTGAACTTGGCATCGACAATATGATCGTCTTCAATCTTCAATGTCAGCTTCAGGGCATCACCGCAGGCCAGGGAGCCCACATCACCGACGCCGTCCGGCTCATCGATTTCACCCACATTCTGGGGGTTGAGAAAATGCTGCTGAACTTTATCCGTATATTCCCACATTGGTATTCTCCATTGATGTTGGTCAGAGGTTCACTCCGGGAGCGATTGATCGGCCCATAACCATAATTCTGCCGGGGATAAAAAGCTTAAAGAGTGCACCGATTTCCCAACATAGTAATACCTGACTTCTAAAAATCAACCGGCAATCCGCTGCGGAAAATACGAAAATAACCCGATAAAAAACCTGCATTTTCAAACAAATCAGAGCAGCCCGATTTCTGTAAGCATCTGTTTAGCTGCCGCCACAAGGTTATCAGTACCTGCAGACGTTCTCGACTCAACGTAAAAACGAACCTTGGGTTCGGTGCCGGACGGTCTGATCATCAGCCAGGAGCCGTCTTCAAAGATCATCTTTCGGCCGTCGATATCAATCACCTGGTTAATGGTCTGGGGTTTGTCCCCCACCAGAATATCTGCACCCACGCCGTAGCGTTCGAGTTTGGCCAGGGCAGCCTTCAGTTCATCTCCTTTGGCACTCACCACCAGTCCGTCACGGTCCGGGTAATAGTGGCCGAACTCCTTTTCTATTTCAGCCAGATATTCACCAAGGTTCATGTCCAGGCTGATCACCATGTCAAGGGCGAGCAAGAGACCGATATAGGCATCTTTTTCCGGGGTGTGACCAATGATGGAGATGCCGTCGGACTCCTCGAAATAAACCAGCGCCTTGCCGATAACCGGCTTGAACTCCTTGAAACCGACTCGGGGTTCAAAAATCTCCTCACCAAATGACTCAGCCAGACTGTTAGCCAGGTTGGAGGTGGCCACGGTCTTGGCCGCCATTCCCTTTTTCTTCTTGTGCTCATGGAGGAAATGGTAGGCCATGGCCCCGAACTGATTCATGGAGATCTCGTGTCTGCCGTCGGTAAAGCGGATACGGTCGCCGTCGGGATCGATGATGGCCCCGAGTTTGAGCCTTTCGCGGCGATGGCCAAGTTCTGCAACAACACCTGCCATGTTCGCCGATGAAGGTTCAGGGGCAATGCCGCCAAACGTCACATCGGCTTTTTCCCGCAGACGAATCAACCTCTCACTTGCAGAGTTGTTGAGAAGAGGCAGAATGTGATTACGACTGGCGCCATGCACCGAATCGACGACCAGACAGAGGTCGTTGTGGTCTTCAAAGGCCTGGACAATGTCATCGAGATTGAGACCGTGAATCGACTCGTTTTTGCGTACCAGTGTTTTCCAGCACTGAAGGGAATCAAAAGAGTTGATGTCCTCACGTTTGCTGACAGCAGGCGGAACTGTATCACCATCTGGCAGGGAGGCGTCACCCCCTCTGATAATTTCATTGGAGTAGGCGGTGATCCGGTTGGTCAATTCGGCTGCGGCTGGTCCCGCATCAGCCGCATTGTACTTGAACCCGCCGTACTGCAAGGGGTTGTGGGACGGTGTCAGATTAATGGAAAAGGCACCGTTCAACTCAAGCAGGGCCGCCGACAGCACACCGGTGGTCGATTCACCGGCATAGTGGACCTTAAAACCCGAACGGATCAAGACATCAACTGCGGCACCGGCAAGCAGCTCACCACCGAAGCGATTGTCAAACCCCACCACGCAGCCTTTTTCCTGTGCTTCAGCGAGGCTGGCAACACCAAGAAAAGGCGCCAGCTCCGGTTCATCGGCCAGTCGCTCATAGAGCCTGATGATTGCAGCGGTGACAGAAGTGACCGATCGAACAAAAAGGTCCTTTCCCAGGGTACCCCGCCAGCCGGAGGTGCCAAACTTCACCTTTGTTTGCGGTACGCCGGAATTCGTTGTCATCTCATCCATGACCAGCATATAGACCTGGTCAATATATTTCTGCCACTGCTCCCCTTCCCGGTTTCGTTTTTCCACGAGCCTGGAGATGAGGAGAAAATAATCGCTGGCTGCATGATCTTCGGAGATACCACAGCTCTTGTAAAGTTCCTGGATGGTTGCGTTGTCGTTCATATGGTCACCTGGTTACTGGGAAAAGAAAAAAACCACGCCAATTGATTAAACGGTATGTAGACTATATAGGTTTAAGGCTCCAAAAATCAAACTAATTTGGCTTCAGCCGGTACCGTTATTCACCTGTTTGACCGCCTCACCAGTAGTTGCTGCCCCGTATAAAGAGAGACGATTCTTTTTTGAAATTTTTTTCCATGTAATGGTCTTGACGCTACTACAATAATTTTTATATAATGTTTCAGTTTTTTTGGTTAATGGACCGTTGAAGTTTAGACGGCGGACCTTCAGTTTTAGGAATCCGGATACCATCCTTTTCCGGGCTTCCTCGAATCCAACTATACATTTTTCCCAGCAGGAGACAGAAACATGGGCAACCCGCATGACAAAGAACTTATTCTCTGGTTTGACGATATCGGAATTGACGACGTTCCCCTTGTGGGCGGAAAGAACGCCTCACTGGGTGAGATGTACCAGCATCTCACAGGAAAAGGCGTCGCGGTCCCACATGGCTTTGCCATAACAGCCTATGCCTATCGTTACCTGTTGAAAGAGGCTGGAGTCGAGGATGAAATAAAAGAGGTACTCTCTGACCTTGACATTGAAGATATGCATAATCTCGCCGAGCGCGGTGAGAAATGTAGAAATATCATTCGCCATGCTACATTCCCCGATGATCTGCGTGAGGCGATCATCGAGGCCTACAAGACAATGGAAGCCGAGTACGGCGAGAACGTCGACGTGGCTGTACGCTCATCCGCCACTGCCGAGGACCTGCCTGACGCCTCTTTTGCCGGCCAGCAGGAGACCTACCTCAACATCCACGGCTACGAAAGCATCATCGAGAACTGCCGCAAGTGCTTTGCTTCGCTCTTCACCAACCGTGCCATCTCCTATCGTCAGCACCAGGGATTCGGTCAGTTTGACGTCTACCTCTCCATCACCATTCAGAAGATGGTGCGATCCGACTCCTCCTCTTCCGGTGTCCTGTTCTCCATCGATACCGAATCCGGTTTCGAGGATGCAGTCTTTATCACCGGTGCCTGGGGCCTTGGTGAAAACGTGGTCCAGGGGGCGGTCAACCCGGACGAGTACTACGTCTTCAAACCGACACTCAAAGAGGGTAAGCGGCCCGTTGTCTCCAAAAAGGTCGGCTCAAAAGAGATCAAGATGATCTACGACAACGATCCGAGCACCGACGAGCCGGTGAAAAACATCG
>JBDLID010000190.1:0-4948 GCA_039715055.1 Thermodesulfobacteriota bacterium | reverse complement strand
CATGTCTCCACAGGCGAGGCAACTGAACTTATCCGCAATGCCAAGAAAAAAGGCATCCGGGTGACTGCAGAAACCACTCCCCACTACTTTACTCTCACCGAGGAGGCGGTTGCCGACTATTCAACCAGTGCCAAGATGAATCCGCCCCTGCGCACAGAGGAAGATCGGCAGGCCATTCGCAAGGGGCTCCAGGACGGTACCTTTGACGCCATTGCCACCGACCACGCGCCCCATTCGGTTCTCGAAAAAGAGGTGGAGTTCGATGTGGCGGCAAACGGTATTATCGGGCTGGAGACTGCCCTGCCGCTTTCTCTTGGTCTTGTGCGCGACGGACTGATCGGACCCTCTGAGCTGGTCGCTCTGATGTCGACCAACCCTGCCGCTGTTCTCAACCTGCCCGGAGGATCCCTTGGCGAAGGTGATATCGGTGATGTCACTGTTGTCGATCCGGAAAAGCGCTTTGTCTATACGAAAGACAGTATCGTTTCGCTGGGCAAGAATTCACCGTTTATCGATTGGGAACTTCAGGGCAAAGCAGTTTTGACCATCTGCGGTGGGAAGATTACCTGCCAGGATGGGTGAAGACAATTTTTCAGTTGTCTGTGGCAGCAGCGGTTTTGCCAGGGGGCGGAACCAGACATTGGTCTTCGTCAGGCCCCTGATGCGGTATTCTGCAGCCCAGCCACCAGCAGTTTGCCGGGGCCTGGCTTATTTGGCATAGGGGATCGGATCGTCCAGACCTGCCTCGGCAAATCCCTTGAGACGCAGGCGGCAGGCATCACAGCGGCCGCATGCGCCTCCCTCCTCCGGGTCATAACAGCTATGGGTCAGACTGTAATCCACCCCAAGCGAGAGGCCTGCCTCGATGATCTCTTTCTTACTCATTTCAATGAGTGGGGCATGAATAGTGAACGGCCTGCTTCCCTCCACTCCAGCCTTGGTCCCCAGGTTGGCCATCTCTGAAAAGGCGGTGAGAAAAGCCGGTCGGCAGTCGGGGTAGCCTGAATAGTCAACGGCGTTGACGCCAATAAATATATCGCGTGCCCCAAGCACCTCGGCCCAGGCCAGTGCGTGGGCGAGAAAGATGGTGTTGCGGGCCGGAACGTAGGTGACCGGGATCGTGTCTGACTGGTCTGTGTTGTTTTTCGGCACTTTGATATCATCTGTCAGTGCTGAACCGCCGATCTTGTCGAGGCCAAGATTGAGAACCAGGTGTTCGGCAACCTCCATGGACTCGGCCACCCTGGCCGCCCGCTGCAGTTCAATGGACTGCTTCTGGCCATAGCGGAAACTGAGGCAGTAGCACTGGTAACCCAGTGAGCCGGCAATGGCCAGTACGGTTGTCGAGTCAAGCCCGCCGCTGAGCAGCACCACTCCTTTTCTGCCTGTGTCAGCCATTGCCTGGCTCCTGAGAGGGGGTGGCAAAAGGCAGCGGGGTGTCAACAATGATCTCTTCCGGACTCATGTGAGCCTGGTAGACCAGAGTTTCAACACCTTTGGCCTGGACCTCGGCCAGGGTGCTGGCGTAAAGGGGGTCAATGTGGGCGGCTGGCTGGAAGCGGTCGGCATCGGTGCGTTGAACACAGAAAAAAATGATGCCGCGATGTCCCTGTTTAACCAGGTCGGCAAGTTCCAGCAGGTGTTTCGTGCCCCGGGCGGTTACCGAGTCGGGAAACATGGCGCAGCCGTTTTCTGCCAGAGAGCAATTTTTAATTTCAATATAAATTTTTTTGTCGCCGTCCATGAGGAGAAGGTCAAGCCGGCTTTTATCAGATGTCTTGACCTCTCTTCTCAGAGAATCAAAGCGACGCAATTCCCGGATGCGTCTCTCTTCCAGGGCCTCGGCAACCAGCTTGTTGGTCAGTGAGGTGTTGACGCCGATCCAGCCGTTTTCTCCCTGAACCATCTCCAGGGTATGTCGATATTTTCGTTTCGGGTTGTCGGACTCTGACAGCAGCACCCGGCTGCCGGGGGTTGAGCAGCCGAGCATGGAGCCGGAATTGGGGCAATGAACGGTGAACTCGATACCGTCGTCGGTTTTGACATCGGCGAGAAAGCGCTTATATCGTTTGAGGAGCGTGGCCTCTTGCAGAGGAGAGGAAAATTTCATGATTCAGAGACAATGAATTCTTTTGCACAATGATGTTTAGAATTTGAAGACTGTTTGAAAGTACAGTATAATTGATCAGTTTTTTTGAGCAACACTGCAAACCTGCTCGGCGTATTTATCTCACTCTACTCTTAAAGGAGAAGTATAATTATGAAACTAGGGATCAACGGCCTTGGGCGAATAGGCAAACTGTCACTTTGGCATCACGTCTCAAGGAAGCATTTTTCCGAGCTGGTCATTAATGTCGGTCGTGAAATCGGACAAGGCCTGGATGACCTGGCCGCTTACATTGAGAACGACTCTTCCTACGGTCGCCTGGGCAGCTATCTGTATGGCCACAAAGGCGGCCGGGTGATTGAGGAACTCAGCGAGAGTGACGGCCGCATGGTCATTGCCGGTATGCCGGTGAAATTTCTCCGCGAGGCGAGAAACCCGAAAGATATTGCCTGGAAGGAAAATGAGGTAAAGCTCGTTACCGATACAACCGGCGCATTTGTTGATCCCACTGCCGATGTCGATGCCGGCTGGGGATCACTCCGGGGGCACCTTGAGGCCGGTGCGGAAAAGGTACTGTTGTCGGCTCCCTTCAAGATCAAGTCCAAGGGGCTTGACATGCCCGATGATGCGGTCACCACCGTCATGGGAATTAATGACGAGGATTACGATGCCTCTAAGCACTCCCTGGTTTCAGCAGCATCATGTACCACCACCTGTCTTTCCTACATGATTAAGCCGTTGATGGAGTCGGTCGGTGCTGAGAATTTTCTTTCCGCCTCCATGGTGACGGTCCATGCCGCTACCGGCAGCCAGCAGGTGCTTGACCGTCTGCCCAAGACCGGAGCGGCCGATCTGAGAAAGAACCGTTCCATCCTCAACAATATTATTCTCACCACCACTGGAGCGGCCAAGGCGCTGGTGCTGGTCATTCCGGAGATGAAATCAATTGGTTTTATCGCTGAGTCAGTACGTATCCCCACCTCAACCGGCTCTCTCATTGTCCTGGTTCTCAACGTCCAGGACGAACTGGACAGCCCCCTTCAGCGGGCCCAGATCAATTCCATTTATCGCGACTATGCCGAGGGTTCACCCTACCTTGAATATTCGGAGAAGCAGCATGTGTCGTCTGATATTATTGGTGTCCCCGAGGCAGCGGCAGTTATTGAGGGAACCGAAACCCATACCCGCACCGCCTCCATCGGGGTGGATTTGTCCAAACTCAAATCTTGCAGTATCGACGCCGGACAAGAGCCGATTCTCAATGTTCCGGTCACCCAGGCGGTCATTTACGGCTGGTACGACAATGAGTTGGGCAGCTACACCAACATGTTCGGTGATCTGACGGTGCTGGTTGCCGACAAGATGGTCTGATCATTTTCAGGCAGGACTGCTGGTGGTGCTGATCCGGGAAATGAAACCGGCAGATATTGACGGTGCGGCAGAGATAGAGTCAAGCTGCCGGTCCCGCTGGAACCCCGTCCAGATTCGAGGAGAACTGCAGCGGGTCGGCGGAATCCATCTGGTTGCGACCGATGATCCGGGACATACGATTGTCGGCTGGTGCTGCGGTCTGGCGGCAGGTGATGAAGCGGAGCTCCTCAAGCTGACAGTTGCCCCTGCAAATCGTCGTCAGGGAGTCGGCAGCAGCCTGTTAACGGAGTTGTGCCGGTGCTGGAGGAAAAAAGCACGGACTATCTACCTTGAGGTCCGGTCCTCCAACGCCGGCGCTGCAGCACTTTATATCAAAGAGGGATTTGTTCCTGCCGGTCGTCGTCCGGACTACTATTCCAATCCCGTGGAAGACGCACTCCTCTTCAAAAAGGATCTCTAAAAGGACAAGCAAATGAAAACACTTCACGACATGGATTTCAACGGTAAGCGTGTACTCATGCGGGTCGATTTCAATGTTCCCATGGATGATC
Organism: Thermodesulfobacteriota bacterium; assembly: GCA_039715055.1. Lineage (GTDB taxonomy): Bacteria > Desulfobacterota > Desulfobulbia > Desulfobulbales > Desulfocapsaceae > JBDLID01. The sequence goes on along the minus strand of JBDLID010000190.1, from coordinate 919 downwards.
AGGACCAGATCACCGATGATATCCGCATTCGCATGGCCCAGCCGTCCATGGAGTATGTCCTGAACAAAGGAGCAAAGCTGGTTCTCTGTTCCCATATGGGCCGCCCCGAAGGAAAACGGGCCATGGAGTTCAGCCTCAAGCCGGTGGCCGATCACCTGGCGACGATTCTTGGCCGTAAAGTGGTGCTTGCCCCGGACTGCGTGGGTGAGGAGACCGAGAAACTGGTGGCGGCAATGAAAGAAGGCGAGGTGGTTCTTCTGGAAAATCTCCGCTTCCATGGCCAGGAGACGGAAAATGACGACGAGTTTGCAGGACAGCTGGCAAAGATGGCTGATATCTACGTCAACGACGCCTTTGCCGTTTCACACCGGGCTCACGCCTCGGTGGTGGGCGTCGCCGCCCATGTGGCTGTGAAATGCGGTGGCTTTCTACTCCAGACCGAGATGGAATTTTTTCACAAGGCGATGGATACACCGGTGAGGCCGCTTTTCGCCCTTGTCGGTGGTGCCAAGGTATCGTCTAAACTCGGCGCTTTGCAAAATATGCTCGATAAGGTGGACGGCATGGTTATCGGTGGTGCCATGGCCAATACCTTTCTCCGCAGCCAGGGGGTTGATATGGGGGCTTCAAAGATTGAGGAGGAGCTTCTTGAGACGGCGCGGGAATTTATCGAGGCGGCAGAGAAAAAGGGCGTTCGCCTCTACTTTCCTGTGGACTTTGTCGTCGCCGATCGTTTTGCAGTCGATGCGGTGGTGAAAAATGTCACATTTCGTGATATCCCAAAAGAGTGGATGGCCCTTGATATCGGACCGGCCAGCACCAGTTATTTTCAGGAGGCCATTGGTGACGCGGGAACCATTGTCTGGAACGGGCCCATGGGGGCCTTTGAGATGGATCCCTTTGCCAGGGGAACCATGGC
>JBDLID010000189.1:0-5013 GCA_039715055.1 Thermodesulfobacteriota bacterium | reverse complement strand
CTTCGTCCTGTCCTCCGGCGGCTGCCTTGAGCAGATCGCCAAAGGTGGACGGGGCGGCAGCTTCACCACTGTCGGCCTGCGGGCTGTAGTTTGCTGCAGCGCCGCCCTCACCGCCATCTTCAAGGGTCTTGATGGAAAGTCCGATTTTTCGGTCTTTGGCTGACACATTGATGACAATGGCCTTCAGAGTGTCGCCGACCTGGTACATTCCAATGGGGGTTTTGATCTTCTCCTTGGAGATTTCGGAGACGTGGACAAGGCCTTCGATGCCCTCTTCCAGCTGAACAAAAACGCCGAAATCGGTAACATTGGTGATCTTGCCCTCAATAACGGTACCGGAGGGGTAGTTATTGTAGGCAGCCTGCCATGGATCGGGCTCGAGCTGCTTGATGCCCAGGGAGAACCGCTCGTTTTCTTTGTCGATCTTGAGGACTGCCGCCTTGATGGTCTGGCTCTTGGAGTACTTCTCCGACGGATGCTTGATGCGCTCGGTCCAGGAGAGGTCGGAAACGTGAATGAGACCGTCGATTCCTTCCTCGATACCGATGAAGATGCCAAAATCGGTGATGTTCTTGATCTTGCCCTCGATGACAGAGCCCACCGGGTAGTTGTCGGTGACCAGGTCCCAGGGGTTGGGCTGAAGCTGCTTCATACCCAGTGAGATACGCTTGGTCTCCGGTTCGATATTGAGGACCATGACCTCGATTGCATCGCCCACGGCAACCATCTTGGACGGGTGGCGAGGCTTTTTGGACCAGGTCATCTCGGAGACGTGGATGAGCCCCTCGACACCTTCTTCCAGTTCAACAAAGACACCGTAGTCGGTAATGGACACAACCTTGCCGGTGGTCTTTTCGCCAACTGGATAGCTGTCGGCAACAGTGGCCCACGGGTCGTCTTTCAGCTGCTTGACACCCAGGGAGACCCTGCCGTTTTCCTTATCGTACTTGAGAACTTTGACCTCAAGCTCCTCGCCGACCTTGTACAGCTTGGCCGGATGGGACACGCGGCCCCAGGAGAGATCGGTGATATGACAGAGGCCGTCCATGCCGCCGAGGTCGATGAACAGTCCGTAGTCGGTAATATTGGTGATGGCGCCCTTGATGATCTGACCCTCTTCGAGGATGGAACGCATCTTTTCACGCAGTTTGTCGCGTTCGATTTCAAGGATGGCCCGCCGGGAAATAACGACGTTGTTGCGTTTACGGTTGAACTTGAGAATCTTGAAATCGAAGGATTCGCCGATGAGGGCGTCAAGATCCTTGACCGGCCGCAGGTCGATCTGAGAGTAGGGAAGGAAAGCAGGCACGCCGATGTTGACTGACATTCCGCCTTTGACACGTGTGTCGATTTTGCCTTCGATGGTGCCGTCGGCCTCCTGGATACGTGCAATGTCTTCCCATACCTTGATGGCGATGGCTTTTTCCCTTGACAGCAGCAGTCCACCTTCCTCTTTGCGTCGTTCGACAAAGACTTCAAAGGTGTCTCCGATTTCCATTTCGGTATCACCTTCCAACTGGAATTCGGACTTGGCGATATAGCTCTCCGCCTTGTCTCCGACGTCGACCAGTACGTAGTTGTCAACCATGCCGATAACGGTGCCCTGGGCAACGTCGCCGACGTTAACGACTGTACTGTTTTCTTCCATCTCAAAGAGTTCCGCAAAGCTCAACTCTTCACTGCTGTTTTCCTGGGTTGTTTGATTGGTTTCGTCTGTCATGGGTTTCGCTCATCTGTGGCCCTGGTTCAAGGGCCGGGTGAAAGGTTTATCTGGGGGCGCTGATGGTCATCAAAAGCATCCCTGCAACCGGTTATTTTACCGGTAAGTTAAAAGGAGAGAGGTCACCAACCCTGTGGGTGGCAACCTCTCTCAGAAATAAACATTCTACATTATCAGAAAAAAAACGAAAAAACAAGGGCTCTGGCGGAAAAAAATGATAGAAAAGTGGGGGCGGTCAGGTGGTTTGTAATTCGCGTAATCGTACCACTACGGCTGGCTTTGATGGAATAGAGGAGGAAATCAACCACCTGCGCATATTTTCCCTGCACAGTGGCCCCTGGAAGTTATCGGCCCAGGGCGTTCATCTCCTCCATGATTGGTCCAAAAAGTTCCTCATACTGGGGGATTGATTTGCGGATGATGGTGGTGAACTTATCGATTTCGGTATCATTGACGACCAGGTTGGCCGAGTTGGCCAGGGCCTGGAGGTCATACAGGGTCCTGAATTCCGGCCCGATAAGGACATAGAAGATGTAGCGTCTTTTGGCCATGCTCATCTTGCGCATGTACTGTTGGAAATCAGACGCCGGGAGGCCGCCTGGCTCGAATGTGGAATGAAGGATGACACCGGCGTACTGGACGAACTGCATTTTTTCAATGGCGTCTGCGCTGGAGTCGGCAAAGGCCGGCTGGTAACCGATATTCTCAATGGCCTCGACAATGTCGGTGCGCTGTGGGCTGTCGGCCATGAGGATCAGGGTTCTGGGGATATCCTCAACCACCTCTTTGTCTTCAAAGAAGCCGTCTTCAAGCCATCCGATATCCGGCGGGTTGGGGGGGGTGACAACGGTATCGAGCTTGCCGGCACCCTTGTAACGATCATCCTGGCCCGGGCCGGGAGCCTGCGGAGGCTGTTCTTTTTGCTCTGCTGCCTGGGGCTGCTGTGCCGGCTTTGTTTCCGCGGGCGGTTGCTGGGGCAGGGTGGCAGCGTCAAGGTAGATGGTGTTGGCGCACTGGGGGCACTTGAGTCCAAGAGACTTGCCGGCGGGCAGTTCACGAACCTTGGCGATAATTTTTTCGTTGAGCTTGAGCTGCTTCTGGCAGTGGGGGCATTGTGTGGTCGTCATGGTTTTTTGTCCTGTGGGATCACCATTTCGGTTTTTCTTCCTCTTCTTCCATTTCCAGGTCTTTCAGGGTGGAGGTGTCCTCACCGCGTTCCATCTTGATGGTGTCCAGCCCCCGGGCAACTTCGTTACGGCGGGAGGCATATGACATGGCGGTTTCCTCTGTAATGACTTCCTCGTCGTACAGTTCAAGGATGTGCTGGTCAAAGGTGCGCATGTCCACGGCGGAGCCGGCCTGAATGATCTTATAGAAGGTCTTCTCTTCTGTCTCCCCGTTGAGGATCAGGTCCTTGATTCGCAGGCTGGTGCAGAGAATCTCCATGGCAGCCACCCTGCCGCCGCCGATCCGGGGAAGCAGACGCTGGCCAACAACCCAGCGGATGGTATCCACCAGTCGATTTCTGATCTGGGGCTGTTCTTCCTGCTCAAACATACCGAGGATCCGGTTCATGGTCTGGCCGGCGTCAATGGTGTGCAGGGTGGAGAGAACAAGGTGGCCTGTCTCGGCAGCGGTGAGGGCGATTTCCATGGTTTCACGGTCCCGCATCTCGCCGACCAGAATGACTTTGGGGGCCTGGCGCAGGGCAGCACGAATACCTGAGCCGAAGGAGTCGAAATCGTTGCCAAGCTCCCGCTGATTAAAGGTTGCCTTATTATGAGGATGGATATATTCTATTGGATCTTCCAGGGTGACAATGTGTACCGCCCGATTATGGTTAATGTCGTGGAGCAGTGCGGCCAGCGAGGTGGTCTTACCGGAGCCGGTTGCACCGGTGAACAGTACCAGCCCGTTGATTTCAGCCGCCATCTTTTTAAAGGCCGGCGGGAAATTCATTCCTGAAATGGTGGGAATGGTGGTCTCCAGCTTTCTCAGGACGGTGGTGAAAAATCCTTTCTGGGTAAAAATGTTCACCCTGAAGCGGGCTTTTTCGCCCAGGGAGTATGAGAGGTCGCAGGAACCGGTTTCAAGCAGGTCACGCATCAACCGCCGGTTGTTGCCGATGAGGTTGAGGGCAAAGACTTCTGTCTGGAAGGGAGTCAGCTCGTTGATCGGTGGCTGAACCTTCACCGGTACCAGCTTGCCCGCCGCTTCGACCTGGAGGCTTTTGCCGACGGTAATGTTGAGGTCGGAAACATTTTTATAGGATTCCAGCATGGCTGTAATCCAGTAATCAATCTCAGTCTGCTTCATGCGATTTCTCCCCGGAGTGTGGTACTCAACCTTATCTTATCATAGTATAATGTCACGAAAGGGATTAGGATTTCAATAGTTTTTTTGATCGTTACCTAAAATGAAAAGAAGCATTGGACACTATTCCTGGGTGTATCGAGTTGGCCTGGCAGGCTGAAATCACAAACAGCTATTGACCAATATCATAAAATTTGAGCAGCGAGGAGATCATGACCTCAATTCCATTGAGAAGTGCCACAACCACTGAGGGGAGAAGAATGGCCGGGGCCCGGAGCCTCTGGCGGGCCAACGGGATGACCGATGAGCAGATCGGTCGACCGATTATCGGCATTGTTAATTCGTTTACCCAGTTTGTGCCGGGCCACGTTCATCTCCACAAGATCGGCCAGGAGGTGAAGAAACGTATCGAGGAGCTTGGCTGTTTTGCTGCCGAGTTCAATACCATTGCCATTGACGACGGTATTGCCATGGGACATTCCGGAATGCTCTATTCCCTGCCGTCACGGGAGTTGATTGCTGATTCCGTCGAATATATGTGCAATGCCCATACCGTTGATGCCATAATCTGTATCTCCAACTGCGACAAGATTACACCGGGGATGCTCATGGGAGCCATGCGTCTCAATATTCCGGCTATCTTTGTCTCCGGCGGTCCCATGGAGGCCGGTGTCGATGGAGACAAGCGTTATGATCTGGTGGATGCAATGGTCATGGCCGGCGACAGCTCAATCAGCGACGATGAGGTGGAAACGGTTGAACGATGCGCCTGCCCGACATGCGGATCGTGCTCCGGCATGTTCACCGCCAATTCAATGAACTGCCTCAACGAGGCCATCGGCCTGGCCCTGCCCGGCAATGGTACCATTGTTGCCACCCATAAAAACAGGCTGGGGCTGTTCAGCCGAGCGGCGGTGCGGATTGTTGAGATGGCTGAAAGCTACTACGGTCGTGGCGACACTACTGTTCTGCCCCGCTCA
>JBDLID010000188.1:0-5017 GCA_039715055.1 Thermodesulfobacteriota bacterium | reverse complement strand
AAATTCTGGACAGTCTGCAGTACCTGATGCGTAAGATGATCACCCGGTCTGTGAATCAGCGGGTTCGGCTATCCATCGATGTCGGTGACTTCCGGGAAAGACGGGAGCAGGATCTCAAGGAGCAGGCAGTGGTATTGGCGGCGAAGGTCAAGGAGGATGGTAAGACCCAGGCCATCCCGGCGCTCAATCCATCGGAAAGACGAATCGTCCATATGACCCTCCAGGACGACAAGGAGATCAGAAGCCGCAGTGTGGGTGAAGGTCTCTTTAAGAAAATTCTCATCTATAAGCCGGGAAAGGGAAAGCGGGGCGGCCAAAAACGTAAACCTCGGCCGCGAAATACCAATCGTAAAAAGACGTGAGCCGTTCTGGCATTCTGGATAGTGATACCATCGCCGCCATCTCAACCCCTCCCGGGGCAGGCGGTATCGGTATCATCCGGATGAGCGGCAATAGTTCTCTTGTCGTTCTCAAGCAACTCTTCTCCCCAACAGATACCGGCTGTACGTTTTCCAGTCATCGCTTTTACCACGGCCATATCGTAGACCCCGAGGGCGGTAAGATCCTCGACGAGGTCCTGGCGGTCTACATGCAGTCGCCGAAGAGTTACACCCGTGAGGATGTGGTTGAGATCCACTGCCACGGTTCCTTTCTCGTTCTTCAATCCATCCTTGAACTGCTTCTTCATTGTGACGTCCGTCTCGCCGACGCAGGAGAATTCACCAAACGGGCTTTTCTCAACGGCCGTATCGATCTGACCCGCGCTGAAGCGGTGATCGACATTCTGGCGGCCCGAACCCGTAAAGGGGTGGACCTGGCCCTTGACCAGCTGGGAGGCAGCCTCTTCAGGCGTGTTGACCGGATCAGACAGGTCCTGGTGGAGATGAGGGCGCTCATTGAAGTGGCCATTGATTTTCCCGACGAGGATATCGAGATCGTCAATCACCAGGAGCTTTCCTCCCGTTTGAATCTTGAGGTCAGGGAGCCGCTGCAGGAACTCATCGACAGTGCCGAGCAGGGAAAGATTATTCGTGACGGTATTTCAGTGGTCATTGTCGGTCTGCCAAATGTAGGCAAGTCGAGTCTGCTCAACACGATCCTTCAGGAGGAGCGCGCGCTCGTCACCGCCATTCCCGGCACCACCCGCGACACCATTGAGGAGTATGTCGACATCCACGGCATCCCTGTACGAATGGTGGATACCGCTGGAATCAGGGATGGGGCGGAAGAGGTGGAAGAGATGGGCATCAGGCGGGCCCGCAACCAGATTGATCAGGCCGACCTGGTTCTGTTCATGGTGGACCGCTCCCAGCCCCTGGCCAAAGATGATCTCGATCTGTTTGAGACCATCCGCCATAAGCAGGTGGTCCTGGTGGCCAATAAGTGTGATCTGGCCGATGGTGCCGGACAACAGCTGGAAGAGTTGAGCGAGAAATGTCTTGGCACAGTGCGTATCTCAGCAAAAGCCCAGCAGGGAATCGAGGATCTGCGGCAAACAATCTATAACCTGGTGACCGGAGGAAAGGATCAGTTTGAGGAGGCGGCCTGCGCGCCCAATATCCGCCATAAGCAGAGCCTGATCCGGGCGCTCGCCGCCGGAGACCTGCTTTTTGACGGCCTCAGCCAGTCCTTGACCAGCGATCTCCTCGCTGTCGACCTCCAGGAGTGCGTGGACCAGCTTGATGAAATTGTCGGCGTCACCACCACTGAAGATGTCCTTGATGTGATATTTGAGCAGTTTTGTCTGGGTAAATAGTCATTTACTAAAGTCATTTTTCCACTTCCACCTACCTGTATCCATATTTTCCTGAAAATGTCGACAGGGTTAATGATTTCGTGACTCATTTCCTTTGTTGATTGCTCGTTGTCTGGTGCTCCGGGATGTGGGGCCAAGGTTTGTGCAAACAAAAAAAGGTCCGCAACACTGTCTGTAAAATACAAACAGTATTGCGGACCTTGGTTCGGCGGGAGATGCCGGGAGAGATGTTAACGGAGGCTAAACCACTTGAGAGGCCAATGGTTAGGGAAGATCAGCCTGTGCAGCACATTCCTGTAATTCCCCTTTTTCCTTTCCGGTGATAGCACCTTCCTTTTTCAGGCGGTTGAGAGTATTGCTGACGCAACGTACAAACTGGCCATGATTTTTAGCGTCATCGGCACATGCTTGGATATATTCATTAGATGTGCAGTCGTCGGTTGCTACTGGTCCTTCCGTTTCCACACTACCTATGACGAATTCAACCGTCATAGTCTGGCTTGACGCACCACAGGTCTTTGTGCTGATTCCACCCCAGCTTGCATGACCCATATCCGGCCTGATAGTAGAGGCTGAGGAGAGGCAGCTACAGCCATCTTTTGCCAGGTCTCCACTTGGCAGGTCAAGGTCTACTGCTAATTGTACACCGGCACCGGCATCCACGCAGGAACTCAAGTTGCATCCAATAAAAACTGACCATTTGTGTCCGTCAGACTCAACAAGCCCTGTAGATTTATTGGAAATATTCTGCACGAGTTGCTGTATCGCAGCAGGATCTGTCATTGTGATCCCTGAAGTATTAAATGTACCTTTTACTGTTACAGAAGAATACTGCTCGTCAGGTGACAGCTGGCTCAAGAAAGTGTGCCATGCCTGGCATTGTTCAACAGTAGGCTCTAAACCATTTGTGAAAGTGTCGCTCCAGACAATTGACTCTGCTGATGAAGCGGTGGCAAATACAGTAAATGATGCCAATAAGGCAGAACTGACAAAAAGTGTTCTGATCGTCTTTTTCATGTTATCTCTCCTTTGTTCATGAGTTGGGTGAAGGGCATTGATCTAGTCAATGGTACTAGGATAGCAAAATGCATGCCTGTAAGAATACCTTGAGCCTGGACTTGGATAACATAAATCTCAATTTGTCAATATTGCAGGAAATTTTTTTTTGTGCTCGAGCATTTTGTAATTAATTACACTCGATAAGGAAGGTGTTGTGAATGTTGATTACGTAAGTGTAATTCGAAATTGAGAGTAAACCCCAGGGAATACAAGGGGAGAAGAAATACTGGTTTCCGCTAAGATGTTTTTCAAGTTAGTTTTTGGGGTTTACTCTGAAGAGGAACTAGGTGATATGCTAAATTCAACCTTGAGAACAGGCAGTTTTCGATTTAGAGATATCGTCTGCAAAGACCTCCATGCCCTTTTTCATGGCACAGAATTCACCGCACATGGTACACGTCTCTTCTTTTTCCGGTCTTCTCTCTTGCCGAATTGTCCGTGCCACCTCCGGAAACATGAGATGCTTATCCAGTCGGTCCCACTGCATGTCGCGTCTGGCCATGGCAGCGGATTTTTCCTCCTCTCTTCGTTCCGGGTACTTGGCAAGATCTCCGATACGGACAGCCAGTCGTGTGGCCCGGACGCCTTCTCTGACGTCTTCTTCGTTGGGCAGGGCAAGGTGTTCGGCAGGCGTAATGTAGCAGATCAGGTCCGCGCCGTGTCTCGATGAGTGGGCGGCACCGACGGCAGCGGCGATATGGTCATAGCCGGCACCGCTGTCAAGCGGGATGGGACCAAGCACATAGTAGGGGGCGTTGCCGCTCATCCGTTTTTCCAGCATGATGTTGCCGGCGATCTCGTTGAGTGGGATATGGCCGGGACCTTCCACCATGGTCTGACAGCCCATTTCACGGCCAAGCTCGGCCAGCTCGCAGTTGATGATCATCTCCGCCATCTGGGCCCGGTCGTGGCTGTCATGGATGGCTCCGGCGCGGATGCCGTTGCCCAGCGAAAGGATCGCGTCGTATTTTTTCATCAGTTCACAGACCCGGTCGAACTGCTCATAGAGCGGGTTTTCCCGACCATTGATATCCATCCAGGAAACCATGAAGGTTCCGCCCTTGGAGACCAGACCGCCGTAACGATAACCCTGTTTGCGCAACCGTTCAATGGTGTAGCGGTTGATGCCGCAGTGGATGGCCATGAAACTGATCCCGTCGGCCAGCTGTTTTTCAATGACATCGAATAAAAACTCCGGGTCAAGCTTACCGGGATTGTTGTATTTGGCTGTGGTCTCCTGGAACGCCTGGTAGAGGGGAACCGTACCCACCGGCAGATTGGTCGCCCCGAGCACTGCCCTGCGCACAGCGTCGAGATCGCCGCCCGCGGAGAGTTCCATGAGGGTGTCGGCTCCTTCGGCTTCAGCAATACGGGCCTTTCGGACCTCCAGATCGATGTCGCAGATATCGGACGAGGTACCGATGGAGGCGTTCACCTTGGTGCGCAGCCCAGTGCCGATCCCAGCAGGTTTCTGATTAGGTCTTGCTGGATGACTGGTGAGAACAATCTCGCCTGCTGCAACCCTTTCCCGGACAAGCTCCGCATCGAGCCCTTCCTTTTCTGCCACTGTTTTGATTTCGTCTGTGATTATTCCGCCACGTGCCTGTTCCAATTGGGTAATCATTTGCGATGAACCTCGTTTTGCTGCCCTGCCGGAACAAAAAAAGGGCTCCGACAGGAATTTTCCCATCGGAACCCTTTACCATCACGTTCCAACTGCATTGACTGTTCAGCTCGTCTTCTGGCTTCCCCATCTGTCCGGCGGCCTTCCCATTTCACTCGTAATAAACAACCGGGTGAAACAGTGACCATGCATGGCTGGACAGAGATCGGTCAAGGGGTTACAGCATCGGGATATGCCACGGATTTGCACCGTGTTCCGTATACTGAACAGTCACATATAAATTTCGTTAAACAGGCCAGATTGATAAAGAAATGTCAATGATTTCCTTTGCTCCTGATTTTTAATCTGATCATCTACCCAAAGGATGTGGCTTTGAAAATTAGCAGATACTTACAGGGAGCATAAAAGTGGGCAATTGTTTTACAGGATGAGGCTGAGGAGCCAGGTGACCTTCATGGTTTTGCTGCATTTAGGTTTAGCTCACGTCTGGCCTTGGCAAGGTTTTGCTCGGCGGCAGGATAGAATTTTGGGTAGAGGTCGATGGCCTTTTCAAAGGCCAGGATGGCATCCTGGTACTG
>JBDLID010000187.1:0-5034 GCA_039715055.1 Thermodesulfobacteriota bacterium | reverse complement strand
TATCACTATTTATGATTGTTGGTATTATCCACACCCTGTCAATCAGTGAAATAACAACAGACATAACCCCTCCCGGGTCGTTAAAGGAAGCAGTGGTCGGTCCATTTAAAGACTTTTTTTTGAGTGACGGCGTAAAAAATGGCATTTTGATACTGCTTTTTATATTTTTCTACAAATTCGGTGATGTTTTCGCGACTTCCCTGATCACTCCTTTTTACCTGGATGTCGGCTTCTCAAAAACGGTAATCGGTACAGTTGCAAAGGTTGTTGGACTCTGGTCGATGATCTTTGGCGGGTTCCTGGGAGGGGTGCTGATGTTTAAAATCGGCATCAACAAATCCCTGTGGGTTTTTGGTGTGGTGCAGATGATATCGATTTTGGGCTTTGCCGCTCTCAACGAAATTGGCCCCAACGTGATCGCCCTTGGAGTCGTGGTGGCGTTTGAGTATCTTGGCGTTGGTCTGGGCTCGGCAGCGCTTATGGCTTACATCGCAAAAAATACCAATAGGAATTTTACCGGCACACAGCTCGCCCTGCTCTCATCTTTTTTTGCAATTCCCAAATCATTTGCAGGCATCGTTTCAGGTGTCATGATTGAAGGAATCAAGGAATCAGATGGTGTTTTTTACACTATATTAGGAGCAGTTAATGGTGTCGGATATACCCACTATTTTTATCTCTGCACACTCCTTGCCATACCTGGCATGATTCTTCTGATATGGGTTGCCCCATGGAATGGGAGAGAAGGACGAAATGCGAATGTCGAATGTTGAATGCCGAAGGGAAAGACAAAAATCAGTTTTATTCTTCTGTTGATGAAATGGTACGGCTTAAAACCACAACTCAGCAGTTGTAGAGTGCTTGTTCCCTGAGGTGGTCGATCAGTTTGCGATGCCCGGCCGGGAATGCATAGTTGTCCAGTTCCCGGCAGGAGACCCAGCGAAAATCCTGGGCCGCGGTAAGCAGTGGAGAGGATGGACTCTCCGAGAACCGGCAGCTGTAGCAGTGGAGAATTACCTTGTAGCGGGTGTAGTGGTGAGTGGTTGTGGTGATCTTGTTGTCCACCCGGATCAAAAAGCCGGTCTCCTCTGAAAATTCACGAACCACACCGTCTGCTGGCGACTCATCTTTTTTAAGCCTCCCTCCGGGGAATTCCCAGAGGCTGCCCCAGACGTCATCGGCCAGCCGCTGCTGGATAAAGAAACGGTTGCGGTGTTGCAGGATGCCGGTGGCCATCTCAATGGTGATGATCTTTTGCCCCGGTCTGGTAGCGGGGCGTTTGGAGACCAGGCCGTGTGCCAGGGCTTTGCAGGTGGAGCTCCACGGACAGTCCGGACAGAGCGGTTTTTTAGGCGTACAGATGAGCGCTCCAAGCTCCATCAACGCCTGGTTAAAGTCCCTGGCCCGGCCTTTTGGCAGCAGCTGTGCTGCCTTTTTCCAAAGCAGTTTTACGGTCGCCGGTTCCCGAAGCCAGCTGTCGATGTTGAAATAACGCGTAAAAAGCCTCGCGATATTGCCATCCACCAGCGGTTCATCACGCTCAAAGGCGATGGAGGAGATAGCCGCAGCAGTGTAAGGGCCGATGCCCGGCAGCCTGATCAGGGTGTCGCGGTCGGCGGGGAGTTGTCCATGGTGGTCTTTAACAATTATTTCTGCGCATTTACGGATGTTTCTTGCCCTTGAGTAATAGCCCAGCCCCTCCCAGCATTTAAGGACCTTCTGTTCCGGAGCCCGTCCAAGCGCTTCGAGGTCTGGAAAAGCCCGCATCCACCGCTCAAAGAAATCCACCACCCGTTCCATCTGGGTCTGCTGGCCCATGATCTCCGAAATCCAGACTTCGTACGGCGAGTAGTTCTGCCGCCACGGTAGGTCCCGTTTGTTGGTCTCAAACCATGATAAAATAAGGGTTTGAAGCTGTCTTCGCTGCTTTTGGGTCATGGTTCAGGGGAAGGCCTGTTGTGTACTAATGCACAATTTGAGTTGAAAAAGAGAGACGAGTCTTTTACCTTAACAATTCGAGACCGATTTTCAAGAAAACTGGTAACTACTCAGCTGCACGCCATCTTCGTCCATTTAAGGCTTCTCACATAGCACAAGTATGCTTCAAAGCCTTAAATGAACGAATCTGACGCACATCCGGAGTCTACGCTTACCTGAACAGTTACATTCGGTACTTTTTTGAAGGCTTTTAGTTTTAGGCTGAAGAAATACGAAAACTGCATAACAACGTATTATTCAAATAAGGAGGATTCAGATGAAAAGTTTAGTGGTTTACTCTTCCAAGGGAGGCAACACCAAAAAGCTGGCTGAGGCGGTTTACGAGTATCTGAGCGGCGACAAGATCATCGCCCACGTCACTGAGGCACCGGATCCGGCCGGGTATGATTTTGTAGCGGTGGGTTTCTGGTTTCAGGCCGGTCAACCCGACCCGGCCGCCCAGGAGTACCTGGCAAAGCTTGGCGACAGCCAGTCCACCTATCTCTTTGCCACCCATGGAGCCGCCGCAGGCTCCGACCATGCCGTAAACGGGATGAACAAGGCCAAAGAGATCGCCGCTAAAGCGCACATCATCTCAACGTTTTCCTGTCCCGGCGAGGTGCCGGCCAAGGTGATCGAGACCGCCTCTCAGAAAAATCCGAGGCCGCCCTGGCTGGCAGATGCACCGGCCGCTGCAGGTCATCCAGATGGGAAGGATCTGCAGATGGTGGTGAGGATGCTTGAAGAGCTTGATTTACCATAAAAAAACGAATGTCGAATATCGAACAGGGAATGTCGAATTTCGAAGTTTTATTTCGAGTCGACGTTCCCTGTTGATTTAGCCGTTGTGTTCAGGAAAAAGAAAGGGCTCCTTGTGGGCCTTTTCTCTGATCCAGTTCAGGCCGTGCTGAATGGATGGTTTGGAGATGGCCCAGGCCAGCAGTTTTTCTTTTCCGGGAAGATCAAGAAGGGTGAGCGCCAGGAGAATGGTGAGGATACCCTGGCCCGGCAGGAAGAGCATGGCGATACCTGCGGCGAGCAGTATCCCGCCCAGAATATTTCTGATCACCGACAGTACCGGGCAGATGGCACCGCGGTCACATTCCTCTTCTTCATGGTGCCCGATGTGGACCAGAAAATACTCCTTTGAGGCTCTGGTCAGCAGAAAGGGAATGATCAGCAGGCTGATGAGAAAGGTCGCAAGCGATACACCGCCGAGAATCTGGAGTATCCAGCTATAATCAGAAAACAGATCCATGACTGGTGTTCCTACTCTTTCATAGTAGGGGAGACATCTTTTCTCGCCAGCAGCCAGGCGCGCCAGTTATCCTTCTGGCGTCTCTCAATCAGTTTCAGCTCCGCCATCGGAAGGGCGGCCAGTAGTTCTTCCTCCATTGAAGGAATAAATCCCGAGATCAGGTAATAACTGGCTTTCCAGAAGGTATTTCTGTTGAAAAGATCAACCAGCAGCCCCTTGTAGAGGTTGGCAATGACAAGATCCACTCCGGTGTCCGGCAACCCTGTGCGCAGGTCGTTTTCAATGACCTCAATATTGTCGCTGCAACGGTTCAGCTCCAGGTTGCGGCGGGCGACCTGACAGGCAAATGGATTGTTGTCAAAGGCAACAATATCGCTGCCGCCAAGTTTGTCTGCCGCAATGGCGAGAAGTCCGGTACCGCAGCCCAGGTCCATGACAGAGTTAAACCGGTCAGGGTGACCGCCGTAGAGATCACAGAGAATCTCAAGGCAGAGTCTGGTGGTGGGATGGAAACCTGAGCCGAAGATGACACTGGGGTCCAGCGGAATTTCCATTAGCTGGTCATCAGTTTTGTCAGAGGCGGGTTCCCAGATCGGGCGGATGATAAGGGGAGGAACCGTAAAGCTCGCGATATCGATTCCAGCCTCCCAGTCTTTGTAATCCAGCTGGGCCTGATAGATAATCTCGGCGCCCTGTTCGTCACAGATCTTTTTAACCAGCTCTTTTTTGGCCTTGTGAAAGAAGAGGATCGCGGTGTCGTCTTCGATCCAGGTACCGATGAGATCCGGATCATTGATTTCGCCCAGTTCGGTCCTGTCAAAATTATAGACGTGAAGCTGGTCGTAGCGGGTGTATGGAGGTTGGAGCATGAAAAGATTATTAGGTATGAATCAATGCCAATAGGTTAGGCATCTCAGGATTTATGGGTAGGTTGGGTTCAGCGGAGCGTAACCCGACAACGATTTGAAATTGTCGGAGCCTCATGCTTCGCTTACCTGGGTTACGCTCCGTTTAACCCAACCTACTCCTATGAATTTACTCTTTATTGTCCTGTTGCTCGTCAGTTTTTTCCATCGACTGGGCATTGGTTGTGACGCGCAGGTCTACCCGGTGGCCGGCAACGGCGTCCATGGCCAGCTCAACCTCTTCGAGGAGGATGAAGTTCTTGCTGTCGCCTCCAAGCTCAGTGGTGCAGTAGTCATAGACGTTAAAAGCCCGGTCATAGGCCAGCTGTTTCAGTTCAAAATCATCAATGGTGATCTTTGCAGGCGATGGTGGCACCGCTATGGGCTGGTTGGGGATGGTTTGACCAGGTGTGGGCGACCGTTTTGCTGATGGAACCATCATAGCCTGACTGGTAATCTCCCTGAGTCGCATTTTTTTAAGACTCTCACGGTCAGCCACCGGATCGGCAACTCCCCTGATCTCCAGGGCCAGCCGGGGGTGGGCATCAAAGAGAGTCTGGAAGCGCTGCAGGAGTTTTTTCCCTTCATCTTTGAGCAGTGTTTTGCCGGGGTCAAAATGGATATGTTTTTCATCCTTGAGATCGAGAAAGCGGCTGCCAGCCAGGAGAAATGGGGAAATGGAGGCCTTAAGCAGCAGGGTTTTGAATTTGTCCACGGTTTGTTGAAAGAGTGGAGGTTGATGTCGGCTATCATTGTTCACCAGAAGCTCAAACTGGCCTTCCTGGTTGGTGAGCAGTGCCAGGGGCAGGGCGGTTGCAGACTCACGGGTGGATGGTAGGATCCCTGAGAAGAGAAAGTGGGCGGTTCCCTTTTCCCCGTTTTTATCCCGGTTGT
>JBDLID010000186.1:0-5084 GCA_039715055.1 Thermodesulfobacteriota bacterium | reverse complement strand
CCGAAGTCCGCGAAACCTTCCAGGCGCCGAAGGTCGGAACCATTGCCGGCTGTTCTGTGACCGAGGGGAAAATTCTCCGCAACTCCTCTGTCCGTGTCGTTCGTGATGGTGTGGTGGTCTATACGGGTAAGATCGAGTCCTTGAGACGCTTTAAAGATGACGTCAAAGAGGTACTGTCCGGTTACGAGTGTGGTATCTCCGTGGAGAAGTTCAACGATATCAAGGTGGGAGATAACCTCGAAGCCTTTGTCATGAAAGAGGTGGCGGCGACTCTCGGTGCCAGTAAGCAGGAAAAAGATGAGGAAAGTGAAAAGTAGAAAGTTGAAAGTGAAAAGTCTGGCCAACGATTATGGTTTGCAACTTGATAGCTTGATAACTTGATAAACTTTACAACTTGATAAACTCATGGTCTGGGACCCAAAAGAAACCATTGAATCCGTTGGCCTCGGTAAGCAGGAGAGGAAGCGGTCAACACGGGTGGCGGAGGCCGTTCGTATGGAACTTTCCGTCCTCTTTCTGCAGAAGGTGCGTGATCAGAAGTTGAGTGACGTTACTGTTACCAATGTACGGGTAACCGATGATCTTAAAAGTGCCCGTATCTTTTATACCGTTCCTGGAGACGAGAAGGTTCGAAAGCGAGTCGCGGAAGCCTTAAAGAGGGCCCAGGGATTTGTTCGCAGCCATCTGGCCAAGGTACTCAACCTGCGCTATACTCCGTCTCTCACTTTCGAATATGATTCCAAGGCTGACAAGGTGGAAGAACTGGAACAGCTTTTTTCTGAAATAGCTTCGGAGAGGAGAAGGGATGACCAGGATTCCTGAGGGTATCCTCGAACATATAAGAGATGCCAGCCATGTTGTGTTGGTCACTCACATCCATCCCGACGGCGATGCCCTTGGTTCCATGTTCGGCCTGGCCGACATCCTGAAGAGCCAGGGGAAAAAGGTCTTTTGTTATCTTGAAGAAGAGGTTTCCCATCTTTACGATTTCCTCCCGAATTGTGGCAGAATCGAAACGGAACTGAGTGCTCTGCAGAGCTTTGCAGCCGAAGAGGGAAACAAAAAGATGGTGGCAGTTGCACTTGATTGCGGTGATTGTGATCGTCTTGGGACAGAGAAGGAAGAGCTGCTGAAGATCTCCCCGTTTATCGTCATAGACCACCACTATGGGCATAAGAGTTTCGGGGACCATCTCTGGCTTGATGCCAAATGTTCATCAACCGGCGAGATGGTCTACGAGCTGGCCCTTGCCTTGGGTGCCGAAGTCTCCGCAAAGGCCGCCTTCTCTCTCTATGTTGCCATTTCTACTGATACCGGCTTCTTCCGATACGAAAATACGAGCCCCCGGACCTTCAGGATCGCTGCGGATCTGGTAGAGATCGGAGTTGATCCGGCCACTGTGGCCGGCAAGATCTATGACAACTTCAGCATTGAACGACTGCGTCTGATGGAAATGGTGCTGGGGAGCCTGGAGTTACACGAAGGCGGACAAATCGGCATGATCAGAGTCACTGCCGATATGTTTGACCGCAGCGGTGCAGCCAGTGAAGATATTGAGGGCTTTGTCAATTATCCCAGGGCGTTGCGTTCAGTGCGGGTGGCCGTATTTTTAAAGGAGAGCAAGAAGGGTATGGTTTCCGTGAGTCTGCGCGCCAAGGGAGGCTGTGATGTGGCCGCTGTTGCAGCCGATTTCGGTGGCGGCGGACATCGCAATGCGGCCGGATTTCGTATTGTTGACACCACCGTTGAAGAGGTCCGGAAAAAGGTCCTTGATGCCTTGAAAAAAGCTCTGGCTTGATTTGTATTTCTTCAGTGATGGCAAGTGAAAATGATTTTGAAGCCGGAGTCTTTCTGGTTGATAAACCGATAGGAGCCAGTTCCTTTTATATGGTGCGGAAGGTACGCAAGGCACTGGGTATGAAAAAAGTCGGTCATGCCGGAACCCTCGATCCCTTTGCCTCCGGACTTCTTGTAATCTGTGCCGGCCGCCCTGCCACCAGGATGATCGGTGAAATCATGGAGGGAGAAAAGGAGTATCTTGCCACCTTGCGGTTGGGAGTGGAGACCACCACCCAGGACCCGGAAGGTGAGGTGACAGCAAGGAATCCTGTCGGGAATCTGTCGGAGACCGTTATCGAAGAGTGTTTGCAGCAGTTCCGTGGAGAACTGCAGCAGGTGCCGCCCGTTTACTCCGCTTTGAAGCATAAGGGCAAGCCCCTTTACCACTATGCTCGAAAGGGAATTGAAGTCAGCAAGCCGCCGCGCAGAGTAATAATTCACAGCCTTGAACGTACCGATGTCGACGGGGTTGTCACAGATGTTTCTCCCTATCTGAATATACGTGTTGTCTGCAGCAAAGGTACCTACATTCGTACCTTGGGGGCGGACATCGGCAGGGTACTTGGTTGTGGGGCCTATCTCACAGCCTTGCGCCGTGTGCGCAGCGGTTGTTTTCACGTCCGGGACAGTGTGGACGGAAAGCATTTGCTCGAAGAAGATGCACGGGAAAGGCTGTTGAATAAAGTCTTATCCGTAACTGATGTACGTAATCTGTTGCATTAATTGCTTGTTGTATGTTACATGATGTAGGCAGGATGGTGGATTGTTTTTTCCGTCCTGCAATGTTTGGACATGGATGTTTCGAACTAGCCTATATTTCGTCCCCTGCCACCGGGACTTGGAGTTATTATAAATAAAGAAAATAAGCGTTACCTATACAGACAAGGAGGTTTGTCTTGGCACAGTCAGCAGTAAGAAAAAATGAGATTATAGAGAAGTTTAAGCTTCACCCAAATGATACCGGATCTTCAGAGGTGCAGATCGCACTTATCACCGATCGGATTACCTATCTGACAGATCATTTTAAGACCCACAAGAAAGATCATCACTCCCGACAGGGGCTGTTGAAACTTGTCGGGCAGAGAAGGAGCCTGCTTGATTACCTGAAGAAAAAGGATATTAACAAGTATCGTGAGTTGATTGAGGCTCTAGGCATTAGAAAGTAGTTTTTTTAAGAAATGCATATGGCATTTCTTTATTGTAAATACGGCACATAACGAAGTGCCGGTTGATCATTCAGGTGTATCGTTGTCGCGTAGCCGCAGCAGTACACCTGTTTTTTTTGATCAATCAACCATGCTGCAATAAGGCAGCTGGAGAATGTATGTATAAAAAAGTTGAAGTTGAAGTAGGCGGCAAAACCATCTCTGTGGAAACAGGAAAGGTGGCCAAACAGGCGGATGGTTCGGTTATGATGCAGTATGGCGGAACAGTCGTTCTGGTCACTGCTGTGGCCGGCAAGGAGAATAAACCGGAACTTGGTTTTCTGCCGCTTACCATTGAGTACCAGGAACGTATGGCGGCCGTGGGTCGTGTTCCCGGAAACTATTTCCGTCGTGAAATCGGGCGCCCCAGTGAGCAGGAGGTCCTTACCTGCCGCATCATTGACCGTCCTCTCCGTCCGCTCTTTGCCGACGGTTATTTTTCAGAGACCCAGGTGATTGCCACCGTTCTCTCTGCTGATCAGCAGAATGATCCCGACATCCTTGCCTTAAATGGCGCATCCTGTGCCCTTAGTGTTTCCGATATCCCATTTCAGGGACCAGTTGCCGGAGCAAGAGTCGGTTATATCGATGGTGACTATGTTTTGAATCCCACCAAGGTGGAACTTCAGGACTCGCGTATGGATATCATCGTCGCCTGTACCCGTAATGCGGTGACCATGGTTGAGGGTAAGGCCGATGCCATGAGCGAAGATGAAGTACTGAACGCCATCTTCTTTGTCCATGAGCAGGTACAGCCACTGATCGATATGCAATTGGATTTGCAGGGAGAAGTTGGACGGGAAAAACGAGTTGTTGAGCCCCTCCCAGTGGACGAAGCACTGCAGGCAAAGGTGCAGGAGATTGCGGCTGCAGGAATGGCTGAAGTCATCTCCACCGCTGACAAGATGGAACGCGGCCGGGCCTATGATGAGTTGAAGAAATCAGTCATTGCAGAGCTTGACCCTGATGGGGAAAACGCTAAAGAGATTGGCAACCTCCTCTCAGGTTACAAGAAAAAAACCATGCGCGCCATGATCGTCGATGAACAGACCCGTATCGATGGCCGTGCCATGGATCAGGTACGTCCCATCAGCGGTGAGGTCACCTATCTTCCCCATACCCACGGTTCCTCTCTCTTTACCCGTGGCGAGACCCAGGCCATGGTTACCGCAACCTTGGGCAGCGAGCGTGATGCCCAGCGCATTGAGACATTGCAGGGTGAGGAGTTCAGGCGCTTTATGCTGCACTATAACTTTCCTCCCTACTGCGTTGGTGAGGCCCGTTTCCTCCGTGGCCCATCCAGACGTGATATCGGCCACGGCACCCTGGCGCTGCGCGGCCTATCCGCCGTCATGCCCAACGAAGAAGAGTTTCCCTACTCCGTGCGTGTGGTTTCCGAAATCATGGAATCAAACGGATCTTCCTCAATGGCCACCGTCTGCGGCGGAAGTATGGCCATGATGGATGCGGGTGTACCTCTCAAGGCCCCGGTTTCAGGTATCGCCATGGGACTGATCAAGGAAGGGGACAAGCTTGTTATCCTCTCCGATATCCTGGGTGATGAAGATCACCTCGGTGATATGGACTTCAAGGTGGTGGGAACCGATGAGGGAATCACCTCCCTGCAGATGGATATCAAGATCGAAGGTGTTGACCGCGACATCATGGGACAGGCCCTCTCCCAGGCCAAGGCCGGACGAATCCATATCCTTGGTGAAATGGCCAAGAGCATTGATGTGTCGAGATCTGAAGTTGCCGAGCATGCGCCCAAGTATTTCAGCCATAAGATTAATACCGATAAGATCCGTGATATCATCGGTCCCGGCGGCAAGATCATTAAAGAGATGTCCGCCACTTACGATGCCACCATCGAGGTGGATGATGAGGGGCTGGTGAAGATGTTCACCAAGGATGGCAGCAAGGCCGAAGCCCTTCTCAAGAAGATCAAGGAGATGACTGCCGAGGCTGAAGTCGGTAAGGTCTACAAGGGTATCGTCAAGACCGTCAAGGACTTCGGCGCCTTTGTTGAAATCCTGCCTG
>JBDLID010000185.1:0-5130 GCA_039715055.1 Thermodesulfobacteriota bacterium | reverse complement strand
CTGCTGACCGATCTGGGCTGCCTCGGCTGTCACTCCGTTGACGGCAAGGATGAGGGCTTTGGCCCGGATCTTTCCCGGATTGGCGAGAAGAGTAATCCAGAGTGGCTCTATTCCTGGATCGAGGATCCCAGGAAATACTGGCCTGAGACCCTGATGCCCAACCTGCGGGTGCCCAAAGACGATATCGCTGATCTTGTCGCTTACCTGTCCAGTCTGAAAAAAGAAGGAGCTGCAGGCGCAGCTGCTCCGGACGCAGATGAGGCACTTGTTGCCAAGGGTAAAAAGCTGGTGGTCGATACCGGTTGTACAGGCTGTCACTCCATTGAAAACTTCGGGCTTGGCTACAACGCCCCGGTCCACGATGGCATTGGCTCCAAAAGGGTTGATGAGCTGGTGTTTGGCGACACCAAAATCGACAAGAAGCTTACCGATTGGCTGCTCCTCAAGGTGCAGAACCCCAGGGCCTTCAATACCAAGGAGATGCCCACCCTCATGCCGAATTTCGGTTTGAGCGAGGAGCAGGCTGAAGACCTTCTCGTCTTCCTGCTGTCACTGCGGTCGCGGGATAACATTCCTGCTGAGTATAAAAAGGAGCTGTTCCCTGCAAAATCCGTAAGCATTGCTGGAGAGAAGCTCATTGAAGAGAACAACTGCCGCGGCTGCCACAAGATAGGCGGTGAGGGCGGTACCATCGGCCCGGATTTAAGCTTCCAGGGCAAACGGATCAATCCCAAGTGGATGAGTAATTTTCTGCTTGCCCCCACCAAGATCAGGCCAATGGGAGTTGAGCCGACGCGAATGCCGACCTTTTCCTTCAGTGAAGAGGAGGCACAGCGGCTCGCTGCCTACTTTGCCGATGGAGACCAGGTCTCCTATCCGTACTATCAGCCTCCAAAGAAAAAGGTTTCCGCAGAAGATCGGGAAAAGGCCTGGCAGCTCTATTTCCAGACGTTTTCCTGTCAATCCTGCCATGCCTGGAACGGGAAGGGCGGTATTATCGGGCCGGATCAGAGTGATTTGGCCAATCGGCTCCGTGGAGACTGGGTAAAGAGCTACCTTGCCAATCCCCAGAAGTTTATTGGTGATGTGCAGATGCCCAACTTTGAGATGTATCCCGATGAGCTGGAGCTCCTTTCCGATCTTATCATGAGCTTTAACGAAGTGCCTGAGGCGGTTTGGGATACCATCAAGAAACGTTGGGATGACGAACTGCTGGCTAAGCAGGCCGCAGAAATGAGTGCATCTGATCAGTGAGATACCTGAAGGTGAGAAATGATAAACAATAGAAAACAAATATCTCTTCTGCTGCTGTTGGCCGCTTTTGCGGTGACATTTTTCAGTGTGGCTTCCGCTGTGGCCAGTGAGCAGCCGGAGCCTGAAAAAGCCCCGGAAGTAAAAAGTGAAAAAAAATATGAGGTGAGCCTTGAAGTGGGCCGGGCCACCTATCAGCACTACTGTACGCCGTGCCATGGCATCAAAGGAGACGGGAATGGCTTCAATGCCCCCACGCTCCTGGTCAAGCCGGCCAATCACACCGATTCCAAGTTTATGTCTGAGCGAAATGATACCAAGCTTTTTGATGCCATCAACCTCGGTGGAGCCGAGGTGGCCAAGTCGACCCTGATGCCGCCATGGGGGGCTGCGCTTGGTGATGAGCGGATAAAATCACTGGTTCTGTATTTGCGGGAACTCTGCAACTGTCAGGCCGCCAAGAAATGGTAAACGATTTTTTCGGCAGTAAACTTTGTCTGTCGTTTGATGAACTTCAATGAGAGCCTGCTAAGGAGGGGTGGGACACAAACAGTTTCAAGGAAGAAAAAATGAATCTGCAATAGAGAGGTAGCCAATCACTTTGAGGGAGGCTTTTATGAAATTCAAGCTGAAGCAAACACAATCTTTGCTGTCCGTTGGTGTGGGCGTGTTTGTCTGTATGGCATTCGTCGGGGTTAGACCGGCTTATTCAGCCGCCGAACCTGCTGACGAATGGAAAAAATGGCAGACCAAGTTCAATATGGAGATGGCATCCAAGCAACCGGGTAAGAAAGATATGTGGTTGAAGAAGGAACTGGTCGAAAAGGTGATCACGGTTGATGACGCCAAACTGCCCCACGAGAAAAAACGTGGTAAGGTGGTTGAAAAGTGTCTCACCTGTCACGATGGTGTTGAGCAGATATCTGCTTTTCACCCCATTGCCACCTACGGATGTACTATCTGTCACGGCTCTGACAAGCCGGACTCGCTGCTTAAGGCCGAGGCCCATTCGAACATGATCTCCGCACGATCAATGAAGGGCCAGCGAAATCCGTCCAACCTGCGTATACTTGAGAAATCTTGTGGACTCGCCGGTTGCCATTATGGCCATGAGCAGGAAGATATGAACCACGTCTACCGGGTACGCCGCACCGTTATGGGGCTGCAGTCCGGTATTTCCGGGGCGCTGCGTTACCAGTATGCTGCCCAGGAATCCAAGTTTTCCAAGTATTCCGGCGTGGGTATGGACGATACAGATTACGTACCCGAGCATCGCGGCGGTGTGAAGAAGATGGACACCCTGCCGGTCTTTTCCGCCAAAGACCTTGAGACCGACGATGACGGCAACATCATCACCACCGATGATATGGGCAACCCCATGCGCATCGAGGGTGAGAACGCCGATTCCCAGTGGCGTAAATCATGTGCCCGCTGTCACTTCTGGAACGAAGGCAAGCAGGCCCCGGCCGATTATCGCGCCCAGGGTTGTGCCGCCTGTCACGTTCTCTATGATAACGACGGTTTTTACAAAGGCTCTGACCCGACCATTCCAAAGGATGAGCGTGGTCACGGCAAAGTTCACCAGGTCACCACAGCGGTTCCCGCCGAACAGTGTATTCACTGTCATAACCGCGGCGGCCGGACTGGTGTGAGTTATGAAGGTCGTGTGGAATCTGATTTCTACGGCACTCCCTTCATGAGTGGTAAACACTCCAGTGAGAAGTATCACGGTAAGTATTACAACACCCCCATGATGGATATCCATTATGAGAAGGGTATGGAGTGTATCGATTGTCATACCCAGTTCGACACAATGGGCGACGGCAACCTCTACTCGAAGAAGCATGAGCAGGCCGAAGTTCGCTGTCAGGACTGTCATGGTTCCTATAAAGAGGGTCTTATTACCACCAAAATAACCGATAAAGATGACCGGGTTATCCGGCTCGGCATGGTTTCTCCCAACTACGAGAACAAAGTAGGTGACGAGATGGTGGTTACCGCTCGCGGTAACAAGTACACCAATGCCAAGATCATCGACGGTGAGCCGATTCTGATCTCCAAGTTTGATGGTCGTGAGCACTTGATGCCGATCATCACCAATAAAAAAGGCGTTCACTCCATTCCGCAGCATCAGGAGAGGATGGAATGCTGGGCCTGTCATGCCCGCCACACCTCACAGTGTTACGGCTGTCACGACAACTATGATCAGACCAATAAAGGCAAAGATAAGCTGACCTACCAGAAATCGGCCGGTAAATGGCCCGAGTTCAGGACCTATGTGCGCTACGATACCCCGCTTCTCGGTATCTCCGCCAAGGGGCTGGTCAACACTTATGTGCCTGGTTGCCAGGTGTTCTTCAACGCTGTTAACGGCAGTGGCGAAATCATCGGTGACTTTGACAACTTTGTCTTCCAGTCTGCTGAAGGTTACTCATCTGTAGCCACCAACCCGGTTTTCACTCATACGGTCCGTACCGAGGTCCGTTCCTGTGAGGACTGCCATCTCAATCCCAAGGCATTGGGTCTCGGTACCGGTCAGCTGAGTATCGGCTCTGATCCGTCCGGAAAAGACGATGCCATGAAGTACACCTATGAGATGGATCGGTCAGGGCTGTCCGCAGCCTTCCCGCTGGATGTTATGGCAACACCGCAAGGCAATCAGATTGCGTCTACTTCCCATGTTGGCGCGCGACCCTTTAACCAGGCCGAGTTGAATCGAATCCTTAAAATCGGTAACTGTCTGCCATGTCATGACGGCTACGACGACCCGATCTACCAGGATATATACAAGGCCTATGAAGACTTCCCGACCAAGTGTAAGAAGGATGACTTCATGAAAAAGGCAACCGCCGCAGCCAAATAAGGAGGAACGTGATGAGTAAAACAAAACTTACAACAATCCTCGCGGCCTGTGGTGCAGGAGCATTCCTTGTCGGAATAGCTGCCAGCCCCGGGTTTGCTGCGGATAAGATGATCAAGGTAGGAGACAAAAGCTACCCCTTGAAAAAGGTGGATGATGCCTCCGACTTTGCCGATGCCAGGCGCTTTGAGCTGCCCATGAAGAAAGTGGACGGCGAGATGATGAAGATTACTCCGGAAGGAGTTCCTTTTGCCTGGGATAAACCACGTAAACATATGCTGGAAAAAGAGTATCTTGATGTAAAATTTCCAGTTGATAAGGTGTTTGCCGGTGTAAAGGCGGCCACCAAAGGCGGTGCTTGTCTGTCCTGTCATGATGGGATTGAGGCAATCAGCGACACCCATGACTTTGCCTGCGTCCAGTGTCACCAGGGCGACGACAAGGCCAAGGATATGAAGGCAGCCCATGCCGGGATGTTCTCCAATCCTTCCGACGGTGCCGTTGTAGCCAAGACCTGCGGAACGACAGACTGTCACTCCGACCAGCTGCACAAGGTGGAATCGTCTCTCATGGCCACAGCGGCCGGTGAGATTAACGCCACCCGTTACGCCTGGGGCGCCCAGGCAAACGTTGACGCAAAGTACTCGGTCAACGGCAAGGGCGGCACCAAGGTAATCCCCACCGAGAAGGAATCCGGTCAACTGGTTGATGACATGCTGCGCAAGAAGTGTCTGCGCTGCCACATCAACTCACCGGCACCCAACCGTCTCGGTGATTACCGGGCCACAGGCTGTGCCGCCTGTCACATGATCTACGCCAACGACGGCCAGACCATGACCGGCGACAAGGCCATCCTGAAAACCCAGAAGGCCAACAACGAGGCCAAGGCCAATGATCCGAAACTGAAAATGGATCTCTCCGGTCTTATCTCCAAGCGCGGTTATCCAATGAAGCACCGGATGACCACTGCCATTCCCACGACCCAGTGTGTCCGTTGTCACAGTGGCAACCGGGTGGGC
>JBDLID010000184.1:0-5240 GCA_039715055.1 Thermodesulfobacteriota bacterium | reverse complement strand
CCGATGTGACTGACAAAGTACTGGTACTGCGGACGGAACATGGAGATCTTGCCTTCAGCATTTCTGCCGAGGATCACATCTTCCCAGTTACGCATGGTCATGGAACCAAACCAGATACCGGTTGTGGTCTCGCCGTTCAAGAGATCCATCTCTTCAGCGGCTGGCCATGCATCCTTCTTCATACCTTTAAACTTACGGTCCGGGGTGACCATCTTGTCACCAACTCCAGAGCCGAGGGTGGCATAGAGAAGTTTGAGGGTCTGTGGATCCGGCTCACGCCAGCGCTTCCACTTCTTGTACGAGGGATAATCCTCGCGCATCAGGTGGGTTCCAAAGTCCATGGAGGCCCAGCCGGAGTGACAGGCGGAACATTCCATATTGGCCATATGGCCGGAAACGGCATGGGCAACGGGCTGCTGCTCCATATCTTTCAGCTGTGGGATCACATGCTGCTTTCCGGTGACCTTGGAGGTGAGCACCATGCCCTTATCAGTTTTCATGACATTGGCCATCTTGGTGCCTTTACCGGTTACTGCAACCATGTCGCCAGCCTTGGCGCTATAGTTGGGGTTGGCGTTGGCTGCAGCGAGCGCTGCATCACCTTCTGCCAGGGCTGCTGTCTTGGCCGGGGCCGAAGTGGTGCCGTGACAGGTGTCACAGGTTACTTCGGTGGCCTGGTGGGCCGCACCATAGGTCTTGCCGTCACCCATCATTTCAGAGCCGGTATGACAGTCGATACAGGCAAGGCCCGCCTTGTAATGGATATCGGGCATCAGGGTGTGATGATCGATACCATAGGGCGCCAGCGGTGCATTCCACTTGTAACGGGGCGAGCGGTACATCTTCTCAAAGTCATGCTCGAAGAGTCCGATATACTCGGTTCCCACCCTGTTACCGCTGTGACAGCGCACACACTGGGTTGTGGGGATGGCCGTGGTCAGACGATGCTTCATCGGATAACCACGTTTTGAAAGAAGGCCGGAGAGATCCATCTGCAGTTTCGGATCATTGGCTTTCGCTTCATTATTGGCCTTCTGGGCAGCCTGGATGGCCTTGTCGCCGGTCATGGTCTGGCCGTCGTTGGCGTAGATCATATGACAGGCGGCACAACCGGTGGCCCGGTAGTCACCCAGACGGTTGGGAGCAGGAGAGTTAATATGGCAGCGCAGACATTTCTTGCGCAGCATATCATCAACCAGCTCACCGGATTCCTTCTCGGTGGGGATCACCTTGGTGCCGCCCTTGCCGTTGACACTGTACATGGCATCAACTGAACCTTGCGCGCCCCAGGCATAACGGGTGGCGTTGATTTCACCGGCGGAGGTGGCCATCAGTGAAGTCTCAACCTTGTGGAGCTGGTCGGCATGACAATCCGCCGTTCCACAGGTCTTGGCAACAACCGCGCCGTCGGAGGGATTGGAGAACATGCCCGCATGGGCCGCCTTAATATCGGTGGCCTTGTCATCACCTTGATGACACTGGACACAGGCAAAGTCATGGGTGTCGCTGATTGCCTCAATGCCTTCATGGCAACTGAGACAGGCACCGCCCTTGGCGGCTGCTTTCGCGCCACCAAAGACCTTGTCCACTGGAAATTTCACATCAAGATACTCTTTTTCCAGCATATGTTTACGAGGTTTATCCCAGGCAAAAGGGACACCCTCGGGGGTGACTTTCATCATCGCACCGTCCACCTCTTTCATCGGCAGCTCGAAGCGCCTTGGGTCGGCAAAGTCTGAAATGTCATCCACCTTTTTCAGGGGATAGTCTTTATCCCCCACCTTGATCATCGTATCCGCAGCAAGTCCCGGGGTGGCAAGCATTCCAAAAAGGAAGGCTCCAGCACCACAGCTTGTGAGGATTGTTGCAAGTTTTGTTTTACTCATCACGCTCCTCCTTTAGTTCGTTGCGGCGGTTGATTTTTTAATGAATTCATCTTTTTTACACTTGGTCGGGAAGTCTTCATAGGCCTTGTAGATATCCTGGTAGATCGGATCATCGTAGCCATCGTGACAGGGAAGACAGTTACCAACTTTCAGGATACGGGTCACTTCAGCCTGGTTGAAAGGCCGCGCGCCAACATGGGATGTTGAGGCGATCTGCTGACCCTGCGGCGTTGCCATAACGTCAAGCGGATAGGCAGCGCTCAGTCCTGAACGATCCATCTCATAGGTGTACTTCATAGCGTCGTCTTTTCCGGATGGATCAGCGCCGATACTCAGTTGACCGGTACCCAGACCAATGGCCTTGGAGTTGAGATGGCAGTCCTCACAATTTCGTACCTCGGTACGGATGGTGTGGGTGAAGACCGGGTTGGTGGCCACTGAGGAGTATCCTTCAGCGGACTGGAAAACGAAGTTATCGAAATCACCAAGGATCTCGCCGCGATCGTTCACCGCGTTAAAGAATACCTGACAGCCCGGAACATAGGTGTTGACTAGGCCCTTGGCGCTGATACCCAACAGCGGGGTGTCGTAGCGGACATAGGTCCTGAACTCAGGCCACTTACCAGCAGATTTCTGCATGGTCAGCTTGTCTTTTCCTTTGTTGGTCTGGTCATAGTTATCATGACAACCGTAACACTGGGAGGTGTGACGGGCATGACATGCCCAGCATTCCATACGCTCCTGATGCTGTGGAATGGAATGAACGCCCTTCTTGTTGGTGATGATGGGCATCAGATGCTCACGACCATCGAACTTGGAGAGCAGAATGGGTTCACCGTCAATGATCTTGGCATTGGTGTACTTGTTACCGCGGGCGGTAACAACCATCTCGTCGCCAACTTTGTTCTCGTAGTTGGGCGATACCATGCCAAGGCGGATAACACGATCCTCGGGATCGGTTACCTTGGTGGTGATAAGGCCCTCTTTGTAAGAACCATGGCAATCCTGACAACGAACCTCAGCCTGCTCATGCTTCTTGGAGTAGAGATTTCCATCACCCATGGTGTCAAACTGGGTGTGACAGTCGATACATTCCATACCCTTCTCATAATGGATATCCATCATCGGGGTATTGTAGTACTTGCCGTGGAATTTCTCGCTGGAGTGGTTGCCGGCCATAAAGGGAGTACCGTAGAAATCGGACTCAACCCGACCTTCGTAACTCACACCGGTACGGCCGCCGCGGTTATGACAGTGGATACACTGCTCGGCGGGAACTGCGGTGGTCACCTGATGAACCTTGCCATGGCCTCGCTCATCTTTTGGAATGGTGGGATCGGATCCCTTGTAGAAACCGTCATTGTCATAGAGGACATGACAGGCGGCACAACCCTGGGCACGGTAATCGGCCGGGGCCTGCTTGCCTTCGTTCCAGAAGTGACAGCGGGCACAGGATTTACGCCACTGGGAGTCGGCATTTTCACCGGAGATCCGCATGGGGTTACCCATATCGTCCGTGGTGATCACGTTACCGTCGTCATCGGTCTCAAGATCCTTGGCCGAGAAGACCGGCAGGGTGTCCATCTTCTTCACACCACCGCGATGTTCAGGTACGTAATCGTTGTCATCCATTCCCACGCCGGAGAATTTGGAGAACTTCGATTCCTGGGCCGCATACTGATAGCGCAGGGCGCCGGAGATACCGGACTGCAGCCCCATGACCGTACGGCGGACACGGTAGACATGGTTCATGTCTTCCTGCTCGTGACCGTAATGACAACCGGCAGTACCACAGGATTGCTCTAGGATACGCAGGTTGGACGGATTTCTCTGCCCCTTCATGGACCGGGACGAGATCATGTTGCTGTGGGCCTCTGCCTTAACGAGAGAATCCGGCTTGTCACTGCCGTGACAGATGGTACAGCCGTAGGTGTCAATGGGGTGGAAGGCGGATATCTGCTCCACACCGTCATGACAGGTGAGACATTTTTCCACGATAGGTCCCCGTTTTTCCGTATTGGGCAGCTTCGCGTCATCAATGGTGAGTACTTTTTCGACCAGTTCCTTCTCCATCCACATCGCCTTTTTATCCGGCTGCTTGGATGCCATTTCATGATTGAACTTGGTCTGCCATTTTTTCCATTCGTCGGCAGGATCATCGGCTGCTTTGGCCGGTTGCACCCCCGCGAACGCCATACACACAAATACTCCCATCCCTGCGGACAGAAGATACGGTGTCTGTTTGGACTTGAATTTCATATACGCCTCCCCCTAAGTGATTGGCTGTCTATATGTTCCTTTGTCATTTTTCCCCGAAATTCGATACCTGCTGTTCCTCCAATTCAGCTTGGGTTGAGGTTGATATATAAATGGTGAAATTACACCAATATTTCCTGCTCCAGGTTTGCCTCAGGTGACTAAGAAAAAAGCTTCATCACCAGTTCTTGGTAGCCTGGCAGTTGCAGAGCTCACGTAAATGCAGGATAATTGACTTTATTCTCTCATCCCCCAGGGCAGCGCCCCATGGCGGCATGAGGGTGGATTTTGCCACTTCGACACCGCCAAGGTTGATGGCGTCAAAGAGTTTCTCGTCATTGCGCTCGGACATAAACTTGGCGTCGGTGTGATTGGCGGGCTTCACCAGAAGGTGCGGCGCATTAAAGCCCCTGCCGTCTCCCTTCACCCCGTGACAGGGGGTGCAGTAGTGTTGATAGGTGGCGCGGCCGAGCTCGATGGAGACTTCATATTTCGGGGCCTGGTCTTCCTTCGCCTTCTCTTCAGCTTTCTCCTCAGCAACGACCGGCAGGGAAAAACAAAGAGTGACAGTGAGGGCCGCAAATACAAAACAGATTCTGCTTATCATCATATTATTTGTCATGAGTATTGCCTCTATTCGCTTCCCATTTCCGCCGCCTGTTTCATCAGCAGCTCATCGTCCCAGCGTTTCCTGATGACATCCCACACCGCCTCCGGAATCTCATTGAAGCTCATGATCAACTGGGTGAGGACTTCCAGCTCATCCGGATACATCTCAAAGTTGGGCATCTGCACATCAGCGATAAACTTCTGGGGGTCAGCCAGATACTTTTGTACCCATTCACCCCGCAAGCGCTTGGCCAGGTCGCTCTGATCAGGGCCAACGATTCCGCCCTTGGAGTTCCAGGCGTGGCAGGAGTGACAGGAAAATGTCTGGAAGTAAATCTTCCAGGCCTTCTCTGAATCTTCAGTGGAGAGTTTCTTTTTCTCGGGCTGGTAGTAGGGATAGGAGACCGAACTCAGATCGGCAAAATAGGCGGTGAGCTGTTCCGCTTCCCGCGCACTGAAGCCGAAGGTGGGCATACGGGTGGGCTCAAC
>JBDLID010000183.1:0-5244 GCA_039715055.1 Thermodesulfobacteriota bacterium | reverse complement strand
AAAGACAACGGCCTCATGCTGGGAGGTGATCGGGGTATGCCCTGACTGGATAAGACGAAACAGGATATAAAGTGTCTGGAGAATCCCTGACAGCAGGATTGCTCTTCTGGCCACGGTGCGGACCCATTTGCGCTGACTGATAAAATACATCAGGTAGCTGACACAGGCTCCGCAGCTGACCACCAGGACCAGTTGAAAAAGAAGATAACTCAATTCAGTCATAAAATTTGTGTTACAAAAGAAGTGACGTTAATTTACAGTTCAAGGCAGCCTTAATCCGACAATCGCCCACGCAGCCTCCGAACCAGTTCCCCAGCCTCGATATCAGCCGGCAGCAGTTTCCGGAGCGTACTCTCCAGAGAGTGCCAGTCCCGGCCGGCAATAAACAGCTCGAGACCACTGTCGAGCAGAGACTCAAAGAGTTTCTGGTTCTGTTCACCGGATGTCTGCCCGGCAAGAACCTTTTTCCTGACATCAGCCATCAGGCCGATCAGCAGATCATATTCCACACCATAATGGGCGGCGCAACGTCTTCGCAGGCGGGCAGCCAGCGCCGGACTGCCTCCACCGGTGGAAACCGTAAGCAGCAGACGTCCCTGGCGGTGACTGGCCGGAATGTGAAAATCGCTGTCCCTGGGACTGTCGGCCACATTGATCATGGTCGAGGTCGAGCCGCCGTCACGGACGACCAGCTCCTGCACCTCGCGCCGGTCTGTTGCGGCAAATGCGATAAAAGCTCCTTCGAGATCTCCGGTTTCATACCCTTTCCTGCGCCACTCGACCAGGTCTTCTTCGGCAAGACGCTGCAGTTCAACACACAGCTCAGGACTGACCAGTCTGACCTTCGCCCGACAGCCGAGCAGGGACTTAACCTTGCGCAGGGCCACCTTACCGCCGCCAACGACCACACACAGTCGATCGCGGATATTGAGATTGATCGGATAAAGGTTCATTGGGTAATTATTGCAGTTTTGAAGCTGGACAGAACACCATTATTTCCAACTCAACTGATTAATAATGATGGTTTTTTCAACTCCGTCCTTTTTCATCTCCTGCTTGTTGATCCCAATCCTGAATTCGCTGGCTGCCCGCTCGAGAAAAAGCGGCAGGGACTTGCGAGTGGCCTCATGGGCCAGAAATATCTTACCATCGGGTTTGAGGTATTTACGAAAAACGCTCAGCAACGGCTCAAAAAACTCCTCGCGAAAGAGAATTTCAGCACCGATGAGGAAATCAAAAGGCTCCATATCCGGTGGATCAAGCCAGTCAAGATGACGAAGCTTGACATTTTCAAGACCGGAAGCGGCAACACTGACCCGCTGGAAATCCATTATAATATCTTCGTAGTCGGTGATGGTCACGTCAAAACCGGCAGCAGCAGCGGCAATACCGGGTGCACCGAGACCAGCGCCCAGTTCAAGGACTGTTCGGCCTTCCGCGCCGGGCAGGCTGTGCATGACATAGGCAAGGACAATGGCCGATTCCCACAGCTTGATCCAGAAGGGAAATTCAGAGACGTCTGCAAAGGGGTCCTTGCCGTCAAGGAATTCCTCCAGATCGGCTACCTTAAGGAGGCGAATTGTCTCGCCGCCGACCTTTAAACGGTCAAAGTGCACCTTGTACTGAGCCTTGATTTTATTATAGATCTCCCGCTCACTATCAGGCAGAGTTCGAATATCCATCTGTTTTGATTCCTCTTTGCAACAGCGGGGCTGAGTCCCCTTACCTCACCAGGATACTGTGAAAAATTTCCTTTTCAAGGTACCCTTTCGATAATCAGATTACTTTCACGATAAATCTAGTCCCACTCTCAGGACAACAACACACTGCCAAAGCCCAGCGCAGAAACCAGAAGGCAGTAATAGCCAAACCAGACCAGACGGTTACGGCGAACGATTTCAAGGAGCAGGATAATGGCCGCATAACCGGAAGCCATGGCAGCAATGGTGCCGCCAGCAACACAGAGTATGGTCTCCTGGTCGGGTGTGGAGCCGATCAGCTCCTTCATCTGCAGTACCACCGCACCCAGTATCGCCGGAATCGACATGATAAATGAGAAGCGGGCCGTGACCTCCCGGTCCACTCCCAGAGCCATCCCCGCAAATATAGTCGAACCCGAGCGGGACAATCCGGGTAGAATCGCCATGGCCTGGGCGCAGCCAATGACAAGAGAACGGGGGCAGTTGAGCACAACCCCGCGTTCCGGCAGCTTTCTGGTGAGCAGCATCAACACTCCGGTCAGGGCCAGCATGGCGTAGACCAGGGTCAGACTGGAAAAAATCTCCTCGATGGAATCCTTTAGCAGCAGGCCGGCAAAAACCGCAGGAATAGTCGCCACTACAACGTAAATATCCCAGAGAAAATACGTTCGGGTCTCCTCGTCGAGCGTCCCTCTGCGCAGCGCAAATGGCGCCTTGACCATGGCCGTCAGCTCTTTTCGAAAAACGACAATCACGGCGACCAACGTACCGAAATGAACAAAAATATCAAAGGCAACTCCCGCACCCTGGAAATCAAGAAGGTGAGAGGTGATCACCAGGTGGCCGGAACTGGAAATGGGAAGAAACTCCGTCAATCCCTGTACCAGCCCAAGTAGTATGGCCTTCAACAACTCCAAATGCAACCCCTGGTCTCAAACATGATCACAACTTTTCCAAACGGGCAGGACGGTTGACAGCACCTCTGTCTGTCTCTTCTGAAAACAAAAAAAAAGGGGTGATTGATGAAACCACCAATCACCCCCTGCAAACTACCGAAAAAGTCGGCTTATGTCAATTAGCAACCCTCGATGGCTGCACTGCCGCCTTTCTTGGTCTTGACCTCAACCTTGTCGCCAGCCTTCAGCTTGTCGGCTTTCTTACAGGTCAGGGTTACGGTATCACCGTCAACACCTTTAACGTCACACTTAACTTTGGCAGCCATGCCAACAGAAACAGAAGCTACTGCGAAAGTCATTGCCAGAAGTACAGATACGATTCCTTTTTTCATGTTCCTTCTCCTTGAAGTGAATTAGTGATTCTGAATTTACCTGAAATAAAATGCTGTCAGAAACCATTGGACTATAAAATTCTAACCAATTGATGTCAACGAAAATAATGAACGCTAATTCATTATTTTCTTAATGTCATTTTCCAGAATAATATGAGGAACATAGCCTGGGTATTTCTTAACAACATTACCCTTGCTGTTGATCAGGAACGAAGTTGGTATACCGTAGACACCGCCAAATTTGGACGGAAGAGAATCATCGGCCATGAGTATCGGATAATTAATGGAACGCTGCTCTACCAGCTTCTTTACCACACCTTTACCGCCCTTATCCACAGACAGGCCCACCACAGAAAACCCCTTATCAGCGAGTTCATTCTGCAGTTGAATAAGCGTTGGCACCTCCTGCATACAGGGAGGACACCAGGTGGCAAAAAATGTAACCAGCAGGGTCTTGCCGGCAAATGTACTGGAGTCGACCTTCTTTCCGGTTACCACATCAGCCAGGGAAAACGACGGCATCTGAGTGGCACCATATGCCGGTCCAGCGAGAAAACAAGCAAATATGAGGAGGAGGACACCATGGGAAAATGGCCTCCATATTCTATTTTTCATGGGTTACTGCTCCTTTTGATAACCATTCTAAGATGACGCCTGTGCGACGCATGTTGTACAAAATATTCCATCTTCGAATAAAGTCAATACACAATAGTTCCGGGCTGAAATGGAAAAACACAGCTAGAGGATGAACCAAATCCGATTTTATGGTATCTTTGCCTGTTCATGATTAATCGTTAATGATTTTCAGCCGGTTCATCCTGGTTGCGGGCAAGTTCAAACAGTTCCGGCACACAACGAAACCGCTGACCGTCAGCAAATACAAAAAACACTCTTACAGCATGATACATATAAGTCCTCCGGATACCACTTCATCACCCGGCTCAGCCACTGGCTGGAGAAATCACGGCCTGCTCACTGTCCCGCTCCTTCTGCTCATAACATTACTGGGATCTTCCCCCTGTTCGGCTGAAATTGTTGATCGAGTAATGGCCGTTGTCAACAACGAGGTGATCACCATGTCGGAGGTCAACGAAACCGGGGAGGCCATGTTTCGCAAACTGACCCGGGAAGTCCCGGCAAACCAGCTTGCAGACGCGCTCAGCAAGGCCAGGGAAGCAACGCTCACCAACCTCATTGAGAGTAAACTCATTCTCCAGGAGGCTGAAAAGCACAACATCAGTGTTTCTGAAAATGAGATTGAGGGTGCTGCCAGGGATTATATGACCAAAAGCGGCATGACCAGCGAGGAGTTCAGTAATCACCTCAAGTCCATGGGCATGAATGAGGCGGATTTCCGCAAGAGCCTGAAGAATCGAATCCTCCAGTCCAAGCTCACCCGCTATGAGGTTCACTCCAAGATCGTCGTCACCGATGACGAAATCCTCGACTATTATGACACCCACTATACCAAACACCTGGACGAGGGCGGTTACTACCTTCTCCAGATGGGCTTCAGCCTTGATAAAAAAGGGGAGGCTATCCCGGCCTCTTCCGACAGCGCCAAAGAAGATGCCAGAAAAAGGGCGGAACGGGTCAGAGCTCTTGCTCTCGGAGGCCAGGACTTCAAGGAGCTGGCCAGAAAATTCTCTGACCTGCCTTCAGCGGTGGACGGCGGGGATATCGGCAGCCTGCTTGAAGACGACATGGCCGACAACATGAAGAAGGTCATTCTCCCCTTAAAGGCCGGGGAGATCAGTCAAATCGTCGAAACCCCTGCCGGTTACCAGTTTTACAAGCTCCTCTCCAGTAGAGAGGGACAGATTGTTTTTCAGGAGCCTTACGAAACAGTCGAGAAAAAAATCCGGAAAATAATCTACGACAAAAAGGCAAAAGAAGATTTTGAGGCGTGGGTCACAAGAGTAAAGGAGTCGGCCTACATCAAACGAATGTAACAGTTTTTGTAACTATTCAGCAAGAAAGACAAACAGGTCTTTAGGCTGAACTATAACTGTTCAGATGTGCTCTATATTCGTTCATTTAAGGGTACCTTGAAAAATTGTCTTTTCAAGGTGGCCTTAAGACTTCGAAGCATACTTGTGCTATGTGAGAAGGCGTAAATGGACGAAGATGGAGCGCAGCTGCACTGTTACCAGTTTTTCAACCTTTGGCAGAGTGAACAACCACGCTCAATACGCGTGGCCGGTTTTAAGGCAGCAAGGTATAACCACTGCGAAGAATAAGAACAACAGGTGAGTC
>JBDLID010000182.1:0-5258 GCA_039715055.1 Thermodesulfobacteriota bacterium | reverse complement strand
GTCTTATCGCCAAATCTGATAAGGACCATCCAGACAACGAGGCAGGAGAGGGCAAAGCTCAACAGGCCAAGCGGCTGATGGAGCAACCGGGCCGCCTGACCAAACTCGAGGACAAGCTCCAGGGTCACAAGGATGACAATACGAAAAATATTGCCAAGCACCAGCAACAGTCCAAAGGCCAGCCCCGTTGCCAGCCATGCAGAGTTGACCTTGAATCGTTCAATCCAGGTGAGCAGCAGGTAAAAGATCAATCCGACCCAGAGGCTTTTGATGCCGCTGCAATCAAGATCAATCATTGCCGCCCGGTTGTCGATCATCAGGATCGACTCGCTGGTGAGCATGGGCAGATCGGCCACCTGCAGCAGTGAAGCGGCCAGCTGGGCACTGAGCAGCCGCAGGGGAAAACCGAGATAGACATCAAGGTAGTGTTCAAACGGCAGGACCAGGATCATCAGCAGCAGCGGCAGGAACATGAACTGCCACTGTTGGCGGTAGAGAAAATGGCCTGCCAGCCCATACAGATGGACGATAAAGAGCGCGGCAGACAGGGTATGAAAACCGATATACGCCTCGTTATAGAGGTAGATAATTGAGGCAGGAAACCAGATCAAAAGACCGGGATGGTAGAGGGTCGGCTGGCGGAGTCCGGCTGTTTTTTTAAGTGAGAGTCGATAGAGCCCGACACCGCCAATGATGATCAGGCTGAAACCATGCAAGGCACCATTTGATGCCGACATCTTCTTCAACAGCCAGTGAATTACCGGCATGTACAGGAAGAGGGAGGCTCCTGCAACAGGGAGAATCATCAGGACTACCCGGTTCAGTCTCAATCTTGCTGGAAACATGGTGACTGTGGCTGAGCGGGGTTGTCCTTTTTTCATCTGCATGCCAGCCTGAACCTCAGCGAACCTGCTCTTTTTCCATATCGGATCCGTTCTCCAGCCAGTGGACGACAAATGATCGCTTTTCAGTGGTCAATAACTTGTCGGACTCACCGATAATCGGTCGCAGGGTTGTGGACATCTGCAGCATGGTGACCACCAGGATCACTCCCCACAGTTTGATAAGGTATCCATCCCGGCAGGACATGGCTGCCAGGGATTTGAGGATATAGCGGAGGCCGAAAATGATCCCCACCCCCCAGATGAGAAGATGGATCGCTCCCATGAAAAAAGAGGTTTGGATGGAAAAGGTGAAGACAAAGGCCACAGGGGCAAAGCCCAGCAGGAGCACTCCGACCAGAGACAGGCCGCTGGACATCAGCCCCAGTGCCTGACCTGGAGTGAGGCTGGCTCCGCTGAGGCTGGCAAAGATATAGAGACTTGGGAAACACAACAGGGCGGAAAGTGTTGTGCCGAAGATAATTTTCAAAGGTGCTGCCAGCCATTGACTGTTTCCGGAGAAACTGCCGACAATCAGGCCATAGGCCAGGTGGCAGCAGGCTCCAGCCAGGACAAGAACAGCGATATTCCTGGCGGAGCGGCCGTCGACGATCTGGCGAACCAGCAGATCCGGCTTTTTAAGAAGGGTATCTACGAGCAGGCCCGGGCCTGCCTTGGCCTCCAGCACAGCTGAGCTCTCTTGTTCATTGGTGTGGGAAGAGTGGCCTTTAGTTGTCAGCTCATCCCGGTTGATTGTTTCGTCTTTGTCTGTCATAGCAATTCTCCATAAAGACCTTTTTGAATTTGAGCTGGCCAGCCTTAATCGCTCTTTTTTAGAAGAGCATGCGATAGATGGCCTCGTAAAAACTGTGGGCAAAGGGATCATCTCTCAAGAAACGGACCGGCAGCGCCGGGCTGCCGAAAAAGGGTCGCAGGTTCCAGGACAACTGGCAGCCGAGAAACATATTCACCGTCAGCCAGGTGAAAAGAAGCTGCAGCGCCGTAGAAGACGTTCGGCAGATATGAACCAGCAGGGTGTAGAGATGGATATTGGCCAGCAGCCCGGAAAGGGTGATGATCGCCACATTGACCAGCAGCAAAACTCTATGACCGGCACCCGCCCCTTCACTTCCCATGGGAGGAAGGTTGTAGACGAGAAACAGCAGCAGTGGTGAAAAGGAGGCCAGGATCAAGCTCAGCAGTGCAAAGCTCATCAGGACGGCAAGAAGACTCTGACGGAAACTGATTGCAATCCCCAGCAGCTGGGCAAGCATGCCATTGATCAGACCGGTCCCGAGCATGGTGAGAACAATCAGCAAGGGGAATTTAACGGCCACATACACTGCCTGCAGGGGTGACCGCCACACTCCGAGAGTCATACCGTATAGCGCGCCGCAAACAAGGATCAGCAGCAGGCAGAGCCTGATCTTTTCAGTCTCGCGGTCAAACCAGCTGCAGAGCACCTCGGGCTTTGCCCGGCAGAGCAGGGTCGCTGTTTTCCACAGCTCTTTGATTGTGGTGACAAGAGGGTAATGAACCTGAATATGGATTTTATTTTGCACTTCCCTGCTACTCCGGTATGGTACTGTCATAGGGATTAAGCTTGCTATTTTCCTTTGCCTTTCAGAAAAACTTAGCAACTGAAGGTGCAGACAGGATGATTCAATGGTGAAAATCAGGTGAAAGAATTGTGCAGATCTGGTGCAGACCCCCTCAAAAAAATCCATCGATACGTCAGGCGATGATTATGGATGGTGAGCGATGAGCGATTCTTTTTCCCAAACCGATGAGCCGACCATCCCTCCCTTCCGGGAAACCGTTCTCGTTACAGATGACGACTCCCATATCCGGGAAGTTGTCTGTTTTGCCCTGAATAAGGCGGGCTATCGAACTGTTGAGGCGGAAAACGGTCTCCACTGCATGGAAGCCGTTAACAGGGATGATCCCGACCTGATTATCCTCGACATCCTCATGCCGGAAATGGACGGCACCGAGGTCTGCAGAGAGCTTCGCCGCACATCCAGGGTGCCGATTATTTTTCTTTCCTCAAAAGATGATGAAATAGACCGAATCATTGGCCTTGAGCTCGGGGGAGATGATTACATCACCAAGCCGTTCAGCCCAAGAGAGCTGGTGGCCAGGGTCAAGGCGGTGCTGCGACGGGGGGCTGCAACAAATGGTGTTGAGAAAAAAGAGAGCACAAGGGAGAGGCTCCACTGCGGCCACCTGCTCCTCGATACCGCCTGCTGCCAGGTCTTCTGGGGTGGTTGCGAAGTTGTCCTGACCGCCACTGAGTTTGGTCTGCTCCAGTCATTGATGAGCTCTGCGGGCCGTGTCTTCAGTCGCGACGAGCTGATGGACAGAACATACGACCATGGGACACTTGTCACCGATCGTACCATTGACAGTCATATCCGTAAGATCCGGGCCAAGTTCCGGGAGGCCGGTGGCGATCCAATTATTACCGTCCGCGGCATCGGCTACAAACTGGGCCCGTGCA
Source organism: Thermodesulfobacteriota bacterium (assembly GCA_039715055.1). Lineage (GTDB taxonomy): Bacteria > Desulfobacterota > Desulfobulbia > Desulfobulbales > Desulfocapsaceae > JBDLID01. The sequence goes on along the minus strand of JBDLID010000182.1, from coordinate 1,877 downwards.
GCTAGATGAAGTCGTTCTTCCCCCTGCCCCGCCTGCGCACCCTGCTGCTGCTCACCAACCTGATGATTCTTCTGCTGCCGGTGGGCGGTATCTACCTGCTCCATCTCTATGAAAGCGAGCTGGTTCGACGGACCGAATCCGCCCTGATCGGCCAGGGAGCCCTGCTGGCTGCAACATTTCACCAGCAGCTCATCTCTTTATCGTCGTCTGAAAACCTTGTATTGACCGGTCAACAGTGTGTCGACTGCCCACCAACAGATAAAGAGTTCGCCCTGCTCAGCGCACAGCTCGATGTGGCCAGTGAGCCCATCCATCCCAGCGCGCCGGAGGCAAAGGCCCCGGGCCAGCCGCCTGACCCGATGGCACTGGCTGCCGGCCGCATCCTGGAACCGATCATCAAGGATGCCAAACAAGTCACCCTTGCCGGGGTCCGGTTGGTGGATCATCAAGGAATTGTCGTTGCCTCCAGCGGTTCGGAAGCCGGTCTCTCCCTGCTCAACCGGCTGGAGGTCCAACAGATGCTCAGGGGCAGCTATGTCAGTCTCCTGCGGGAACGAATCCCGGACGAGCCAGCGCCGCCCCTTGCGTCAATCAGCCGACGGGCCTGGGTTCGGGTCTTTGTCGCCCTGCCGGTTATTGAAGGGGATAAAGTAGTGGGTGGTGTGATTCTCTCCCGCAGCCCGCTGGGAGTCAGCCAGAGTCTTTACCAGATTCGTACTCACCTCGTAAAAGGCGGTGCGGCGCTGCTCCTCCTGGTGCTGGTGGTCTCTCTGCTGACAACGATCATTATCAGTCGACCGATCAGGGCGCTGGTCCGCCAGACTGAAAAAATAGGGCGGGGGGAACACGATGGAGCCCGTCCCCTGGACTACCCGTGCACCAGGGAGGTGGCCCAGCTTTCGAATTCCTTTGCGGAAATGGCGACCAGCCTCAGGAGTCGAACCGAATATATCGAGACATTTGCGAGAAATGTTTCCCACGAGTTCAAGACGCCCCTCACCTCTCTAAGTGGAGCGGTCGAGCTGCTCCAGGACCACGGCAACAGTATGACCGACCAGGAGCGGCAGCGCTTTCTTGAAAACATGGCAATCGACATCAAAGGGCTGGACCTGATGGTTACCCGCCTCCATGAACTGGCCAGGGCCGATGTGAGCCGCCAGGGATCTGCAACCTGCACTGTCAGCCAGGTGGTTGAGCGCCTGACTCACCGATACCGGGAACAGGTGCAGCAGGTGGGGATCAGCACGGAAAATGGATTATCCAAGATGCATATCGAAGCGGATACCCTGGTTTCGATCATTGCAAACCTCATCGACAACTCCCTCCAGCACGGCGGCCCGCAAGTCTCGGTCAAGGTCGATGTTCAGTCAGGTGCGGACAACAACATTGAATGGCTGGTCCGGGACAACGGTAGTGGCATTTCCAAGGCCAATGCCAAAAAGATCTTTCGACCCTTTTTTACAACCAATCGACACAATGGCGGAACCGGGCTTGGCCTTGCCATTGTTCAGTCATTATTGAAGGCGCATGATGGCTCTGTGGAACTGATGCCCTCCCCTCAGGGAGCAGTTTTTAAAGTTCTCGTCAGTAAAATACACCAGCAACAAATGAGGTCTGAGTAAAAATAATATTGGTTTTAATTTTACTCTGACCCGAATGGCGCTGGTGCAAGGTGCTTTTTCAGGCAGAAACGAACTGATAATATTGGATAAATTTGTTAAGAAAGTGCACCTTCAGGCCGGACCATGCAGGAAAAACTAAAAGGAAGGGTTCTTGTTAATATGCTAACTCTTCAAAATTATAAAAAATCTACCAAACTATCTCCCAGTACAGAGAACTTCTCATATTGTTTTCGATCACACTCATCATTATTTCCT
>JBDLID010000181.1:0-5273 GCA_039715055.1 Thermodesulfobacteriota bacterium | reverse complement strand
CCTTTACCATCCCATCGTTCATGGTGGCTGTAGGCAATGGTACGGGCTGTCTTGAGAAGCCTTGAGTCGGAGAGCAGCTCTGCACACTCATCATTGTCTTTCTGCATGAAGGCAAGATCTTCAATGGTCAGCGGGCTGAGAATCTCCTGCCCCATCCTGCAGTGCTGCTTCATAATCGCCCACTCTTCATCATCGAGCCTGCCCGGCTTGTTAAGGATATAGTCGGGTACACCGAGCTTACCAACATCGTGGAGTGCACTGCACATTGCCACAAGATCCGCCTCATCCTTGTCGAGACCAAGTGCCTGGGCAATAATACGGGTGTAGCAGCTCACACGGACAACATGCCGGCCCGTTACCTTGTCACGATATTCGGCGGTCTTACCGAGGCGAAAAACAATCTGCATACGGGTCTGGCTGAGAAGATCATTGGCCCTGTTCAATTCGCCTGTGCGGAGCCGGACCTTTTCCTCCAGGTTTTCCCGATACTCTTTATTTTCCCGGATCAGCCTCGCCTTATCAAGGCTCTGCTCAATGGCATATATGAGCATGTTGAGATCTTCAACGGGTTTAAGCAGGTAATTCCAGGCTCCTAGCCGCAGAGCCTCCACCGCATCACCGATAAACCCGGTCCCGGAAACAACCACCACGGGGATATCCGGGTAGGTCCGTTTCATCACCTTGAGGACATCGAGTCCATCTACTTCCGGCATACGCAGATCGACAAGAACCAGGTCCGGCAGATGCTGCTCGATCACTTCCAGCCCGACACGACCATTTTCCGCCTCAAGAACCCTGTAACCGAAATCCTCAAGATAAAATCTGAAGGTCTCCCGGATCAGGGGTTCATCATCGATGGTGAGAATGACGTATGGTTCTGTTGCCTTGCTCATGAACTCTCCGCAATACAGGATCGATCCGGGCTGGACTGTGGGAACCACTCCCATCGCCCGAACTTCCTGAACTTATAGAACAATCTCTCTACTCTATATTCATCAAGCATGATTAAAAAGTCAAGGTATTCCCTGTTGCTGAATCGATCTTCTCCGGTCGCTGAAGCGCAACACGAAGAAACAGTAATCAGCTTCAAGAGAGATAACATTTAACACATAAAATCCGCGCCGCCTGTACTTTTCAAGGCATATTCTCTCCAGAGTTAATTGGCCGATAGAAACAGCGGATTGCCTCATGTGGCACATTGTGGTACATTTTTTAGCAACAGTCTACTTTCCTACTCTATCTTGACAATGACCAGGTTAATCAATGACTTTATTAACCGGTTATATCAGCAGAAAAGACCAACGGCAAAAGAGTAAACAGCCGGACCTGTGGTCAGATGATCTCAACCACCATCCTGGTGGCCACGACAATAAGGAGAAGGGCAAAAATCCGTTTAAGCTTTTTCACATCAAGCCGATGGGCCAGCATCACGCCCACCGGGGCGGTGACAAAGGTGAAAAGAGAGATTCCCGCCAGGGCCGGCAGGTAGACATAGCCGAGGCAGTACGCAGGTAGCGCGGAGTTTCCCCAGCCGGAAAAGACATAACCCGCCGTTCCTGCCAGGGCGATGGGAAAGCCGATGGCCGCCGAAGTGCCAATGGCATGATGGATGGTGATGTTATGGCGGACCATGAAGGGAACGGAAAGGGAGCCGCCGCCAATACCCACCATACTCGATACAGCCCCGATGACACTGCCGGCGCAGAAAAGCCCGGCCCATCCAACCATCTCCCTGTCCGCTTTCGGTCTACGGCCGGTAAGCAGCTGAGCCGCAGCGCCATAGAGAAAAACAACAAGGATCAACTTCAGGATATCGGTGGCAAGGGTTGAAACAAAACAGGCACCGAGAAAGGTGCCAATAAGAATTCCGGGAGAGATGGCTGCAACCAGCCCCCACTGTACTGCTCCTCTCCTGTGGTGGGCCCAAAAACTTGAGATGGATGTGAAAATAATCGACGCCATGGAGGTGGCCAGGGCGAGATGCATGATCAGTTCAGGATCCGCTCCCTGCAGACTGAAGGTATAGATCAGAATAGGGACGATCACCAGACCGCCGCCAATACCGAGCAGGCCAGCCATAACGCCTGCCGCAGAACCGACCAGGCAATAGGTAAGGATAATTCCGGTCATCAGGATTGCTTAACCGGGATTGACTGGCAGCCGGCTGCACATATCATCAGCGGTTGCTCCAGACACCACAACTCAATGATCAGTCAGTCTTGATGATCGTTGCCTTGAAGGCCACATTGACCATGACCGAACCCACGGCACAGTCGAACTGGTTCTCACTCGACGATAAAATATTATCGATATTGGATTGAATATTCATCAAACCGTTACCGCCTGCCCGCCGCGCTGAATCCTGCAGAGCCCTTATGGCACTGGCAAATGCCCATTGACAGGCCTCTATGTCCTCCTTGCCGATACCGTTGGAGCGCTTGCTGGTTTTGATCTCCTGCATCTGTACACTATTGGCAGGGACAGGCTGATTTCCCCAATAAAGACTGACCTCACTGCGAAGTGCCTGCTGGATTTTTGGATTGGCCAGTGCGTCCTCAATAAAAAACTTTGCCTCGATATCTCTCTTGGCATGGGCAGAAAAACAGGTGCCAAGCAGGAGCAGTACGATGGAAGCAGCAAGTATTGATCTCTTCATCTATAATTACCTTTTGCGTATCTGGTATAAATTTTAAAAAGCACGAACCACTCCATGTCCGAGGTGAAATTAAGACCAAGACCACCCTCTTCATGTCTGACCACCGTTGCCTGAATATCATCAATGATCAGGCGGCTGTGTTTTCCGTTGATGATAATCTGCACATCACAGAGGGTCCCTTTTTCAATAACCTGATCCGTCTCAACAAACATCCCGCTGATACTGATGTTGGACAGTTCAACATCGGCCTTCAGGTTTACGGCTTCCGAGATGATAATTGCCTCCGTGACAAAGGGAGTACGGACGCGCGTTCTCTTTTCTGCAAGTTCTTCCATCGAGATTCAACCAGTTTAATGAGTAAATAAAATTTCAAAATTGAGGCAGTATGGCCCGAAACCACTTTCAAATCAAGCTTTTTTCATTCAATCTACACGGTGACGGCTTGGGTAACTGCGGTCGGCAGCAAAGAGGTCAACACAAGCGGATTGACAGGGTTTTTCGGGACAACCCACTACCAGCACCGGGCCTTGCCAATACGGTCCAATCTGTTTCTAACCAGCATACCTGCACAGTAGGCCTTTCTGGGAATTACAAGGAGACAATCCGCCCCAAACAACCTTAACAGGTCTTACTGATTACCAGGTGATCGAATCAGCACCGGTTCACCATTTGACTTCAATAACAATTTTCCCTACACTGATATATAGAGATGCACAGTGGTTCTCTGCTGCGCACAGGGACCAGGCCAACTCAGTTCAAAACACTTCCGGATTTTCATGGAAAAGACGATCCTCATTGCGATTGACGGTTCGGTCTACTCCAACCAGTCACTCACCTATGCTGCTGCCGTTTTCAGGGATCAGCCTGAAATCAATGTCACACTCATGACCTGCATCGTCTCGAGCGGAGGTGTCATTCCGGAACCTGCCGACCGACGACACAGCCTGCTACCGACTAACCCGGCATTGGATAAGAAAATATCCGTTGCGAAGCGCAGCCTGAAAAAAGCGGAAGAAAAACTCGTCAGGCTTGGTTTTGACCCCGACAGGGTTTCAAGCTCCTCTCACGTATCCGGCATCAACATTGCCGCAACAATCCAACACGAGGTGGAGAGGCTGCTGGTGGATGCCGTTCTCGTCGGACGAAGAGGACTTGACCGTATGAGTGAGGCGTTACTGGGATCTGTCTCAAGCGGATTATTCAAGAAATGTCACTCCACTCCACTCTGGATCATCGATGGCGAGGTGAAGTCAAAAAACTTTCTGGTCCCTGTCGACGGCTCGCTCCCCAGCCTGCTTGCCATTGACCACCTCGGTCATATCCTGGCCGACCGAACGGATATCAAGATCTTTCTCTATCACTGCAGCCGTTTCATGGGCAAGAAAGTGACCTGCGATGCCCAACAGTTTTACGATCGCTGGGAGAAAAAATGGTGCGACGACCATCTCAGCGGCAAAGGCTGCCTCTTCAACGGCCCCCGAATCCTTCTTGCCGACTCGGGAATCCCGGAGGAAAATATCATTGTTTTGCCGGAGAGCATGGACCTGGAAGAATCCCACGGCATCCTGCGCCAGGCAAAAAAATATGACTGCGGCACGGTGATTCTTGGCCGACGGGGGGTCGGCATGGCCAAGGGGCTTTTCGGCGGGGTCTCGGACCGGATGGTAAAATCAACCCAGGACATGGCCCTGTGGGTCGTCGGTTAAGGCCGCCCCTCCACTCCATATTTCTTTCTCCCTTCCCCGAGAAGGGTAATCCAGGCTGCGCCCTCTGTCAAAAGCGTTGGCCAACACCAGCAACGCACAACCATTAAACCGACATGGAAAACATCACTGAATTGATCAGAAAGACCCGCACTGTCCGCAGGTTTCAAAAGAAGAAGATTCCACGCAAAAAGCTGGTGGAGTTACTGGAATTTACACGGCTTGGAGGATCCGCCCGCAACAGCCAGCCTCTTCGCTATATGGTGCTCAGCGAAGAGAAACATTGCGATAGAATCTTTCCCCTCCTCGGCTGGGCCGGATACCTCAAAGACTGGCCAGGACCGGACCAAGGGGAAAGGCCTGCGGCTTATATCATCTGTTTGCTGGATTTAAACAGGTGCAAAGGGCCAGAATGCGAGGCTCACTTCGACCTGGGCATTGGTAGTCAGAACCTGCTTCTCGGAGCAGCACAGATGAATATCTTTGGCTGTCGTATCGGTTCCTTTTCAAAAAGTAGTGTCAGTCGTATTTTCAAACTTGATGAACGCTTTAAACCTCTGCTGGTTATTGCTCTTGGCTACCCTGCAGAAGAAGTGGTACTGGAGGAAACAGATAAGGATGGCGATATCCGCTACTGGCGTGACGATCAGGGCATCCACCATGTCCCCAAGCGGTCGTTAAGCGATATCCTGCTGGAACCGGTCTTCTTAGAAGAGAACAGTGAGTGAACATATAGGAACTTATGCTTTCTCTTTTCTATTTTTTTAGTGGCTCTAAATGAAACTCAGCCCCCTCTGCCCGAATCGAATCTTGTTCTTTAAAACAGTATGCTGCATCTGGCTCGAGTAGTAACTGTTTGATTTGTGGGACGCCATGAACCCATCCATGGGGGCTCGGCCGCAGCCGTCCGGGCT